>NZ_CP187479.1:1422500-1722500 GCF_049818055.1 Desulfosceptrum tomskiensis
AACCAGTAGATGCACATCCCCGTCGGCTACCAGTCTTATCACGTTCAGGCCATCGGTATCGTCCTCCGGCCGCCCGAAGATATCCCGGGCACCATAGTAGCCGTGCGGGCGCGGAAGGGCAACGATAAAGTCTCTCGGATAAAGATCATTGCCGGAGATAGCGTCCACCGCCTCGTGATCAATCAACACGTTGGCGAAGGGGGTTGCCGTGTAACCGACATAGGCGACCTTGGAAAAACGCTTCAACATACCGCGAATCAAATCGTTGATGCGGCTGGGGGGTTCCACCTCCGGTAAATCGGCGAGTTCAAAATCCTCTCCATCCTCGAACGGCCGATTCCCGCCTGTGTTCACCGACGCTTGGTCGGCTTCGTCATCTATAACCAGGCACGGAACGCTTCTGCGCGTTTCCTCGTGGGCTGTGTCAAGCCAGTTGATAATCCTATTCAACACAAATGAGTTTTTCTTGGCCACGATGAGGATCGGATTCGGTCCGGCGAGAGCCGCAGCGCTGGCGTTTCCGGGATCAAAGTCACCCTCAATGCTTGGGGCCGTAAACGTGTGCCACTCCCGGTTCTGCTCCGGCCAGCCCACACCAATGGGCCGGCCATTGATCACACCGACCAACTCGGATGTGAGTCGCTTCTGTGTCTGGAGGCGAAGGGAGTTGTGAACGCCGGTTAGCACCACGATCAACCTGTACCCCGTGTCGGCCGCCTTTGCAATCAGGGCCGAGTAGTTTGCGGTCTTCCCACTCTGAACATACCCGACAACCAAGCCACGGGTGAAGAACTCACCAGGTTGCAGAGGATTCTCCATGGCCCCCAGGATCCTGTCGGTGGTATCATCGACGGAGCGGACGGTGGGCTCCGGCCATCCTTTCTGGTCAATGAGAAATGCCCTCAGGCGCGGCCAGTAGTACCAGGACTGGCGATCCACCGCATGCAGCCAGGGTGTGTGCCGCCGCTCGTGATCCTCGACCATGTTGGGGTCACGAATGGTGATCACACGCTCCCTTTCAAGATCATTTCGGATGTCGGCCCTGTACTCCTGTGGAATTGCGGGATTGCCGATCGCGGTCTCGATGTCACAATGACCGGCATCCATCAGGGTGCGTGCGATTCGCAACGCATCATCGTAGGTTATGCTCGTACTCACTCCCACGCATCATCCCTTCCGGCATCGTTCGGCAGGAAATCGGCACTGAGTTCGGCCAGGGCCGACAGCACTCTTGAAAGGAGTTCCGGGTGTTCGGCGAGCTCACGCTTCAATACCGTTATTACCGATCGAGCCAGGCGCCGATCCGCCGGTTGAGATTCGGCTTCGTACTCAGAAGGCGTTGTGCTCTTTGGTGTCGTGCGTTCAACATCCCTACTCCCCGTGCTTGAACCAGCTCTTGACCCGCCCGATCGCCCCGGGGGGGCGGTCCCATGAGAGCGGTACGCTTCCTTCGCCCTGGCAACCACGGCGCTTGCGATGGCCGCCAGACTGTTTCTGATCTCGTCCGGAAGCTGCACGCTCATCTTTGCAACGTTAATCCTGAAAGCCGCATCCGCCATGGGAGAAAAATCAATCGCTATTCTGGCAAGCTTGGTGTGCTCGTCGAGAGTGCGGAGGCGGTTCCACCCACCGCTCTGGATCATGCGATCCGCGCGGTAGATGTAGAAACCTTGCTGGCGATTCCACTTCTTGGGACCCGATGCCGCCTCCCGGGCTCGGGCCGATGAGAATTGAGCCTCGCTGGGGAGGACATAGGAACGCACGGTCACACTGAGGGTTCGTCCGGCACCGCGAAGAAAGAGTTTCTGACTACCCAGTGACTGGGTGGCCGGTTCGGATCGAGCGAATGGATCCCATGGCTTGACCGGATTACCATTGATGAAGATGTTCAGAGGCAGTGTTCGTCTTGCCTCGCCCGAAAGAAATCTGTGGAACACCATGGCCAGATGCTCCTCCACGTTCCTGCAAAGACGGGCGAAACCCTCCTTGGCCCAACCGCCGGACGGGTCCCTGTAGTTCAGAATCCGGTCGAGTCTCTCCCAGAAAACGACGACCCCGCTGGTTTCTTTCAAAGGCTCCACGCATTCGGTGCGACATTCGGAAACATCCAGTTTCAGAGCATCCCACGAATCCGTTTCTCCCACGTGGGCGAGATCCCAACGTCTTACCTCAATCCGCTCGGGCTCCTCTCTGGCACGCGTGGCCACCGTCAGACACTGGCACTGGCTCAAAGAAGCTGTTTTCAGGCCCAGGCCGAACCTCCCCAAATGCCTTTCGTCATAAGAGCGCCGCGTTCCGTACCGCAATGCTTCATCAAGCTCGGGGGGTGACATGCCCCTGCCGTTATCGGCGATGCGAATCCAGGAATCGGTGCCCGCAAAGTGGAAATCAATCCTGACCTCGGTCGCGTCCGCCTCAATGCTGTTGTCGACAAGATCGGCAATGGCCGTGGGTAGATCGTAGCCCAAGTCGCGAAGCGATTCCATCAACCTCTGTGCCGACGGAACAAGAGTCACCGACCTCACCATCAACAGCCCCCCTACTGCAATCCCTCCTGCAACGCGCAGCCTTATCATCTGCGGCGGATTCACAATGTCGTTTCACGGGACATTGCGAGCAAAGAGGCTCCCGAGGCCTGCAGATCAGCGCCGCCAAATCGATCAGGGCATAGTTGAAGGCCGCATCCGCTCCCGCGGACCCCGCGAAGTCGTAGATATCGGAGCGAATCTGCCATTTGTCCATCTTCGTGACACCGCGCAGGCGTTTCAACACACGCTCCGTGTTGGTATCCAACAGCACCGCACAACGACCAAAGGCGAAGACCATTACGGCATGGGCGGTGTAGTCACCAACACCCGGTAGACCGAGCAGCCCCTCGATGGAATTCGGAACTCTGTTCTCGTGTTGCTCCACAATTGCCCTGGCTATTTCGAGCATGTTCTCGGCCCGCCAATGAAGACCGAGGGATCGCATGGCCGCCAGCACCGCTTCCGCGTTCTCCACCATCATCTGGGGGGTTTTCGCAATCTCGGTAAGCGATCGGTATACGGGCACGACTTGGTCCGCCCGGGTGCGACGCAGACAGGTTTCAGCCATGAGGACATGCCACGGATCCGCCCCGCACCGCCAAGGGAAGGACCTCGCGTCGTTTTTGTGCCACCGCAGCAGGTCCTTGCGAAAGTGGGTTTCGACGGTGCGCCTGCATCCACGCTGCATCAACGCCTTGGCAAGATTGCGCCCGAGCGCCTCTGCCAGAAGCGGAGGAACCGCATTCCCAATCTGCCTGAAACGGTGACTGGGTTCCCCCGCAAAACGGAACCAGTCCGGGAATGTCTGCACCCTCGCCGCTTCGCGTATGGAAAGCGTTCGGTCCTGTTCCGGGTGAATGTACCAATACGCATCCTTGGCCATGTGGGCCGTGATGGTCCGGCTCAACCCGTCCCATCGCAGACGGTTGTACTTGTCCGTGAATATATCGCTTCGATAGCGCTGAAGATGCTTGGGTAGATCCTTGTACGTTTGCCCCGGTTTGAGCAATGCGAAGGCCTCGGCATCATCAGGCCTGACGTCTCGGGTGATGTGATCGTAGACCCACCCGCGATCCGACTCCGGCACGCCTTGGCGCAGACGTCTTTGGAGTGCTGTTAGGGGGCCCTCGTAGGGAAGGCGCTCGATGCGGTGAGCCGGTGGAACCTCTGGTAGATCCCCGATTGCATCGCGCAAAGAGTTTTGGATGGGCTCCGCTTCCGGCCATTCAAATCTGCGGCCCGCCCTCAGCCCGATCACGAACAACCGGGCACGGTGCTGGGGCACCCCGTGATCAAAGGCGTTTACAATACGAGCGGTGGTCGTGTAACCCAGCTGGCGAAGTGCATCCCGAAAGCCTACCAGCACCGCGCCATCGTTCCACACCGCCAGGTCAGGAACATTCTCCAGCAGAACCGCGCGCGGTCGCAAACACCTGACCACCTCAACGAAGGAACGCCAAAGAGCCGTTCTCGGATCATCCTCGGGACGGATGCCCGCTTGGACTAGGCTTCTAATCTTGGACCTTCCGGCGCGCGAAAACGGTTGGCACGGAACCCCGCCGGCAACCAGATCAACATTTCTGATCCCCCAAGCATCCAAATGATTGAGAAAATCGGTCGGATCCGCCAAGTCACCGAGGTAACCAAGACCCCCTATGTTCGCCCGATGGGTCTCGACGGACCAAGGATCATTGTCGGCACCCACCAGCACAGTGAAACCCGCATTGACTAAGCCGAGACTCAGGCCGCCCGCCCCGCAGAACAGATCCAGAGCGGTGGGGCGCGGAGCTCTCCGCACCCAGGCTCTGACCTCTTTAAGATTCACGGGATCGGGAGCCTCTGGATGAGGGTCCAAGCGCAGACGGGGTCCCCGGTACGTCGGCACTGCTGGCCTGCCCTTGGGTGGCTTGGTAGCGGTTGACGCATCACTCGATATGCTGGAAGGCATGAACTACTCCCCCAACTTCTGCTTCTTCGCCACAAGCAATACCATTTCCTCCCTGATTCGACAAAAACAACGGCGTGAATATATTGCGACTAGTCTCAGTTAGGCTTGCTCGAACACATCTCTTGCGGGTGCTCCGAGTCTCTCGATCCTATGGCGGAGTTCTTCAACGGCTTGGGGTAGATTGTATACCAGTTGCAGCACTCCTTGGCCCGGCATTCTCAGCAGACTCAGAAGCTCTTTCTCCCCTTGGACCAGAATTATGTCATTTCCCGCCACGACAAGTCGCATCTCCGACAAAGGGTACTCCAACTCCTTGATCTGGCGTAGATAGTCCATGACTCTCCTGAGCGTCTGTAATGGCACACCGAGATCACGAAGCTCCCTTGCGGTACGCAGCGCCACAAGGTCCCGAAAACTATACAGCCTCTTTGAACCCTTCCCTCTTGCCGCAAGCATCCCCGGTTTGAGAAAACCGCTTCTGTCCCAATAATCCAAGCGATCGTACGGAACCCCGGTGAGCTTCACGGCGTCCTTGGCCGTGAAACCCCGGACCAGGGTGGCTCCCGATTTCATAACCGAATCAACTCCATTCAATCCCTTGCCGCCATCATACCGGGAAAGGTCTGGACATGTCAACGGCACCTGGAAACTTATTCTGCGGCACAGTCATGGCATTATTACTCCCACGCCAAGTAGCTCGCCGCCACCTGTAGATCAACCTTCGACGGCTGTCCTCAACGCCGACGTGCTTTTGAGCCACTGGCGCCGGTTGGGAATTGACCCATCCGGTGGCAGGCTATGGCATTGACTGATCGGCGTCAACTACATCCGGTGGCATCCCACGGAGGACCGGTGCAAACATCAAAGCAGGCTCTTGTGGCCTCGTCGAGAGTCCGTCGCCACCCACCTCGGTAACCTCCACAGCAGTCCCCACGAAAAGCAAAAAAACCGCAACAAGCAGGTTTGCACCTACAATGCTGCGGCCTTTCGATCATGCCGAAAGCCAGCTCATTCTGCGAATGCACCCCGCCGGTCACGCCGGCCGGGTGAGAAACTACTTCACTTGACTTGGTTCCACACCACTGCCAGGCGCTGAGTCAACACCGATGGAAGAATCTTCGTGAGCCTGGCAGGAATGCCTTTCGCGATGTCGAAGACCAAGAACAGCTCCATAACTCCTGCGTATTCCCTGAGGTGCAAACTCCGCTGTAACCCTTCTGCCAGCCGCACATTAAAAGGCCAAACCACGGGTTATGCCGCAGTTTGGCGCGGGTGAGCAGGCCTGTAAGCCGAGTTCTGTCGTGGATGGTCATCTATCTGGGACGCCTGTCGCCAGGCGCCTCTAGCGACCTAACCCGGGGACGGAGCGGGCCACTCCATTGTCCCCCTATTCGGTCTTGCTCCGGGTGGGGTTTACCTAGCCGGCCAGTCACCTGACCGCTGGTGCGCTCTTACCGCACCGTTCCACCCTTACCTATTGAGAAGTGAGATGTGAGAAGTTAGTCGTGACCTCTCACTTCTCACTTCCCAACAGGCGGTACACATTTCTGTGGCACTTGCCTTGGGGTCGCCCCCACTGGGCGTTACCCAGCACCCTGCCCTGCGGAGCTCGGACTTTCCTCAGCCGCTCAAGCGGCCGCGACCATCTGGCCTACTCACCCGCGAATTATATGTTATCACTTATTCTGTCGAAAAACAAGCAGCCCCGCAGGCAGGGCTTATCTTCTGGACTTTTTACGGTACCCGCTGCCAAGAATTTGCGCCAGCCTATCGGCCTCGTCAATCAGTAATCTTAATTGCCCCAGGGTTTGCCTGGACAGTGGGAAGCTTTCCCGCTCCACCTGCTCCACAGCCAACTGCGCCCGGCCACGTATGGCCGTCAAGCAGTCGATGGCCTCTTCAAAGACTTTCCGGTCCGCACCCGGCCTCGTATGCATCACCGGGCGAAGACCGTAATGTTTGCCGTTTGAAACAATCTCCATATACCTGATATCCAGCAGATACAAGAGTTTCAGGGCGGTCGAGACCCTGGGGTCGGTCTTCCCGCTTTCGATATCGCTCACCGTAGACTGGGAAATACCAGCCTGCCGTGCTAGGTCTGCCTGAGAAATTCCCCGATCCATTCTAATTTTTGCTATACTTAAACCAAAGTTCATCGTTATCACCGATAATATGTTATCGTTGCCAACTATAGCAGTGCAAACCAGGCTGCTCCCGGAATGGCCAAAGTATTTTCCCATTAACCTTGTTTTCGCAGTTTTGCTGTTATTTCCATACTTAACCAATACTATCGCTAAACCGATAAAGGATTTAAAATAAGAGGGTAGATTTGTACCTGCAAGAAGACCGACGTGTAACTTAGGAGGATGTTTATGGATATTGGGTCCCGCCTTCGTGAATTACGCAAAGGCCTAGGGGTCAGCGGCAACGCCTTGGCCCGCATGGCCGGCGTGGCACAATCAACGATCAGTGAGATCGAATCGGGCCGGACTGTCCCCAGCATAAACGTCCTCAATAAGCTTTGCCGGGCGATGGGCATCACTCTCGGCGACTTCTTCGCTCCCGAAAGCACCCATCAATCATCGCTGCCTCCCGAGTTCCGCCGTCTGTTAATGCTCGCGCAACAGCTGGAACTCCATCAGCTCGAGATGATTTGCCTGGTAATCGAGGCCATGCTGGAACAGAAAAAAGCCGGAGCACAATCGATGGCCGCGGAAAGTACCTCTCTCTATCCGGATATTAAAGAGGAGTTAAAAAAGAAGAACAAATAGAACGGCCCCCGGTTCCGGGGGCCTTAAAAATCACTAATGTAGCTTATCGCTCTTGCTCCTTCGGTTTTATCCCTCAATCGGGCACTGAACCTCGGTGACGTACTGCGCATGGTGGCCGCTACAGGTACATAAAAGGGTCCCGGCCGGTCGTGCTGACGACGAACTCCACATCCAGGCGGGAGGCGCGGCAGCGTTTCTCCAGGTGATCTTTAAGGGGCTCGAGGATAACGCGCTCGCTCGGATAATGACCGGGATCCACGAAGTTCATCCCGGCGGCCAGGATATCCTGGGCCACGTGGTATTTGATGTCCCCGGTAACAAAAACGTCCGCTCCGGCAAAGGCAGCCTTCGACCAGAGGTCCCCGCCCGATCCCCCGCAGAGAGCCACTTTCTTGACGATACGGTCCTGCGGGCCCCCGGCGCGCACGGCGGGCAGTTCCAGGACGGTCTTGACGTCGGCGACGAAGGAATAAAAGCTCTGCGGTTCGGGCAGCCGGCCGATCCGGCCGAAACCGGGAGGGTCGTCGGTCAACGGGACGCTGTCCACCAGGCCCAACCCTTTGGCCAGGACGGCATTGACGCCCTCTTCGGCGGCGTCCAGGTTGGTGTGGGCCGAGTAGACATTGATGTTCTCCCTCACAAGCCGGGCAACGAGGGCTCCCGCCGGCAAGTCGAGGCGCAGGTTTTTGAAGGGACGATGAAACAGCGGGTGGTGACTCACGATCAACTGGGCACCGATCCGGACTGCTTCTTCAACGGTCCGCTCATCGATGTCGAGGGTCAGCAGTACCTTGGATACAGCAGCTTTAGGGTCGCCCAGTTGCCAACCGGTATTGTCCCCTTCCATGGCCAGGGTTTTGGGAGCCAGTTCTTCGATAAACGTTACAATCGACGCACATTTAGCGCTCAACAAAGCACGCTCCTTTTAATTGGGATCAGGCTTGGGGCTGAACAGGTCTGCAAGCAGGGACCGCAACCGGGCGACCTTTTCTTCGATTTCCCGCTGGGCAGGAAGGTCGCGTCTGCTTTTTTCCATGCCCTGGAGTATCTTCTCGTATTTTTGGAGTAATCCTGCCAGGTATCGCGGCAGCAGCGGGTGCTTGCTCTTCACAAGCAGCGGCCCGACCTCCATCTCCAAGGGCGTGGCGTCCCAGGGTTCGCCGCGCTCGGCCGCGATCACCTGGTAGAGGCGGTTTGACTCTTCGACCAGTTCTTCGTCTACTATCGCCCAGCCGTGGGATGCAAACCACTGCCTGATGGCCGCCTGCTGCTCCATAGGCTGCACAATGATACGGGAGGCTTTTTCAACCACTTCCGGCGACGCGTCAAGGATTTCCCGCATCGTGTTGCCCCCCATCCCCGCGAGGACCAGTACGTCAGCTTCCCCCGGCCGTACAACCGACAAACCGTCACCCAACCGGACATCGACCAGTTGAGTCAGGCCTCTCTCCCTGACTGCCTGCAAAGCAGCCGTGTAGGGTCCGTCCGCCACGTCCACCGCAATGGCCCGTGGAGAGATACCTTCTTCCACCAGGTAAAGGGGCAGCAGGGCGTGGTCTGTCCCAATGTCAGCAACCACTGCATCCGGTGTGACGTACCTTGCTACGGCAGCCAGACGCTCCCCCAGCTTCGCCATTTGATCGACCTCGGGCAATCAACTGTAATGACGTTCGACCCAGTATCAGCGTTTACAAAACAAAACGATGCCAATCACAGGATTTCTCTGCAGATTGGCATCGTCCTCTTTTGAAGCCATCTTTTCTATGCTATCGATCGCTGACCCCGCACCACTTCATGATGGTCAGCGCAAAGACCTCCGCGGCCTGGAGTATACTCTGTACCTCTATATACTCGTTTGGGTAGTGCGCTACATTGGTGACCCCCGGTCCAATCACCACCGTCGGAATACCCCCAACCTGTGTCAGCAGGCCGCCGTCGGTACCCCACGGTGAAGCCTTGATCTCCGGCTGAACCCCCATCACCTGCCCGTACGAATCAGTAAGGTACTGTATGATCGGATGATCCAGGTCGATACCGCCGGGAAGCCATTGCGCGCCGAACCATTCCACCCTCGCCGGATGCCCGGCAAACCACGGGTCGGCTTCCTGTAAAGCGGCTATGCTCTCTTCGAACTCCTTCCGTGCGCTTTCCATTTCCTCACCCGGCGCTACGCCCATGCGCCCCTCGATGGTGACCAGGTCAGGAACGGATGAAGGCCAGCTGCCGCCGTTGATGCGCCCGACGTTAATGGGCACCGGTATGGGCACGCCTCGATACAAAGGGTCATCCTTCCAGCGGAGGTTGCGGTTATACTCCAACTCTTCTATCCGTTTGAGGACAGCAACGGATTTTTCGATGGCGCTGACGCCTTCGTAGCGGGTCCCTCCATGGGCCACCCGTCCTTCGACCGTAACCCTGAACCACATAGACCCCTGCTGCTGCGCGTAGATCGCCATTCCAGACGGTTCGGGAACAAGAGCGGCATCGGCACGGTAGCCTCGAAGGATCGCGGCCAGCGTACCCGATCCCCCGCTCTCCTCCTCGATAACGCTTTCAATAATTACGTCGCCCCGTAATCGCACCCCGAGCGCCAACAGCGCCTCAACCGCCAATATCGCGGCAACCGTCCCGCCCTTCATGTCGGTGGCCCCGCGGCCATATACCTTTCCTTCAGTATGACACCCGGACCAGGGGGACTCACTCCACGCTGAAAGCTCGCCCGGCGGCACAACGTCGATATGCCCGTTGATGATCAACGATCGTCCGCCGCCGGTCCCCCTCAGGACGCCGACCACGTTCGGGCTTCCCGTAAAATCTTTGCGGGGTGAACAAAAGTACGGGTGGGCAAGCAGGTCGTCTCCTCCCTGTTCCCACACGTCGACTTCCATAGCAAGGTTCCGCAACTTCGTGGCCATCAATTCCTGAGCTTCTCGTTCGTGACCGGAAGTGCTGGCCGCCTGGATCAATCGTGAGAGGAAGGCCACTGTCTCCGGAGCCCGTGCGCTTAACCATAGTCTAAGCTGTTCCTGCATTAACGATCTCCCCTGTAACGGAGGTTTTCGAAAACAACAGCCATCCCCATCCCCCCGGACATACAGAGGGTTACCAATCCGTAACGCTCATTTCTTCTAATCAGTTCGTTCAGAAGCGTCATGGTCAGTTTCGGGCCCGTTGCTCCGACCGGGTGTCCAAGAGCGATGGCTCCGCCGTTGACATTGACCCTATCCGGGTTGAGTCCAAGTTCCTTTATTACGGCAATGGCCTGGGCGGCGAAGGCTTCGTTGAGTTCGATCAGCCCGATATCATCAAGATCAAGCCCTGCTTTCTCAAGGACTTTCCTGGTAGCCGGCGCTGGAGCTATGCCCATAACCGCCGGGTCAACCCCGACACTGGCCGCCGCCACTATCCTGGCCTTGGGCCTGAGGTTGTATTGCCCGGCCTTTTCGGCTGACATTACCAGGACCACGGCCGCTGCATCGTTCATAGGGCAAGCATTCCCGGCAGTCACCGTGCCCCCGTCCAGGAATACGGCAGGTAGCCTGCCCATTTGCTCAAGTGAGATATCCTTCCTGACCGTTTCGTCCTCATCAAAAACCACCGTTTCCCGTCCCCTCTTAACTTCGAGGGGGACGATTTCCTCTTTGAAAGCCCCATTTTCTATGGCCCGGGCCGCCTTGCGGTGACTCATATACGCGAACTCGTCCTGCGCTTCCCGGGTTATGCCATAATGGCGGGCCAGGCGCTCGGCGGTGACACCCATATGTTCGTTTTGCAGGGCACACACCAGGCCGTCCACCAGCAGCGCGTCTTCCAATGCAAGATCGCCGTATTTTTTGCCCCAGCGGCACCTGACAAGGTGAGGCACCTGGCTCATGCTCTCGGCCCCGCCGGCGATGATCATTTTACTTTCGCCGGCCTTAATCGCAGTAGCAGCTACGGTGATCGCCTTAAGACCCGATGCGCAGGCTTTTATTACAACGTGGGCGGGGGTTTCTTTGGGAAACCCTGCTTTCTGCGAAGCGATACGGGCGATGTTCAGCCCGCCGCCATGGATGTAACCGTTGCCCAGAATGATTTCCTCTACGTCCTCACGGGAGATACCAGTTCTTAGGACAAGATCATTGAGAACGTGTGTCGCAAGGCGTGAAGCCGGAACATTACAGAGAGTCCTACCGAACATTCCTACCGCTGTCCTGCATCCGTCGACAATTACTGCGTCGCGCAATTCATCAAACCCCCGTCAGACTAAAACTGGCCAACGTTATTAGGAATAATCAAGGGTGCGCTGGTGGCCCGGACAACGTCTTCGATACTGTATTCCTCAGTTACCTCTCTAAGGACCAGCCCTTCGCCGGTCACTTCAATTACCGCCATATCGGTGATAATGAGGTTGACAGCATCCCTGACCGTGAGAGGATATGTGCACTCCGGCATAATCTTGGACATTCCGTCCCTGGAAAGGTGTTCTGTCACCACCACAACCCTTTTTGCCTTCTGCGCCAGGTCGATGGCGCCCCCCATTCCCGGAACCCTCTTTCCCGGCACAATCCAGTTCGCGAGATCACCCCTGACGCTGACCTGCAGCGCCCCAAGGATGGTGATGTCAAGAAGGCCGCACCGAATCATGCCGAAGGCGATGGTGCTGTCGAAGTAGGATGCTCCCTCCGCAAGGGTAACGGGCAGTCCACCCGCATTGCACAGGAAAGCGTCTTCCTGGCCCGGCTCCGGGGTTCTGTCGTAACCCAGAATCCCGTTTTCCGCCTGGAACACCACGTGCACCCCTTCGGGGACGTAATCGGCGACCAGCGTTGGGATGCCGATGCCCAGGTTGACAATCATCCCGCTTTTCAACTCCCGGGCTGCCCGCCGGGCGATCAACCGCCTTTTTTCTCTTCCCAGGCCCAACGCCAGTTCACCCCCTTGCTGGGGATCACCATGTTGACAAAAATCCCCGGTGTAACGATGACCTCGGGGTCCAGGGAACCAAGGGGAACAATTTCGTCAGCCTCGGCAATGGTAAAGTCGGCAGCCATCGCAACCAATGGGTTAAAGTTGCGGCCGCTGCGGATGTAGGTGAGATTGCCGAATGGATCGGCTTTCGCGGCGTGAACAATGGCTACCTCCGCGCGCAACGCGGTCTCCAACAGGTATTCCTTACCGTCAACCGTGACCTTCTGCTTGCCGTTTTCGACTACTGTACCGATCCCAACATCGGTCAGAATCCCCGCCAGACCGACGCCTCCGGCCCGAATACGCTCGGCGAGCGTCCCTTGGGGACTGAATTCAACCTCAAGTTCTCCCCTGTGCATCAGCTCTCCGGCATGCGGATTGGATCCGATATGCGAAGTAATGATCTTTCTGACCCGGCCGGCGGTGACCAGACGGCCGACCCCCACATCCGGGAACCCGGTGTCGTTACCAATTAGGAAAAGGTCTTTGACACCCTTACGCAGGATACCCTCAATCAGCGTCGGCGGTGTACCGATACCGCCAAACCCGCCGTACATCAATACCGTTCCGTCCCTGAAATACTCGAGTGCGTCCTCCAGGTCAGCCACCTTGGAGAGGGCTTGTTCTCTACTGCTGATCTGTGCCACCTCGTTTCAATCAGATGGTCTGCAGGTACTGCTGCCGGAATTCCGTAGCAAGCTTTGCCTCGACTTGCGTCAATGTATAATCGAGGGTTTCAGTAATCTTGTGTATCTCGCTCTTGGTAACTGTAAGAGGAGGACCGATCATAATGACGGCGCCCGCCGGGTCAACAAAACCCCCGCTGGCATTGTAGATAATGAGCCCGTTTTCCATGGCCTGATCGATGACCATGCCCGCCACGTTTAGTTCGCTTTGAAACGGTTCCCTGGTCAAGGGATCCTTGACAAGTTCAAGTCCCCACATCATGCCAAGGCCCCGGACGTCGCCAATAGTCGGATGTTTATGGGCCAGCCAACGCAGCCTGCGCTCAAGGTACCGGGCTTTTTTGTCAAGCTTTTGGACAAGCTCATGCCTGAGAAGGTAGTTCACGACGGCCAGAGCCACAGCAGAGGACAGTGGATTGGCGCTAAAGGTGTGCCCGCTCATGATACCGCCGCAGCCTCTGCTGATCGTCTCCATGATTCTGTCGCTGACCATCGTGGCCGCGATCGGAGTGTAGCCCCCGCTCAAGCCCTTGCCGATGGCCATAATATCCGGTTCAATGCCCCAGTGGTTCACGGCAAACATTTTTCCCGTTCTCCCGAAGCCGGTCATCACCTCGTCGGCAATCAGAAGGATGTTGTACCGGTTGCATATTTCCGCAATCTTCTCGTAATAGCCCGGAGGCGGTACAATCGCGCCACCCGAGGCCCCAATAACCGGTTCGAAAATAAAGGCGGCGATGTACTCGGGGCCCAAGAGTTGAATCGATGTCTCGAGCATTTGAGCGCAGAACAATTCACACTCGGGGTGCCTGCGACCCAGGGGACAGCGGTAACAATAGGGCGGGGGTACCACCGGGTAATCCTGCAACAGTTGTACAAAGGGCCTCCTGCGGGCGGTGTGACCGGACATAGAAAGGGCGCCCAGGGTGATGCCGTGGTAGCTCATCCAGCGGGAGATAACCCGGTTCTTTGTAGGTAAACCTCGCTCTTGCCAGTATTGAACAGCTATTTTCATCGCGGTTTCTGTCGCTTCTGAACCACTGTTTACATAAAAAGTCCAATTCAAGTCCCCGGGCGCAAGAGCGGCCAGCAGGCGGGCAAGTTCCTCGGACGGGCGGTTGGCAAACTGGCCGCGGTAAGTAAAGGCCACTTTCAGCGCCTGATGGCGCATCGCCTTGGCAATGGTGACGTTTCCGTGCCCGATGTTGGCGGTAAAAGCCCCGGAACACCCGTCAATGTAACTCTTGCCGTTAAGGTCATATAGATAGACACCCTTCCCGTGAGACACCACAGGGTACTCCTTGGAAAGGTCCGGTTTAATCACGTGTGAACGGACATCCATCCTGCTCATCCTCTGCTATGAATCTGGGGTAAATCTTTCTTTGTTCGAGATATGCCGGCCCCGTTAACGGAGATAACGCTTTCTTCTAACTCTATGAAAGACTCAGTGACAAATCCATTGGCCTAAAACGTACATCTTAGGGCGATAAAATTATACATTTTGTATAATTTTACACTTCACTTCTGCCAATTGAAAAATTAATATAGGTACAAACCGTAGCGTACGGACCATAACATACAGATAAGGTGCAAATTTCCAAGTATCTTCGTGGCAGGAGATCGCAATGACACTTTCCGTTCGAGAAGCTCTAAGCACAACCGCTCTTCAATACGGAAGGCTGGTAGCAGGGAAAACCGGCCTGGATAATGACATCAGGTGGGTTACCATTGTCGAAGTCCTTGAAGATGCCGGAAGACTGGCCGAGGGCGAATTCCTTATCACTACGGCGTACGGTTTGGACGCCGAACCCGGCAAGAAGGCCCGTTTTGTCGAAAGCCTGGCGGCAAGAAGACTGTCCGGGGTGGCGGTCCTGACCGGTTTTTATCTGCCGGAGGTTACCCCCGATCTGATTGAAGAGGCTGACAAGTACGGCCTGCCCTTAATTGAACTTCCCAGCTTCTTGAACTTTTCTGACATCACTCAGTCCATTCTTCATAAGATCGTCCATAGCAAGTACGACCTGTTGGACTTCTCGGAAAACATCCACCAGGAACTCCTCCAGTTGCTGCTTTCCAGTAAAGGCTTTCCCTCAATCGCCGAACTGCTTGCGGAACGGACGGGAGGCAGTGTCACAATCTGTGATCAGCAATGGCAGATCCTGGCTCGGACAAAGCACACCAGCATCCCCGATATTGAGCAATGCGACCGCGACATTGTCGATGCGTTTCAGTCAGGGGCCCTTATGAAGGCCTTACAGCAGCGGGAAGTCGTCCATTTTGAGTCATTCTGTGACGGCGTACCGATCATTAATACTGCCGTACCTGTCAGCGCAAACGACAAGATTTACGGCTTCATCATCCTTACCAAGCTTTTAAACGCTTTCACTGAACTGGACCGCATATCTATAGGCCACGCCGCCATGGTCTGCGGACTGGAGTTCTTACGCATTAAATCCGTTGAAGAGGCCGAGTGGAGGATGCAGGGTGATTTCCTGGAAGAAATCCTGTCCGGGAAATGGCTTAAGGTTCCGATGATTGTGGAGAAAGGCAGATCGATGGGCTACGATTTTTCGAAGCCCCACAGCATCTTTGTGTCGAAGATATGCACGCCAATAGCTGATGAAGCCTTGATGAGAGAGCACCTGCGTGAGCTTTACGAAACGGCGAAGCAGGTCTTTGCCGAAAGCAACATCAAAGTCTTGCCCAAGTTGCGTCACGACTCACTGGTACTCCTTCTGGAAGGTGAGTCTCTGTCCAAGGATAAGCTCACACCCATTGTTCAAAAGCTCAGAACCGTGTGGAAAACCAAAGCCCCGACAATCAAGACCGTCATGGGCATAGGCACTCCGCGAACGGTAATTGACCAACTGGCCAAGTGCGCCGATGAAGCTGACATGGCTCTCAACTTTGGTCAGTCTCTCAACCTCTGTGACCAGGTTTGCTTTTACGAAGACTTAGGAATCTTCCACTGGCTGATTAAACTTCATGAGGCAAAGGTCGACCTAAAGTCAATGGCCGAGAAAGTCCTCGGCAACCTGATAGAGTATGACCGGAAACACGGAAGCAGATTACTCGAGACTCTAGAAACGTACCTTACACTAAATCAAAACATGCAGCAGACCGCCAGTGCGCTCTTTATTCACCGGCACTCGCTGAAATACCGGCTGAGCAGGATCGAGGCAAAAACCGGGTTAAGCCTTAAGGACTACAACCACCGCACACAATTGCAGCTCGCGATCTATATTCATAAATTCTTGCAGGCTCTTGAAAGTTGACGGCTTGCCACAATACAGATCAATTGATACAATACAGGCGTAAATATTTACGGAACACGATGCAGTGTCCAAGGACGATGAAGCCCGGACTGCCACATGGCGGTTCAGGGCTTATTTGTTTATTATGACGAGGTAAAACATAATTTGTTTATACACAGTGTAGTACTCTCTCCTGCATATTTGTGACATCCTGACGTATGTTTTTCAGCCAGACATCAACTTAAAATAAATAGTATACAAAATTGCGAATCATTATTCAAGGAGGGTGTCACATGAAGAGGGTCTCATTTGTCTTCGGGGTACTGATTCTATCTCTTCTGCTCATCACCGGTTGCGGCGGGGACAAGCAGGAACCGGCAGCTGAGGACCAGACGAAACAAATCTTCTCCTTTGCCTGCTCCGGCGCCTATGATCCGTTCAGCTTCTATGATGAGAAAACGAATGAGCTAACCGGGTTTGACGTGGAAATCGGCATTGCCCTGGCTGAAAAGATGGGGATGAAGCCTATGCCCCAATCCGCCCCGTGGCAAAGCTTGATCACCGGCCTTAAAGCGGAACGCTACGACGCGATTATCGGAAGCATGACCATTACCGAAGAGCGGCTGAAAGAAGTCGACTTCACCGACCCCTACTATGTTTCCGGCCCCAAACTCTTCGTCCGCAAAGATTCCGCTATCAAGTCGGTAGATGATCTCAAGCAAGATACCGCCATCGGTGTCCTTAGCTCCAGTGTTTATGAAGAGCTGGCGAAAAAGTATTCGAGTAACCTGAAGTTCTATGATTCCGACGTAACCGCCCTGAGAGACCTTGCCCAGGGCAGGAGCGAAGCCGTGATTACCGACCAAAACGTGGGGGTTATTACGGCCAATAAGGCTAACCTGGATGTTGTCGCTGTCGGCGACCTGTTGATGGTTGAGAACATCGGCATTGCCGTCCGTAAGGGCAGCCCGCTCCGCGAAAAGCTTAACCAGGCCTTGAAGGATATCAAAGCCGACGGCACCTACCTCAAGATTTGTGAAAAGTACGTGGGTATGGACATCAGCGGCGACAAGTAGTAAGACGTTCAATCGCCTACAGTTTGGACGGGCGGGCCAATGTGCCCGCCCGTCCCATCAAGGCTGAGAAAGGGTGTCCCGAACCTGCACCACAGACGGAGGTGAGGCAGCATTGGAGTTCTTGCAGGGTCTGATCCATCACTTTATCAATTCGGCGCCCATATTCATTGATGCCGCAGGACTGACCTTCAGGTTAACGCTTACCGCTCTCTTCTTTGGAGTTTTCATCGGACTCTTTTTTGCCTTTCTCAAGATTTCAAAGCGTAAGTACTTGAACGTTATCGCCGACGCGTATATCACCGTTATCCGCGGGACACCGCTCATTGTTCAGATTTTCTGGATTTATTTCGGCATTACGGGCCTCTTTACCTTTGAAGCTTTTTGGGCAGCTTCCATTGCTCTTGCCGTTCACAACGGGGCTTACATAGCCGAAATCTTCAGAGCCGGCATCCAGTCCATAGACCGCGGGCAGATGGAAGCCGCCCGATCCCTGGGGATGAGCTATCAGCTGGCAATGCGACGGATCATTCTTCCCCAGGCTTTCAGGCGGGTGATCCCTCCCCTGGGCAACCAGTTCATCATCGGCCTTAAGGACTCATCGCTGGCCGCCTTTGTGACGATGCCGGAACTGTTCCAGATCGCGATGCGGCGCGCAGCCGCCACGTGTGCCGACCTCGAGTACTACACCATCGCCGGCTTTTACTACCTGTTTATGGTTATTGTCTTCAGTTACCTGGTTAACAAGCTTGAAAAGCGCCTGGAAGCCGGGCGTGAATAACGTGTTCAAAACCTGTTGGAGGGAGCAGTATTGATCAGAGTCGTTGGCCTGCACAAGTATTTTGGCAATCTTCATGTTTTAAAAGGCGTAAACCTTGAGGTCAAAGCCAGTGAAGTTGTGGTTTTGATCGGCGCCAGCGGTTCCGGCAAAAGTACGCTGCTCCGCTGCATCAACTTCCTGGAGAAAGCTGATGAAGGCGAGATTTACATTGACGGTCAGCAAATCGTCAGAAAGAAGCACGACCTGAACCAGATCCGGCAGGAAGTGGGGATGGTTTTCCAGTTGTTTAATCTTTTCCCCCACAAAACGGTTCTGGGGAATGTAATTGAGGCACCCGTTCATGTGAAGAAAATGCGGCGAGACGAAGCGGTCGAACGGGGCAAGGAACTGCTCGCCAAGGTCGGGCTGTCAGACAAAGCGGATGTCTACCCTGCTCAACTGTCCGGCGGTCAGAAACAGAGAGTCGCTATCGCCAGGGCTCTGGCAATGAATCCCCGGGTGATGCTTTTCGATGAGCCCACGTCAGCCCTTGACCCGGAACTGGTGGGCGAGGTACTCCAGGTTATGAAGGACCTGGCCCGGGAAGGCATGACGATGATCGTCGTCACCCACGAAATGGGGTTTGCCCGGGAGGTTGCCGACCGCATCGTCATGATGGACGAGGGTCAGATCATAGAAGAAGGAGAACCAACGGCTCTGTTCCAAAACCCACAAATGGAGAGGACCAAGAAGTTTCTCTCGCAGATTCTTTAAGATCCAGGCACCTTCATCATCAGCAGACCCCAAAACAGAGAGAATGTTGTGACCTGCATACTTGATGGTACGTGCGGTCCTTGGCCCAATACGAGTGTGATGCAGTCGGTCTGACATCTCACACCTTGATGTTGAACCCGAGGTTTACCTCATTCGCCGGTTTCCCGCCCCGGATACCCCAGTTTTCCAACGGCGGTTCATGCAGCACAATGATGATATCGTTGCCGTCGATACCGGGATTCTTGCCCAGGTTGGCGACGACGGCCTGGAAAAGTCGCTTTTTGGCCTCAGCCGAACGGCCCTTGAACATCACAATTTCGATAATGACAGCGTTTTCACTTTTGGTGGGTGAAATCTCAAAGTGATCGGCGTCCAGCTCGTAAAGCCTCTGGTTGCGGTCATGGTCGGGGATTTTGATGGCCTGTACAAGCGCCTCGTGGACACCGTCGAGCACCGCTTTTTTGTAGGCAGCCGGCTTCCCCGCCCGCATTTCGATTCTCACCAACGGCATTGCACTCCCTCCTTCCTTTAGGCAGTTTAACATTCCAGGGAGAGTTTCAACAGCCGTTCTTTGAAAAAGCAAGCAGTGCTTTAAAAAAGGGAGACCACAACCGAAGCTGTGGTCTCGCTTGTGATTATTGACTCTTCCCCGTCACTTACACCTCTATGCCGGCGCTCTTAGCCGCGACGGCCTTTCGGTACGCCTCCCCGAAGAGGAAAGCCAGGACACAGCCGGCGTAAAATCCGCCGAAAATGCAGATAAGCCATCCAATGACCGGGATTACATTTAGAAGCATGAGACCGATGAAAAGGACAATGGAGAACAGGTAAGCTCCCAGGTAGCTGCCGAAAGCCGCACCGATGTAAGTAAAGACAGTGCCGAGGCTGAAGGCTCTGCCGAAACCGCCGGTAGCAGCGTAGTGGGCAAGGGCCATCGGCAGTATGAACCAGACCGCCGGCAAACACAGGAGGCCCAGCAGAGACGCTCCGGAAAGGTCGCTGCTCAAAGCGCTGTCAATGCCCCCGCCGATTCCAAGAATAATCGCCGGGATCAGCATGTAGACAAAACTGATGACAAGGACGACCATCCCTTTGACGAATTTATCTCCCCAGTTTTCCCAGGCGGGCATCTCGTGTTTCTCTCGGAACGCGTTCGCCATAACCTCGATAAAATACCCGAGGCACAGGAAATTGACGATCGGGATGAGGTTGAGGACCGCCCCGATGATGACCTTAACAAGATTCCCTTCCACAAGCGGGAGGCTCAAGGCTTTTCCGACGTTCACTTTCTTCCCTTCTTTCGTAAGGCTTTGTACCTTGCCTTTCATCAGGATATTCAGCAGTGCCAAATATTAGCACGGGAAATATGCCTTGTTTGCCTAAAACAAAAAACCAAGGTTCGTCACCTTGGTTTCATTAGTCTTATTTTGGTGGGCGATAGTGGGATCGAACCACTGACCCCTTGCTTGTAAGGCAAGTGCTCTCCCTCTGAGCTAATCGCCCATTTGTGATGCGGGAAGTGAGAGGTTGGATGTGGGACCTTTCACGGTAGGAATTCGGCTCCGCCGAATTCCTTCTTCTGCCTCTCACCTCTGACTTCCCACTTCTCACCTCTTTTTTGGTGGGCCCACCAGGATTCGAACCTGGAACCAGCCGGTTATGCATCCCACTACAGCTTTCGCTGCCCCTTTCGGGTTTGTGGTCTGGACTATCCCTTCACCCCTTATAGGGTGCCTGCCGTCTAGTCTCTACACCTTCCTCATAAGAGGCTTGGCTCGGGATTACCATACCTTACGGCTTAGGCTTCCCCGAATTTGGCAGGTTTCACCTGGAGATTACTCTCCAGGCAGCCCTTGACAGCAGGTCATATCAAGATGTCTTGACTTAGACTCGCTGTCTTGAGCCGGATGCTCTGACCGTTGAGCTATGGGCCCCTCAAAAAATTATATGACGGGCACCCCCCGCCCGTCAAATCGTTTGCCTACTCAAGATAGTCCTTGAGTTTCTTCGAGCGGCTTGGATGCCTCAGCTTGCGTAGCGTCTTGGCCTCAATCTGGCGAATGCGCTCCCGTGTAACTCCGAATTTCTGGCCCACCTCCTCCAGCGTCCGCGTGCGGCCGTCGTCCAGGCCGAAACGCAGGCGCAGGACGCGCTGCTCGCGCTCGGTAAGTGTTTTCAAGACTTCATTGAGTTGTTCGCGCAACAGCGTGAAAGAGGCTTCCTCAGCCGGAGCCTGCGCATCCTGGTCCTCGATGAAGTCACCCAGGTGCGAGTCTTCTTCCTCGCCGATGGGTGTTTCCAAAGAAACTGGCTCCTGGGCGATCTTCATGATCTCCCGGACCTTATCCTCGGAAATGTCCATCTCCCTGGCGATTTCATCGGGAGTAGGCTCCCGTCCAAGTTCCTGCAGGAGCTGCCGCGAGACACGGATCAGCTTGTTGATCGTCTCGACCATGTGCACCGGGATGCGGATGGTCCGGGCCTGGTCGGCGATAGCCCTGGTAATGGCCTGGCGAATCCACCACGTTGCGTAGGTACTGAACTTGTATCCCTTGCGATAGTCGAATTTCTCCACAGCCTTGATCAGGCCGAGGTTTCCTTCCTGAATTAAATCAAGGAACAGCATGCCGCGCCCGACATACCGCTTGGCGATGCTGACGACAAGGCGCAGGTTGGCCTCGATCAGGCGCCGCTTGGCCTCGGCATCACCCTCTTCCATGGCCATGGCCAGTTTGACCTCCTCCGCAGGGGTCAACAGGGGGATGCGGCCAATTTCCTTGAGGTACATCCTTACCGGATCATCTATATCAACGCCGTCGGGAACAACGAAATCTGCTTCTTCTTCTATATCCTCATCAGCCTTGACCTCGTCCAGACCTTCCAGGTCAGACACCTCAGGGACCACCTCGATTCCCATCCCCGGGAGCTTTTCGTAAAATTCCTCAATCTGTTCTGGAGACAAGTCCGCTTTTTGCAGGCCGTCCATGATCTCCCCGTAAGTAAGGACGCCACGCTCCCTGCCTTTTTCAATCAGTGCCTGCATCGCGCTAGATAACTCCTCCTGCATTTTCGCTCCCTCCTTTCAAGGATGATGTACAGAGTTGATTAATAGCGATTTTAAGGCGGGCTGCCTGCTCATGGTCCCCGGCCTGCTCCGCAGCGGCCAGGTCCGCCAGCAAGGCTTGCCTTTTTTCCTTGGCAATTAAGCGTTTGAGCGCAGGAATAAGTTCACTCAGCCCTGGTCTTGCCTCTATTTCCCCGAATCCGCTCATCAGGGCGCTGAACGCAGCCTGGTCGGCTTCATCGAGATAGGTCGCCAGCAGCGCCGGCTTGAATCCCGGCTGTGTTGCATGCCGGACCAGAACATTAAAAATGCGCTGGTAAGATGCGTCGGTAAAAAACTGATCGCCTAGCTCCTGTCTCGCAATTTCAATGCACGCGGGGTTTTCGATTGCCTGGTAAAGCAAGCCTGCTTCGGCCCGTTGTCTGGCCTGAGGTCGTTTAATAATTATATTATGCAAGTTTTTAGCAATTTTATCCGAATCTGGCCAATTTTCTGCGTGCTCTGCCGCGTATTTCGTCAGTTCGGCTTTAACGGTATCCAAAGACAGGCTTAAGGACCGAGCGATTAACCGTATCCCCTCTTCCTTTTCCACCTCACTGGCCAGGCTGTGCAAACTGGGCAGTACCTGGTGCAAGACTGCAAGCTTTTGCACGGTTGTACGCGCCCCGGTTTGGCGGATGGCGTGCTGCAACCTGTATTCGAGCAGCGGCACCGCTTTGTCGACCAGGGCCTGCCATTCCTCGGCACCGTGCGTCTTCAAGAAGTCATCCGGATCCTTGCCGTCCGGAATACTCACCACCCGTACCCGGCACCCCAGATCCTTCAATATGTCCAGTCCCCTGAGCGTCGCCGTTTCCCCGGCAAAGTCGGCATCGTAAGCAATTACGACATCCATCGTACAGCGGGTCAGCAGCTTGGCCTGTTCTCTGGTAAGGGCCGTTCCCAGCGAGGCCACCACGTTTGACTGCCCGAACTGGTGGGCGGCGATGGCGTCCATGTAGCCCTCGACAATCACCGCAAACCCGGCCTCCCGGATCGCCTGGCGCGCGAGGTTTAAGGCGTAGAGTTCCTGTCCCTTGCTGAAAATGGCCGTTTCCGGAGAGTTCAGGTACTTAGGCTGGCTGTCGTCCATCACCCGGCCCCCGAAACCGACGATCTTACCCCGGCTGTTGGCCACCGGAAAGATCACGCGGTTCCGAAAACGGTCGTAGATGCGGCCCCGCTCGCCCCGTACGGCCAGCCCGTAGCCGGCAAGCTCCTCGGGGGAATACCCGTGGCGGCCCAGGAATTCGAGCAGGGCATCCCACCGCGGCGGGGCGTAACCCAGTTGGAACTTCCGGAGCGTTTCCACCGAAAGACCCCGTCTAGCCAGGTACTGCCTGGCTCCCTCAGCCACTGCTTCCCGTTCGAGGACGCTCTGGTAGAATTCCGCGGCCAGCGCGTTGGCGCCCCACAACCGTTCGTGCTTGCGGACGGCGGCAGGCTGGTATTCCGGGATCCTGATCCCGACACGCCCGGCCAAGAACCGCACGCTTTCGGGAAAATCCAGGTTTTCTTTAAGCATTATGAACTTGTAGGCGTTTCCTCCCACCCCGCATCCAAAACAATAAAACATCTGTTTATCGGGGGTGACAGAAAAAGAAGGTGTCTTCTCCTGGTGGAAAGGGCACAGCCCCCATAAGCTTCGGCCCTTTTTTTCCAGGCGGACGTACTCTCCGATGAGTTCGGCGATGTCCACCCGGTCAAGGACCTCCGCCACCAGTTCATCCGGGATCAACCCGCGCATAAGACCACCTTCCGAGACCAGGCGGGGAACCTCTCAGTAAGATATTTCGCTGGCACTATAGAATTTCCTGCACCTGCCTTCGACAATTTTTGGGCGCGAAATAAGGTGTTATTTCAAGCAATCCAGTGAACAAGCGCTTTTTCGACTCCCTTGGGGAGCCATGCCGCGTGCTTACCTCTCGCCGCCCAGGCGCACAGGGAACGGCTTGGGCACGAACAGCGCCTCGAACATAGCCACGGCGTAGCGGTCGGTCATTCCCGCCACGTAGTCGCACACTACCTGGGCCTCGCCGACCTCATCGACGCGTTTGCGGTATTCCTCCGGGATACGCTCCACGTGCCTGGCGAAGTATTGGTAGAGGCTCTGCACCACGTGCTTGGCTTTTCCCTCCTCGCGTTTGGCATCCGAGCAGAGATAGACGTTGGCGAAAAGGTAGTTGCGCAGATCGTCCATGGCCTTCTGAATCTCCGGGCTCATCCTGACCACGGGCTGGTCCCAGCTTTGTTCGATCAGGTTCCTGACCATCCTGTCGATACGCTGGCGGTGCACGGCTCCCAAAACGGCGATGCATTCCCGGGGCAACTGTTCCAGGGTCAGGAGGCCGCTACGCAGGGCGTCGTCAATGTCGTGATTGATATAAGCAATACGGTCGGCGATGCGGACGATCTGGCCTTCCAGCGTCGCCGGCGGGTCGGGCCCCGTATGGGTCCTGATGCCGTCGCGGACCTCCCAGGTGAGGTTCAGGCCGCCCTGCCCCTCGAGCAAATCGACGACCCGCAGGCTTTGCTCGTTATGATTGAATCCGCCGGGGTGAATCTCGCGCAAGGCGTACTCGCCCGTATGGCCGAAAGGCGTGTGTCCCAGGTCGTGTCCCAGGGCGATGGCCTCCGTCAGGTCTTCGTTGAGGCGCAGGGCCCGGGCTATCGTGCGGGCAATCTGGGCTACCTCCAGCGTGTGGGTCAGGCGCGTGCGGTAGTGATCGCCCTCCGGGATGATGAAAACCTGGGTTTTGTGCTTGAGGCGCCTGAAACTCTTGGAATGGATAATCCGATCCCGGTCGCGCTGGAACGCCGTCCGTATCGTGCACTCTTCCTCCGGGCGCTGGCGCCCCTTCGTAGCAGTGCTGCGCGAGGCATACCTGGAAAGGTGTTGTTCCATCGCTTCGGTCCACCCGCGAAAGTCAGGCATTTTCCCCACCCTTACAACTGAGATAATTAAACCCCGGCGGAGAGAGGATCCGACCGGGGTTGGCTGTCGTTTATGCCTGAGCGCGGCGTCCCTTGCGCAGGGACTCCGTGGCCCGGGCCACCTCTACCACCCGGCGAACCAGTATGGGCACCCTTTTAAAAACCTCGGTGTCATCCTTGGCCGGCTGCTGGGCGCAGACCCCGAAGTGGCCGGCGTCCGCCGAAACGTGCCCGTCCCCGACCAGGATCATGCCCTGGACGAGTAGCATGTTGTGCAGGGTCCTCAACGTCCCTTCCTGGCCGCCGAAACGCGCACCGCCCACGGTGACGGCCGCCCCCACGACGTTGACGAGAGCCAACTCGGAACGGAGCTTGCGGGTCTTATCCCAGAAGGCTTTCAGCTGCGCCGAGACCGTCCCGAAGTAGACCGGGCTGCCCATGATAACGGCGTCCGCCCGCCGGAGCAGGTTGAACATCTCTTCCAAAGCCGTCCCCTGGTAGCATACACCCTTGCACGGCGAGGAACAGTGCGTGCAGAAAGCCGTCCTGGCGGCCCCTACGCCTTCCGACACCTGCAGGAGAAGGGTGTCCGCGCCGAGGGCTTTTGCCTCGGCCAGCGCCGCCCCGAGAATCTCTGCCGTATTCCCGTTCTTGCGGGGGCTTCCGTTGAGCCCGACGATAAGCATAACCTACACTCCTAAAAAGAAACCAAGAAAAATCTTGCCCTAAAGCATACGCCGGCTGTTTAAAAAAATTGACACATACTCGAAACTATACCAGAGCAACTCGGAAAAGAACACTGTATACAGGGCCGCGCGGCGTAAGCACGCTGCGCATCAAGTCAACCGAGGCGACCGTGAACGCCGCCGAGCCGTCCATCCCCACCGTTTCGTCCGGCAAGCGCACCTTCCGCCCCTCCCGTACCCGCCCGAGAGTCAGGTGCGGCTTGAAACCCCTTGTTTCCCGGGGAAAACCTGCAGGCGCGAGGGCGTCTTCAACCCTGTCCCAGACCTTGCGCAGCGCCTCCAGGTCGCCGCCGACCCCCACCCAAATCACGCGGGGAGGCCGGCCGAAAGTGCCTGTCCCCTGCAGCAACAGTTCAAAAGGCTGCAGACCGGCCAAGGCCTCCTGGACTTTTGCGGTGATGTCGGGCACGAGGATATCGGGCGCCTCTCCCAAAAATTTCACGGTTAGGTGCAGGTTTTCCTGCTCCACCCATTTGACCCCCGGACAAAATTTCGCCAGTTCCTTTTGAACGCTGGCCAGCCGGCTCTTGAGCGGCTCCGGCAGGTTAACGGCCCAGAACAGCCGCATTATCCCGCTCAACGGTATAACCTCCTGACAAGCCGAGGGATAAGAAAGGCGCCCGTAGGCGCGCCAACCGACTCAATGTCCAGTGCTTCAATGTGCTATGGTTCGAGCCTGTGTCTTTCGCCCTTCCAGTAAATTTCAAGCACCTTGCTGGCCGTTTCCTCGACGGCCTTGTTGGTGACGTCGATCACCGAGCACCCGGCGCGCTGAAAGATCTGCTTGGCGTAGTCCAGTTCGCGCAGGATACGCTCGGTGTTAGCGTAGTCGGCCTCGGCGGGCAGTCCCAGCGTCTTTAGGCGTTCCTGGCGTATCTGCAGCAGCTGTTCGGGTTTGACGGTGAGCCCGACCAGCCGGTGCGGCGGCAGTTTGAAGATTTCTTGCGGCGGGGCGACCTCGGGAACAAGCGGCACGTTGGCTGCCTTGATCCGCTTGTGGGCCAGGTACATGCAAAGAGGCGTCTTGCCGGTGCGCGAAACCCCAAGGATCACCAGGTCGGCCTGGCTGATCCCCCGCGGGTCCTTGCCGTCGTCGTACTTGACGGCGAACTCGATGGCCTCGACACGCCGGAAGTACTCCTCGTCGACCTTGCGCATCAGGCCCGGCTCCAGCTTGGGCATATCGTGGGAAACCCTGGCCAGCGCGTCGACGACCGGGCTCATGATATCGATAGCCGGCAGGTTACGGCGCGCCGCTTCCCGGATCAGTACATCGCGGAGTTCCGGAATGATCAGGGTAAAAACGATAACGCTGGGGAAGCCGCCGGCCTCCTCTAAAATCTCGGGGATCTCCTCCGGATGGGTAACGTAAGGCACGCGCCGGATCTCGACGTGCCCGCCGTTAAACTGGCTGGCCGCTGCCCTGGCCACCAATTCGGCCGTCTCCCCCACCGAGTCGGAGACGATATAGATGATCGGACGGATATCGCTTGTAACCTTGAACGCCTCCTTACCGGGTAACCCCTAGTCTTGACTTTTCCACTGTATCAATCGCCTTCGCCGAGTTCGACAAACAAGCGGGCGATGTTGGTCTTGGAAAGGCGACCCACCACCTCGTAGCGAACGGTTCCCCCCGGTCCCTGGACCGGCTTGACGACGGGCAAGGCATCGACTTCGTGGCTTACAAGTCTTTTGGCCGCCTGCCACACCGTTTCGTCGGGGTCAGCCATCGCCACGTTCGGCATCCGGGTCATCACCACGCCGATGGGGAGCTTGTGCAGGTCCTGTCCGCCGACACAGACTTTGAGCAGATCTTTACGCGAAACGACACCCTGGAGGTGGCCCTGTTCGTTCACGACAAAGAGGGTGCCGACGTCTTCCAGGAACAACGTAATGATGGCCGAATGGGTTGAACTGTCGTCACGGACGACGACGGGAACCGATTTGATGTCTCCCACCTTAACCCTGCGCAGGCGCTGGGCGACGATACGGTTCGGCGACTTGCCGCTGAAGTAGTAACCGACCCGGGGGCGGGCCTCGAGGAGGCCGGCCATGGTCAGGATCGCCAGGTCAGGGCGCAACGTGGCCCTGGTGAGTTTGAGCTGTTCGGCGATCTGCTCGCTGGTTATCGGGCCTTGGGCCTTGACGATTTCGAGGATTAATTCCTGGCGCTTGGTGAGGTCCAAATGCCGCCACCTCCCCCGGAAGCAAGCGATAGTGCTATACTATTTGCTCCGTGCGGGCCAATACTGCTGTAATATACTATCCCCGGGGAGCCTTTCCCTGCCCGAAAACCGGACAATTTTATATCATTAGGCGAGCACCAGCCTGGAGAGGTCGGCCACGGGCCTGGCCAGCGCGGCAATCCCGTTCAGCAGGGCCAGCCTGTTTTGGCGTACGGCCTCGTCGTCCACCATGACCAGCACGGCGTCAAAGAAGGCGTCCACGGGCGCACGCAGCGCGGCAAGGGCGCGCAGGCCGTCGAGGTAATGTCCCCGGGTGAACAGGGGCAGGACTTCCTCCCTAACCCGCAGGTAGGCCTCGAAGAGCTTTCTCTCGGCCGGGTCGGCGAAAAGGGCGGGATCCACATCCGATCCTGTCGCGTGCTTGGCGAGGTTGCCCGCCCGCGTGAGGGCCGTATGCACGTCGGCGAAGAGCCGCTCGTCCTCGCGCAGGAGCGCCACGGCCTGAACCCTGCGCCAGGCGTCGAGGACATCGTCGAAGGGCACGGCCAGGACGGCGTCGAGTATGTCGTAAGCAAACCCCTTTTCTGTGAAGATGCCGCGGAGCCGCTGCTTGACAAAGTCGTTGAGCGCCTCGGTCATCTCCCCTGCCGCAACCTTCAGGCGGTCGCCGTAAAGCGCGTGAGCCCTGGCAAAAAGACCGCTTAAAGACAGGCGGCGGCCCTGTTCGAGAAGGATGTGGCACATGCCCAGGGCCTGACGACGCAAGGCGTAGGGGTCTTGGGACCCGCTGGGCTGAATACCCCGTCCGAAGCAGCCCGCCAGGTTGTCGGCCCGTTCGGCCAGGCTGAGCACGGTGCCCGCCGGGGTAGACGGGAGGTCGTCGCCGGCGAAACGCGGCAGGTAATGCTCGTAGATCGCCTCGGCCACGATAGGATCCTCTCCCGAACGCAGGGCGTACTCGCGACCCATAATCCCCTGGAGTTCCGGAAACTCGTAGACCATGCTGCTAACCAGGTCGGCCTTGCACAAAAGCGCCGCGCGCAAGGCAAAATCACGGTCGGCCGCCGGGAGATCAAGGGCCTCCGACAAATACCCGGCCAATGCCTTGAGCCGTTGGGCCTTGTCGTAAACCGAACCCAGCTCCTCCTGAAAAACGATCTTCTTCAAGCCTTCAACTTTGTCGGCCAGCGGGATCGCCAGGTCTTCGCGGAAGAAAAACTCGGCGTCGGCCAGACGGGCCCGCAAGACCTTTTCATTTCCCGCTCTTACAGTGTCAAGATATTCAGGTCTGCCGTTGTGCACGCCAACAAATTTGTTCATCAGCTTCCCGTCGGTACCGTAAACCGGGAAGTAGCGCTGGTGCTCGCGCATCGGGGTGACCAGCACGGGTTCCGGCAGTTCGAGGTAATTCTCGGGGAAGCTGCCCACAAAGGCGGTGGGGTACTCCAGGAGGTTTGTCACCTCTTCCAGCAGTTCATCGTCTTCGCCCGCCTCTCCCCCGGCAAGCTGCGCCGCGCGCCGGACCTGGTCCCAGACCTCGCGGCGCCGCTCGTCCTGGTTCACGATGACGCCGGCATCGCGCATAACCGGGAAATAATCACCCGCCTGCCCCAGGCGGTGCGGCCCCGGGTTCAGGAAACGGTGACCGAACGTCCGGCGTCCCGCTTCCACACCGGCGAGGCTGAAGGTGATGACTTCGCCGCCGAACAGGGCAACGAGCCACCGGATCGGGCGGGCGAACTTCAGTTCCTCGTCACCCCAGCGCATCGGCTTGGGGAACGAAAGACCAGTGATCAGGCGGGGACAGATCTCGGCCAAAACTTGAGCGGCCGGACGCCCGGTTTCCCGGCGCACGGCAAAGACGTATTCCACCTTGCCGACGGTCCGGGTGACCAGCTGCGAGACTTCAACCCCCTGGCTGCGCGCAAAGCCTTCGGCCGCCCTGGTGGGCCGGCCCTGAATGTCGTAGGCTGCCTTAGCCGGGGGACCCTTGACTTCCATTTCCACGAAAGCCTGTTCCTCGACCAAGTCCCGGACGTAAAGCACTAGCCGCCGCGGTGTCCCGTAGGTGTCCACCGTGCCGTAATCCAGGCGGTATTCCTTGAAAAAGCTTTGCGCCAGGCCGCCCAGTTCTTCGAGGGCGGGGTTGAGAAACCGTGCGGGCAGCTCTTCGAGGCCGATTTCCAGCAAAAAATCGCGCGCCATCGTTACACCTCCATCTTCAGCAGCGGGTAACCCATTTCCTCGCGCTGTTTGACGTAAGCCCGCGCGCAGCCGCGCGCCAGGGCCCGCACCCGGGCGATAAACCCGGTGCGCTCGGTGACGCTGATCGCACCCCGAGCGTCAAGCAGGTTAAAGGTGTGGGAGCATTTGAGGACGTAGTCGTAGGCGGGGAGGACGAACCCCTTCTCCATTACCCGCAGGGCCTCACGCTCGTACATGTCAAAGAGGTCGAAGAGCATGTTGGTGTCGGCGAGCTCGAAGTTGTAGTGGGAGTGCTCGACCTCGCCCTGGTGGTGTACGTCCCCGTAAGTTATCCCGGGGACCCACACGATGTCAAAAACGCTGTCTTTATCCTGGAGATAAAGAGCCAGCCTTTCCAGCCCGTAGGTGATTTCCACCGAGACCGGCTTGCAGTCGATGCCCCCGCACTGCTGGAAGTAGGTGAACTGGGTGATTTCCATGCCGTCCAGCCAGACTTCCCAGCCCAGGCCCCACGCGCCCAGCGTGGGGGACTCCCAGTTGTCCTCGACAAACCGGACGTCGTGCTCTTCCGGGATGATGCCGATCGCTCTCAGGCTTTCCAGATAGAGGTCGATAATGTTGTCCGGGGAAGGCTTGACGATAACCTGGTACTGGTAGTAGTGCTGGAGGCGGTTGGGGTTTTCGCCGTAACGGCCGTCGGTCGGCCGGCGGGAAGGCTCCACGTAGGCTACTTTCCACGGTTCCGGCCCCAGCGCGCGCAAAAAGGTGGCGGGGTTCATCGTCCCCGCGCCTTTTTCGACGTCGTACGGCTGCTGGATGAGGCATCCCTGGTCGGACCAGAACCTGTTAAGCATCATGATCAGGTCCTGAAAAGTCATCATACCCGTCACCTCTTTCTGTAAACACTCCTGCCCGGCACAAAGGCAAAGTGAAAACCCCCCGCCCTAACCCTTGCGTTAAGAGACGGGAGGTTTTTTCGGCAATTTTCTATACAAGTACCAGATATAGGTCGTAAAGTCAATACTAAATGGGCGGACGGGTTGCGGGCCGGCCTTTTTCCTCGGCGGCATGTGCCGTGGGCTCGCCCTCGTCGATTTCCAGGGTATAGTTCCTGGTCATCGCGGTCAGCAGGCCAACCAGTCCGAGGACGGCCAGCTGGCTGGAGGCCAGGGTGCCTAATACGCCCGCCGCTCCGACGACCGCCGGTATTTCCATAACCGTTTTGTCGCCTTTCTTGACACGCAGCCGGCTCCTGCCGCCGCGCCTGGCCCACTCCTTGATCCGGGCCGTCATCTCGTCCCTGGTCCGGCCGTATTTCTCCTCGGCCTTGATCAGGGCCTTGATAACGTCACCCCCTGCCTCGTCAAGGGCCTCCTTGGCTTCCCGGTAACCGATGCCCAAACGCGCTCGCAGAACGTCTATCTTCTCGAGCTCGGTCATCTTCATCCCCCTCTTTGTTTGTGCTTGGACTTATCATTCCCCTATCTTGCGTAAAAATGCCAGGGAACGGGGCTCGCGCTCCAGTGTAAAACAGAGGTAGGAATGAAGAAGCGCGCCGAGCTCGTCGAGCATGCCGGGTGAAACCTTGAGCGAGCCGAGACGTTCAAGCGGCCATCCTGTCAGCGAGTTCAGCAAGCGGACCGTCCCGGGGCTGCATGGCAGGGCGTCGGGGTCCCGGCTCCGGCAGTTCGAGCACAGCAACCCGCCCAGTTTCAGGCTGAAAGGCCCCGCAGATAAAAGCTTGCCGCAGTGCGCGCAGGCGTCCAGGAGAGGCCGGAACCCGGTCAGGGCCAGCAGTTTGGCCGTGAAGGCCAGCACCAGCGGGCGGCGTTCTTTTGCGGGAAGCAGCCGCAGGTAGAGCAGGAGCAGGTCGTAGACGCCGTGGTTGGGCTGTCCTTCGGGGCAGAGCAGTTCCACCAGTTCGCAGGCGCTGGCGGCGTAGGACAATAAAGCCAGGTCGGCATGCAACCCCGGAAAAACCGCCACTTCTTCAGCCTGGCGCACGACATCCATCTCCTGGCCGGCGTCCAGGAGCAGACTCGCTACGGTGAACGGCTGCACGGCACCCCTTTTCTTGCTCTGGGGTTTAGCCGCTCCGTAGGCGACGGCTTTTATCTTACCGCGCTCGTACGTGAAAAGCATGAGCAGCCTGTCCGCCTCGCGCATCACCCTGCTGCGCAGGACGATCCCCCGAATCCGGTAAGACTTCACGGACGTGTACAACCTTTCTTTTATCAAGGTAAACGGTTAGAATTAGAAACACAGGGCAGTCAGGACATGGCATCCACGGCCCTGCGGAAATACTCGTAACGGGGAGCGTTTCGCTTGCGCATTATCGTGGCCGTATCCGGGGCCTCCGGAGCCGTATACGGCATCAACATCCTCAAGGAACTCGCGGTCCGGGGCGTCGAGACCCACCTCGTGCTCTCGGCCGCCGCGCGCTATATCATCACCCAGGAAACGGCCTGGACCGTCGACCGGGTGACCGCCCTGGCAAGCAGGACGTACGAGGAAAACGACTTCACGGCCCCCATCGCCAGCGGCTCGTTTCAATGCCGGGCCATGGTTGTCGCCCCATGCAGCATGAAGACGCTGGCGGGCATTGCTTCGGGGTACGCTGAGAACCTGATCCTGCGCGCCGCCGATGTCACCATCAAGGAGCAAAGGCGGCTGATCCTCGTTACCCGGGAAACGCCCCTTTCCCCCATCCACCTCGAAAACATGCTTAAGCTGGCAAGGCTTGGCGCGGTCATTATGCCGCCGGTGCCCGCCTTCTATGCCCGCCCCGCGACGATCGACGACATCGTGCGCCAGACGACGGGGCGTGTCCTTGATTTACTGGGGATAGAAAACAGTCTTGCGCACCGCTGGGGCGAAGATAGAAGTTAGATGTTAAATGCTATACTCGCTTTTGGACGATCCTGGACCGAAAATAGCCGTTAGCAGTTAGCGTTGGAACAGAAGAGATTCGGCTTGCCGAATCTCTTCTTCTTTTTTATTTTAGTATTATTTCACTTCTAACGGCTAACAGCTAATATCTAACATCCAACATCTAACTTCTAACATCTATAAGACCCGACGCGCGCCGAGGTATCGCGGACCGTACCAGGAGTCGGACAACGAGGTGTAAGTGATGCCCCTGCTTGAGGAAGCGTGGATGAACTGCCCGTCGCCGGTATAGATCCCCACGTGGCTGGCGCCCTTGGAGTACGTGGTGAAAAAGACCAGGTCTCCCGGCTGCAGTTCGTCGCCGCTCACGGGGACCCCCTGCTTGAACTGTTCGTATGAGCTGTGGGAAAGGCTGACACCAAACTGCTTGAACACGTACGACGTAAACCCCGAGCAATCAAAACCGTCAGGTCCTTGTGAACCCCATACGTAAGGTTTGCCGAGCTGGGCGTGGGCGATTTCCAGGATGTCGCGGGCGGCATCGCTGTCCGAACGGCTGACGGGCGCCGGGGGCAGGGTCGACAGGTTTTTCGGCCTGGCCGCCAGGCTTTGCGAACCTGCGGCGCGTGGAATGGACAGTCTCTGTCCGATATGAAGGCGGTCACTGGCCAGCTTGTTGGCCGACATAATCGCCGAGACGCTGGTGTCGTATTTCTGGGCAATCTGCCAGAGGGTGTCACCGGCGGCAACAACGTGGACGGCCGACCCGGAACGGCTCGGGGATGCGGCGCCCGTACCGGGGATGACCAGTACCTGGCCGATGCTGAGCAACTCGCCCTGCAGGCCGTTTACGGCCTTAAGCTGGCTGACGCTGACGCCATACTTGTTGCTGATTCCCCAAAGGGTGTCGCCGGCCTTGACGGTATACTTGGCGGCGGCCAAGGCGGGAGCCCCGCTTCCGAAGGCAAGCCCCGCCACCCACAGGGCTCCGGAGCAGGATAGGATGGCGGCCGAACGAAGGACACGCTGCCGTAAATTGCGGCGGGACGGTCGGTTTCGCGGTATTGTCAACATTCTCACCTTCTTCCAGCGCAATGGTACTCGTATTCGTCAGCGCCTACCAGCAATCCTCTTTCTTAACCAAAATTATGCAAAAAAATAAAACCTCGTTCCCAGCCGCTCGGGAACGGGGTTCTATGCTGTAAGTCTTAAGTCCTAGGAGCAGAAAGGATTCGCTCCGTAAATCCCATCAAGTACCGACTACTGACTACCGACTACTGTTAGACATACACTCTCGGAACGCGCGCGGTAACGGCGCACACGACTTCATAGGTGATCGTGCCGACCTTTTCGGCCAGTTCCTCGACAGGCAGAACGGCATCCCCCTGCCGGCCGTACACGACAACCTCGTCGCCCACCTGGACGCCGGGGATGTGCCCAACGTCGGCGATGATCTGGTCCATGCAGACCCTCCCCACAACCGGCGCCCTTCGGCCGCGGATCAGGACCTCCCCCTGGTTCGAAAGCAGTCGCGTGTAGCCGTCGGCGTAGCCGACCGGGATCGTCGCCAGCGTCGTCGGCGCAGGAGTCACGTACGTGCAGCCGTAGCTGACGAATGTTCCGGCCGGGACGTTTTTCACCATCCCCACGCGGCTCTTCAAGCTCATCGCCGGCCGGAGATCGACCCTCGTTCTGTCGACATGCTTTGAAGGGTAGAGGCCGTAAAGCATGAGCCCGACCCGCACCAGGTTCATGTGGCTCTCCGGAAGGTCGATGGTCGCTGCGCTGTTAGCTACGTGCAGATAAGGGATGTCGATCCCGTCCTGTCCCAGGTGACAGGTCAGCTCGACAAAAGCGTCAAGCTGCTGCCTGGTGTAAGTCTTGTCGGCCGCATCGGCAGCGGCGAAATGGGTGAACAAGCCGTCGACTTCGATGTTGGGCAGTTCCGCGATCTCCAGGATCCTCGCATAGCTGTCGCGCTCCGGGAGAAAGCCCAGGCGTCCCATGCCGGTGTCCACCTTCAGGTGGACTTTGGCGGTCTGTCCCCTTTCCCCCGCAGCCTCGGACAACATCCTGGCCAGTTCGAGATCGTAAATGGTCTGCGTGATGTTGTAGTCCAAGAGGTAAAGGTACTGCTCGGGAGGCGTGTATCCCAGGACCAGGATCGGCAGGGCAAGGCCCGCCCGGCGCAATTCCACCCCTTCGCTCGCACGCGCCACCCCCAGCCAGTCGGCCCCTTTAGCGGCGAAAACCCGGGCCGCGGGAACCAGGCCGTGGCCGTATGCGTTGGCCTTGACTACGGCCATGATCTCAGTCTGCGGACCGACAAGCCGCCGGACTTCGGAAAGGTTGTGTTCCAGCGCAGAGACGCTGATCTCAGCCCAGGTTGGTTCGGCCGACATGGCGCTACACCTCCGTTGACTCGGACTCAAGTCTTTTCAATATCTCGGGCAGCATGCGGACGGTGTCCCCGGCGATCAGTCCCCGCTGTCCTTTATCCCTGCAAGCCGCGTCACCGGCCGCCCCGTGCGCGAAAGCGCCAGCGGCGGCGGCGTGCAGGGGGTCAAGACCCTGGGCGATCAGCCCGGCGATAACCCCGGTCAGCACGTCGCCGCTTCCCCCCGTAGCCATGCCGGGGTTCCCGCTCGGGTTGACGAACGTCCCGGCCGCCCCCGCAACAATGGTGCGCGCCCCTTTCAATACGGTCACGCAATCCCAGTCGCGGGCGGTTTGCTCGGCAACGGCCAGCCGCTCGGACTGCACCTTTTGGGCCGAAATTCCCAGCAGGCGGGCCATTTCCCCGGGATGCGGCGTAACGACAAGGGGGCCCCGGGCGTATTTGAGCCCTGGCGCCGTACCCGCAAAAGCGTTCAGTCCATCGGCGTCGACAACGCAGGGAACAGCGCTGCCGAGTACCACTTCCCGTGCCAGTTCCTGTGTCTCCGGATGGGTTGAAAGTCCCGGGCCGAGAGCCATCACGCTGCACCGCGCCGCCCGCTCGAGCAGATGATCCCTGGCGGCAAGGGCCAGTGTACCGTCCGGGGTCTCGGGAAGGGGCAGCGTCATCGCCTCGACGAGACGAGAGGCGATAACAGGCTGCTGGCTCTCAGGAAGGGCGACGGTCACCAGACCGGCTCCGGCGCGCAGCGCCGCCTCGGCGGCCAGGGAGGCCGCGCCGGTCATCCCGCGCGACCCGGCGACGATGAGGACGTGGCCGAAATCCCCCTTGTGGGCGTCGGCTGAACGGGGAGTGAGCCACCGGCCGACCAGGCGCGGGGTAAGCAGGAAACGCGTTCCCCCGTCGGCCAGGAGATCGGGCGGCAGTGAAATTCCTTCCACCTGCACCTCGCCCGCGAACGAAGCACCGGGATCGAGGACCAAGCCCAGTTTCGGCAGGCCGAAGGTTACCGTCTTGGCGGCCCTTACGCACAGTCCGTTGGTCTTCCCGGTGTCGGCCTCGACGCCCGAGGGGACGTCCACCGCCAGCACCGGTTTGCCGCTCTCGTTAATCAGTTCGATAATGCGCCGGACTTTGTCCTTCAAGGCTCCGCGAAAACCGGTGCCGTAAATGGCGTCGATGACCAGGTCGGCCTGCATTAAGCCCAGCTGCAAGACTTGCATCCCGTTGCGGTCCTGCAAGTCGTAAACCTTCTGCCCCAGGCGGAGCCAGATATCCAAATTGGTGCGGGCCTCACCGATTACCGCTTCGGAGTCGGCGGTCATCAGCACCTTGACCTTTGCCCCGGCCAGGTGCAGATGGCGCGCGGCGACGAAGCCGTCCCCGCCGTTATTGCCTCTCCCGGCAACAACCAGCACAACCTTGCCTTGCGGGGTCCCGAGCATGTCCAGGGCCACGCGGCAAACGGCGATGCCGGCGTTCTCCATCAGGATCAGGCTGGGGATGCCGTAATCCTGGCCGGCCCTGTGGTCGATGCTCCGCATTTCGGCGGCCGTAACTACCCGCAATACAAAACCCTCCTAATCCCTCACCGCCACGGCGAAGGCGACGGCATAGTGATCCTCGTGCGTAAGGGAAAGCAAAACGCGCCCGATCCCCCGGTCAAGCGCGATACCGGCGGCCCGCCCTAACAGGCGCACCTGCGGGCCGCCTCCGGGGTCCGCGGCGATCTCCACGTCCCGCCAGCCGCAGCCCGCAAGTCCCGTCCCGAGCGCCTTGAACACCGCCTCCTTGCCGGCAAAACGCGCGGCAAAACATTGCTCCGGAGTCCTGCGCGCCAGGCAGTAATCCCTCTCGGCAGGAGTGAAAACGCGCAGGAGAAAACGGCCGCCCGAACGATTTATCGCTGAGGCGATGCGGGAGACGGAAACAATGTCGGTTCCAACGCCGTAAATCAACATTTCCTCTCTTCGTTCTTGCGAATTCCTTCTGAGACCGCTAAAAACGGGCATTTAAAAGCCGAGTATTTGCCTGAGCTTTTTAGCCTGCGTCCTGCTGAGCGGCACTTCCGACCTCTCTTTGTCCTCGACAACCAGCGTGTACGTCCCGTTGAAGAACGGGATGATCTCCTTAACCTTCCGCAGGTTGACGAGACAGCAGCGGTGGGTCCTGAAAAAGACGGACGGGTCCAGCCGTGCTTCCAGCTCTTTCAGGGTGAAATTAGTCGACAGCTTGTCGTCGTAGGTCTTTAAATACACCGTATCCGTTTCGGTAAAAGCGTAAACGATCTCCTTGGTGTTGACAAGGATGGTCTTACCGTTGACCTCGGCCGGGATGCGGTCGATCCTGTACTGGCCCAGATCCCTCTCCCGCCGCTCGGGAACCTCGGATAAGTGGCCGTCCTGGGTTGCCCTCATCACCTTGTCGATGGCCATGCGCAGGCGTTTGTCCTCGATGGGTTTTAAGATGTAGTCGATGGCGTTGACTTCAAAGGCCTTAACGGCATGCTCGTCATAGGCCGTTACGAAAATGACGAAGGGCGGTTTCGGGAGCTCCTGGATGGCCGCTCCCAGTTCGAGGCCGTCCATGCCGGGCATCGAAATGTCCAGGAACAGGACGGAGTAATCAAGCGCCTTAATCAACGCCAGCGCCTCGTGGGCATTGGCCGCCTCGCCCACGATCTCGATACTGTCGAACTTGCTCAGCGCGTAACGCAGCTCCTGGCGCGCCGGGTACTCGTCGTCGACAATCAATGCCTTAAGCTTCACCTGACAGCCCTCCTCTTTCAGCAACCGAGTTCTTGCACAGCGGCACCCGGAAACCGATGGTGGTTCCCTTGCCCACCTCGCTTTGGATGGACAGGCCGTATTCTTCGCCGAACAAACTTTTGAGGCGCTCGTTAACGTTGGAGAGCCCGACCCCGCTTCCGGAACCGAAGCCCGGCTCGAAAACCCTGGACATGATGTCCGGCGGGATGCCCACGCCGTCATCGGAAACCTCGATCGCGATCTCGTCGCCCTGCCGCTTCACGGTAACACGGACGGTCCCGCTCCCTATCTTGGGAGCGATACCGTGCTTGACGGCGTTCTCGACCAGCGGCTGCAGGGTCAGGACGGGGACCATGTATTCGCACAAACCCCGGTCGATGTCCCGGTGGAACCGCAGTTTCTCCCTGAAGCGGGCCTTTTCGAGAATGAGATAGTTGTTCACGCACTCCAGTTCTTCGGCCAGGGTGCTGAAATGCCCCGTCCGCTTCAAGGCGTAGCGAAAGAAGGTCGCCAGGCGGATAAGCAGCCGGCGGGCCATCTCCGGGTTGGTGCGGATGAACATCGTAATGGTGTTCAGCGTATTGAAAAGAAAATGCGGATTGATCTGCGCCCGCAGGGCGTCCAGTTCGGCCCTGGTGGCCAGCTGCGAGCGACGGTCCAGTTCGGCCAGTTCCATCTGGATGCCCAGCAACTGAGCGATGCCGACCGCAAACTTCACAAGCACCTGCGGGATGGGCCCCTTCTCGGTGCGGTAAAGCTTGATGGTACCGACGACCTCGTCCCGCATCTTAAGGGGCACGATAATCGCTCCCTCAAGCGGGCAGACGCAGTCCGTGACCGGACACTGCAGGTCTTCCTTCTTTTCGGCGATCTTGAGCTGGCCGCTCCGGATGACCTCCTTGGTGGCATAGGTCACAATATCCTTGCCCGGCGGATGCTTGTCACAACCGGGGCCGAGGAAGGCGAGCACGCGGTTGCGGTCGGTGATCGCCACCGCAGCCACGTCACCGATTTTCTGGATGATTTCGGCCGTCTTTTTGGCCGTTTCCTCGTTAAGCCCCCGGCGCATGTAAGGAAGCGTCTCACTGGCAATCTGAAGAGTCGTTTCAATTGGTTTTTCATCGGGCCTGACCGTGATGACCTGGGGTTGCCCCTTCCTGGGCACGAGCAGGCAGCCTGCCGCAATGTTGGCAGCAGCTAGAACAGTGGCCACCTTCCAAAGTGAAGGATCATAAATGAGAAGTCCGCCCGTAATCACGGCCTGGGCTGCAAGGAAACGGACCCCGATCGCCTGTATCATCAGCCCCGCTCTCCCTTAAAGGCATGTAGTTGTCTCTATCACAACTATACTACACATCAAAACTATACTACACGCCTGCTACAGGGTAAATGGGATGCTCTGGATTAAGGCCCACGTGATACGAAGGGAATAGTTTTCAACATCATCGCTCTAAAACTCAAAACCAAAAAGAACAAAATGAACAAAAAGAATAAAATGATTAGAACTAGCCAAAACCCTTAATCTTAAAAAGGGAAATGAACCGGTCTAGTGAATCCAAAAACGGAGCCAATCAGGCTTGTTTGGTCTTGGGTACTGATTGTGGAAATAATTGCAGAACACTGCATAAATATGAACAAAGTCCTCCATTTAGCCTTTTTTGGCGGCTAAGTCTCTTTTTTCATCTACCGGGATTAACTATTCGGTTATATAATTGTTCTAGCTATTTAACAAAGGTTTGCCAGACTGCCGTCATAGGGGGTGTTAGCGTAGAGCAGGAGCAGCGTATTTACGCTTTCTGAACGGACCCCACTGCTAAATTACAGGAGGTATTTCGAGAGTGCCCAAACAGTTGCGATTCTTACTGATCGTCCTGGTTGTAGTGCTGGCGGGGCTCCTTGCGGCCGGCTGCGGCGGCGGCAAGGACGGCAAGGACGCCGGCAAACAGGCTGCTGAACAGTACATCCGCTATAATCTTGGCGCTGAACCCGAAACCCTCGACCCGGCCAGGTCCACCGGTCTTCCCGAAGGCACGCTGATTACGCACCTGCTGGAAGGCCTCACCCGTTACGACGCCAATAACGTCCCGCAGCCGGCCATCGCCGAAAGCTGGGACATTTCCCCCGACCAGTTGACTTACACCTTCCACCTGCGTGATGCCAAATGGTCCAACGGCGAACCCGTAACGGCCGAGGACTTCAAGTATGCATGGCTGCGCGCCCTGAACCCGGAGACGGCGGCGGATTATGCCTACCAGCTGTTCTACATCAAGGGCGCCGCAGAATACAACAGCGGCGAGGGCAAAGCCGAGGACGTCGCCATCAAGGTCGTCGATCCCAAGACCCTTGAAGTCACCCTGAAGGCCCCGGCTCCGCAGTTCCTGGGTCTGACCGCCTTCCCGACCCTCTTCCCCATCAACGCCAAGATGGACAAAGAGAACCCCGAGTGGTACAAGTCGCCGGAGACCTACATCTGCAACGGCCCGTTCAAGATGGTCAGTTGGGAGCATAACCAAAAGATCACCACAGTTAAGAACGAGAACTACTGGGACGCCGCCAATGTTAAGCTTCAAAAACTCGACTTCCTGCTCGTCGAGTCCTATGACACCGCCTACAATATGTATAGGACCGGCGAAGTTGACATTTTAGTGGAAGACATTCCGACCCAGGAGATCCCGCAACTGAAGGCCAGCGGCGAGCTGAAGATCTTCCCCGACTGCGCCCTCTACTTCTATCGCTTTAATGTAGAAAAGAAGCCGCTCAACGATGTGCGCGTGCGCAAGGCCCTGGCGATGGCCATCGACCGCCAGGCCATCGTAGAGAACGTGACCCAGGCCGGCCAGAAGCCCGCCTTCGGCTTCGTCCCGTACGGCATCGCCGACGCCGACGGCAAGGATTTCCAGGAAAACAGCGGCAACGCCTTCTTCAAGGAAGACGTGGCCGAGGCCAAGAAACTCCTCGCCGAGGCCGGTTTCCCGGAAGGCAAGGGCTTCCCGAAGCTGAAGCTCCTCTACAACACCAATGAAGCCCACCAGAAAATCGCCCAGGCCATCCAGCAGATGTGGAAGCAGAACCTCGGCATCGACATCGAGCTGGTCAACCAGGAGTGGCAGGTCTACCTGGACAGCATGGACCACCAGAACTTCGACATCTGCCGCTCCGGCTGGAGCCCGGACTACCTCGATCCGATGACCTTCATCGACATGTTCGTGACCGAGCCTCCGGAGAACAACAACGACACCAACTGGAGCAACAAGAAGTACGACGAGCTGGTCAAGAAGGCCAACGCCACCGGAGATCAGAAGGAAAGAATGGCCGCCATGCATGAGGCCGAGAAGATCCTGATGGACGAGATGCCGATTATGCCGATTTACTACTACACCAAGCCGTGCTTAATCAAGGACAACATTAAGGGCGTCATCATCCCGCCGTTCGCCGTTTACGCGGACTTCAAGTACGCCTACGTTGAATAGTTAGGTAAGATATCCCGGTGTGCGGGGGTATAACCCCCCGCACACCGCTTTTCTTTGTTCGCGCTTGGCTGAATACTCTTGCAAGGGGGGATATGCTTGCTGCGCTTCCTCGTACGCAGGCTGGGCACCATGCTCCTCGCGCTGTGGCTGGTGGCCACGGTGACATTCATCATGATGCACTCGGTGCCCGGCGGTCCTTTCGCCTCGGAAAAACAGGTCCCGCCTGCTGTTCTCAAGAACCTGAACGCCCGCTATCACCTCGATGACCCGTTGTGGAAACAGTATGCCGACTACCTTATCAACCTGGCCCAGGGCGATTTCGGCCCTTCCTTCAAGCTCGACCGCACCGTGAACGAGATCATTGCCGAGGCCTTCCCGGTTTCCGCCACCCTGGGGTTCGTGGCCGTTACTTTCGCCGTTATCGTCGGTCTTTTCCTGGGCGTTGTTTCGGCCCTACGGCAAAACCGGTGGCCCGATTACATAGCCATGGCCCTGGCGACCTTCAACTTTTCGGTTCCCAGTTTTATTTTGAGCGGTCTTTTAATGTACGTCTTTGCCTTCAAGCTGCGGCTGCTCCCCCCGGCTATGTGGGGCTCCTGGCAGCAGGTTGTCCTCCCGGCCCTGGCCCTCTCGGCCCTGCCCACCGCCTTTATCGCCCGTCTGATGCGCTCCAGCATGCTGGAGGTCCTGCAGCAGGACTACATCAAAACGGCTCGCGCCAAGGGCCTTTCCGAGCGGGTGATCGTCATGCGCCACGCCGTACGTAACGCTATCATGCCCGTTGTCACCTATCTAGGTCCGCTGATCGCCGCCGTCCTAACCGGCAGCTTTGTCATAGAACACATCTTCGCCATCCCCGGACTGGGCAAGTACTTTGTCAACAGCGTCCTCGGGCGCGATTACACGATGATCATGGGGACAACCATTTTCTACAGCGCCTTCCTGATGCTGATGAACCTGATCGTGGACCTGGTTTACACCCTTATCGATCCAAGAATCAAGCTGGCCGATGTAAAGGAGGTCTAGGTCTTGGAGCAAAACGTGGTTCTGCGCGACGATATGTTCCGGCCCCTCCCCAAGGAAGGCCTGGAAGCCGAAGATTTGGGAAGACCAACGATCAGTTACTGGCAGGATGTCTGGATGCGATTGCGCCAGAACAAACTCGCCATGGCCGGCCTGGTCACCATCACTCTGCTGCTGCTGATGGCCCTGATAGGACCCTACCTGAGCGGCCACACTTATTACGAACAGGACCTCAAACTGGTCAATAAACCGCCCAACGGGGAGTACTGGTTCGGGACCGATTTCCTCGGACGGGATCTCTTCACCCGCGTCTGGTACGGCGCCCGTATTTCCTTGATGATCGGCTTTTTCACCGCTATCGTATCCTTCATCATCGGGGTAACCTATGGCGGGATTTCAGGATATATCGGTGGAAAGGTCGACGATATCATGATGCGGATCGTCGAGGTGCTGCTCAGCGTGCCCTTCCTCCTCTGGGTCATCCTGCTGATGGTATGGATGGGACCGGGCCTCAAATCGATCTTTATCGCCTTAAGTGTTACAACCTGGCTCACTATGGCCCGCATCGTCCGCGGACAGGTCCTGGCCCTTAAGGAGCAGGAATACGTCCTGGCCGCCCGCGTCATGGGGGCCAAGCCCTGGCGCATCCTGACCCGGCACCTTGTGCCCAACACGATGGGCCCGATCATTGTAACAATGACCCTGATGATCCCCGAGAACATCTTCACCGAGGCCTGGCTCAGCTTTCTTGGGCTGGGTGTCTCGGCCCCGATGGCCAGCTGGGGCGTCCTCGCCAGCGAGGGACTGCAGGGCTTGCGCAACTACCCGTGGCAGCTCTTCTTCCCCGCTCTCTTCATCAGCATCACAATGCTGGCCTTCAACTTCCTGGGCGACGGCCTGCGCGACGCCCTCGACCCGCGGCTGCGAAAGTAAGGTAGGAGGTGCAACAAATGTGACCAAGCTGCTGCAAGTAGAAAACCTTCAGGTTGATTTCACCACCTATGCCGGAGTCGTTAAAGCAGTACGGGGTGTGAGCTTCGGCGTCGAGCAGGGAGAAGTCGTGGCGATCGTTGGCGAAAGCGGCTGCGGCAAGAGCGTAACCGCCCAGTCTTTGGTCAAGCTCATCCCCTCCCCGCCCGGTAAGGTTGTCGGCGGCTCCGTTCTTTTCAACGGGGAGGATTTGGCCCAAAAGTCCAACAAGGACTTGGAAAAATACCGGGGCAGAGAGATCGGCATTATTTTTCAGGATCCCATGACCTCTCTAAACCCGACCATGACGGTCGGCAACCAGATTGTGGAGATGCTGGCCAAGCACGGGGGAATGACGCGGGCCCAGATGGTGGAAAGGGCCCAGGAGATGCTCCGTACCGTCGGCATTCCCAACCCCCGGCGCCGCTTTAAACAATACCCGCACCAGTTCAGCGGCGGCATGCGGCAAAGAGCGATGATCGCCATGGCCCTGGCCTGCAGTCCCAAGCTGCTTATCGCGGACGAGCCCACCACCGCGCTGGACGTGACCATCCAGGCCCAGATCCTGGAACTCATCCAGGATCTCAAGGAACAGTTTAAGATGGCCGTGATTCTGATCACCCACGACCTTGGCGTGGTGGCCGGCTTCTCCAACCGTGTCATTGTAATGTATGCGGGAAAGATTGTGGAAACGGGCTTAACACGCGACATTTACCGCAACCCGCAGCATCCCTACACCAAGGGCCTGCTGGCGGCCGTTCCCCGGCTCGATTCCCGGGGCAAGCGCCTGGCTCCGATCCCCGGACGTCCCCCGAACCTGCTTGACCCGCCTGAAGGCTGCGCCTTCTGGCCCCGGTGCGACTACGCGATGAAGGTTTGCGCCATGTATGAACCCGAAACCTGGGTTGTGGGTTCCAGGCATACCGTCAGCTGCTGGCTGCACCATCCCGCGGCAGCGAAGGCCGCAAGGGAGGTGGGTTAATGGAACGATTAATCGAGATCAACAACCTCAAAAAGCACTTCCGCGTAGGACGCAATCAGACACTTAAGGCCGTAGACGGCATCAGCCTTACAATATATAAAGGCGAAACTCTCGGACTGGTTGGGGAGAGCGGGTGCGGCAAGTCCACAGTCGGCCGCCTCATTGTCCGTCTCTACAACCCCACCGAAGGGCAGATCTTGTACCGGAAGCAAGACATCTTCCACGCCGGCAAGGAACAGTCCCGCCGGCTATACCGGCGGTTGCAGATGATCTTTCAGGACCCCTACGCCTCACTGAACCCGCGCCTAACCGTCGGCGAGATCATCGGTGAGGCCCTGGACATCCACCGGTTGGCGAAGGGTTCCGAGCGCCGCGACAAGATCAACAAACTGATCAAGATGGTCGGGCTGGACCCGTCCCACGCCAGCCGCTTCCCCCACGAATTCAGCGGCGGGCAGCGCCAGCGTGTAGGCATTGCCCGGGCTCTGGCCGTCGATCCGGAGTTCGTCGTCTGCGACGAGCCGATCAGCGCCCTGGACGTAAGCATCCAGGCTCAGATCGTCAACCTGCTCCAGGAACTGCAGGAGCGGCTCGGACTCACCTACCTTTTCATCGCGCACGATCTGGCCATGGTTAAGCACATTTCCACCCGAATCGCCGTGATGTACCTGGGGTGCATCGTCGAACTGGCCGACAGCGAAGAACTGTACCGAAACCCTGTCCACCCGTACACGCGCGCCCTTCTCTCGGCCATCCCGATCGCCGATCCGGAGATCGAAAGCAACCGCCAGCGCATCATCCTGAGCGGCGACGTTCCCAGCCCCATCAACACCCCGCCGGGCTGCATTTTTGCGGGCCGCTGCCCCCAGGCCCGGGACCGCTGCCATGAGGAAAGACCGGAATTACGTGATGTGGGCGGCGGGCACCAGGTGGCTTGCCTGCTAGTTTAGGTATCGGGTATCAGTTATAGGTGTCAGATATCGGACGTTGGATGGACGTTGGAGACTCGAAAGGGATTCGGCAAGACCGAATCCCTTTCTTTATTACTCCCAATGCTCAACGCTCACCGCCCACTGCCTAATGTTAGAGCTAGTGTTTAACGGCTGGCCTATTTTGCTGCAGGCGCCAGACTTCCGTGTTCACAGGCAGTCCTGGGGGTCAGACCCTCAGATTCTCGGTAGACAGTCCTTCGGAACTTGTACGATTCGAAGAGAGAGAAAACGCACCGGAGACAATCGCTGCTACTCGCCCTCCTGCCAGCCATTTATCTGGTGAAGCGGAGTGCATAAGCCTCGGGGATAATCCAGACCCAGAACAGGTTTTTCATTGTTCATGGTGCCGGTAAGTCGGTATGGCTAACTACTCCTGATTGAGCGCCTGCTCCAAGTCTTCAATAAGGTCGCCGGCATCCTCGATTCCCACCGAGAATCTCAGCAAGGAGTCGGTAACCCCGATGCGCTTCCTCTCAGCTGCCGACATCTTGGCATGCGAGGTGACCGCCGGAGCACAGATGGTCGTCTCGACGCCCCCCAAGCTCACCGCAGGTGTGATAAGGCGAAGCCGCGTCACAAATTTCGAAGCGTCTAACTGCCTTTCGTCCAGTTCAAAGGACAGCATCCCGCCAAAAGCCTTCATCTGTGACTTGGCGATTTCGTAGGCGGGAGAATCAGGCAAACCGGGGTAGTACACCTGCCGGACACGCTCATGTCCTTTAAGGAATTCGGCGATGCGCAGAGCGTTTTCCGACTGACGTCCGACCCTCAGGGCCAGTGTCTTGAGACTGCGCTCAAGCAAGTAACAGGTTGTGGCGTTGAGGCTCCCACCCAGGTGTCGCGCCAACGCGCGAATGCGCTCCGCTTTGTCGCGCGAAGCTACAGCCACGCCGCAGCAGATGTCGCTATGTCCCCCCAGGTACTTGGTGCCGCTGTGTACGACGATGTCGATCCCGAATTCGAGGGGATTCTGATTCACCGGAGAGGCAAAGGTATTATCGATTATCGTCGTGACTCCTCGCTCTCTGGCGAACGCCGCCACTTGTCGAATGTCGATAACGCTCAGCAGGGGATTCGTCGGAGATTCGATCACGATCACCTTGGTGTGCCCGGTAGCCGCTCTGCATACGGACTCGGCATCGGTGGCTGCAAAAGAGTATCCGATCCCAAGCCTCTGAAATTCATCCGTCGCAAACGCATGCGTTCCGCCGTACAGCTCGTCCATCATGACAACGTGATCACCGGAACCCGCGAACGCAAGAATCGCGGTGCTCATAGCCGCCATGCCGGAGCTGAAAAGAACCCCGTCTTCGGCCCCCTCCAGGGCACAGATCTTCCTGACGACCGCATCCTGGTTAGGAGTATTAAAGTAACGCGGATAGGGGCATTCCTCTCGATCCAAGTATTCGTAGGCAGAAGAGGTGAAAATCGGCGTATTTATCCCCCGTGTCACGCTGTCCCGGTAGCTGCCGCTGTGTACACATTGGGTGTCTTTCTTCATATGATGGGTCCTCTCCCATATTGTATTGCTGTCGAACTGCCGCATCACCGGCGGTGGCCAAGGGCCTGCAGGAACGCCGCCAACCGGCGTTCCGCCGTCCGGGCATGCAGAGTTATGTACAGTTTTTGATCTTTGTGCAGAAATAACGGGGGAGTTATCTCGCCTGGTAAAGCACATGACCCTTTCATCCGCGACAAGACCTTTATGCTGTTTCTCCTGTTTCTCTCCTTGACCACGTCTTACTGTTTACGTCTTACGTCCGCCCTGTTCTGCAAACGCCAGACCTTCTTTCTTACCGCCTGCCGTAGTTCGTCCTTGCGGTTGGGCAGTTGCTTTTTCTGGACGCGCACGACGAGGTCTTCGAGAATTTGCTTGACCTGCGGGCCCCGCCCCACGACCGTGGCCACCTCTCCGCCGGAGATATCGAGGTCCTCGGGATAAAAAGGCACGCTCTCGAGAATGTCTTTGACCATTTTTTCCAGGCGGTCGGTCTGATCGAGAACCGGTTCAGGGTCGGCCTTGGCGCCGAGGGTATCCGCCCTGCGGAGCACGAGCAACTGTTCCACCGCCTCCGCCAGAAGCTCGCGGTTTCTAAAATGCGGAGCAAACTTCTTAAGCCACCGGATGACATTCTCCTCTTCGAGACCGGGAAAACCCATGTGATGGGTCACCAGCCACGCCGCCCTTGTCGCGACTAACGGGGAGACGCGCAGACGCAAGAGGATCTGCTCGGCCATCCGGCCGCCGGCTTTGGCATGTCCGTAGTCGGTTGGCTGGTTATCCTTGTTCACCCCGCGCACACCGTCTGTGCCCTTGGCGACATCATGCAGCAAAGCCGCCCAGCGTAGTACGGAAACGGGTGGAGTATTGGCCACGACCTCGAGGGTATGTCCCCAGACGTCACAGCAGTGATATCGCGGGTTCTGCGGCACACCGGCCAGGGCGGCGACTTCGGGCAGGACGTCGGCGTTTATTTCCACCCCTTCGCCGCGGCTGCGGCAGGTCGTTCTCAAAAGCCCCGTCTCCAGTAAAGCCTGCAGGCCGTCCCGCACGTGGGGGGCCAGGAGAATCTTTTCCAGTTCGTCCCTCACCCGTTCCACCGAAAGGCCGCCGACGCGCCACAGGACCTTGGGAATGGCCGCCTTCGTCCGCTCTTCGAGTTGAAAGCCGTACTCGGCGACAAAGCGGCAGCCGCGGAACATGCGCAAAGCGTCTTCAGCAAAGCGCTCTTCAGGGTCGCCGACGGCCTCGATGATCCCCCGCCGGATGGCCTCCCTGCCCCCGAAGGGGTCGATCAGCCGGCCTTTCAGGTTCATGGCCATGGCATTGATCGTGAAGTCCCTGCGAGCCAGGTCGTCCTCAAGCGCCCAGACGAACTCTACCTGTTCCGGGCGGTGGGAATCGGCGCCGTACAACTCGGTACGGAAGGTGGCGATTTCAATTTCTTCCCCGTCGACCAGCCATGAAACAACGCCGAAGGCCACCCCTTTACGGTAAGCCTTGATGTTGTTGGCTGCCGCCAGCTCGAGAACGGCCTTGGGGCAGGCGTCGGTGCAGACGTCAAACTCCTTGGGCTCGCGCCCGATGAGCATGTCCCTGACCGCCCCCCCGACCACGTAGGCCTCGTAACCGGCGTTGTTCAAGGTTTCCAGCACCCTGCGCGTGCCGGGCGAAAACAGCGCTTTCAATTCCTTCTCCACGTTCACTCAAATCTGCTCCAAACATTTAAAAGCCCTGGCGTCTGCTCGGGCTCGCGTCTGGTCGCTACTGTTTGTTACATCTCGTAGATATTATATATCCGTCCTAACCTACTAACAACAAGGCTGTGAGATATAAGAGGTCTGCGGTCAGAACGGAAAAAGGAATTCACCCCTGGTGAATTCCTTCGATTTCTAACCTCTGACTTCCAGGCTCTGACCTCTTTTTTACCACTTGCAGTCGACCCAACGAGAGATAACGGGGATCTCCTTCCGGGCTCCGATACGGAGGCGTCTCTCGATGAGAACACGGCAGAGCAGGTAAGCCAAGCCATAGGGGATAAGAAGATACCGGATCAGCAAAACCGAGTCGTGGTTTTGGGTCAAGTACCAATGGGCGACGATGCCTCCCAGGATGAGGTTGCACCAGCCGAAAGACTCTTTGGCTACCGACAGGTGCTGCTCGTTAACGCGGAAGGCGAAAACAGACCACGTCAGGAGCGGAAAAGCCAGATAGGCGTAGGAAACAAGCCGGGCAACATACGGCGAAGCCCCGTGCCATTCCGGCCCCGGCCCAAGAGACACCTGGATAAAAGCGAGCAAAGGAAAGGCCAGCAAGGTAAAGACGGTTTCAAACGCGCCGTTAATGCCGATGAAGACCCCGCTTAGGGTAATAAGGCCCAAAAGCAGGGTCATCAGGGCCACAACATCGACAGGCAAAACGAAAATGCCAAGGAAAACGGCCAGCAGCTCAAAAACAAGAATGATGCCTACTACCGTCGGGATGCGGAGCAAGCCCACAAAAATCCCTTCCTCGCCGTTTTGGGAAATGTCGATATACATATCCAGATTCTTGATAAATCGGTTTATTTCCTTCCTAGCATGCCTTGTTCGACCAAAGATCCCATATAAGTCTTAATTTTGCGGAAATACGACCTTTTTTGACAAAAAGGATGCGTCAGTCTTCACCCTTGATGACGGCGAGCGGGACCAGCCTGGCCACCTTTCGGGTCAGGCCGATCTCCGCCAGTGTCTCCACCACCTCGTGCACGTCCTTGTAGGCCGCCGGCGACTCGTCCAGGAGCCGGCGCTGATCCCTCGCACTCAAGACGACTCCTCCCAGGCTCTCCTGCAGCTGCCCGACGGAGAAATTTTTCCTGGCGGCGGTGCGGGACATCACCCGACCGGCGCCGTGGTTTACGGAATAGAAGGTTTCCCGGGCCCGCTCTGTCGCCACGATGACGTAAGAAGCAGTGCCCATGCTCCCCGGAACCAGAACGGGGTTCCCCGTGGCCGCAAACCTTGAGGGTAAGAACGGATGGCCGGGCGGCAGGGCGCGGACGGCCCCCTTGCGATGGATAAGCAGGCTGCGGCCGTCGAGAGTTTCAAATTTGGCGATGTTGTGACAGACATCGTAGACGATATTCAGGCCCAGAGAATCAGGGTCGCCGCCGAACATGTCGCCGAAGGCCAGCCTGATATCGTGGGTGATCACTTGGCGGTTGGCGAAGGCGAAATTGACGGCGCAAGCCATGGCGGCGTAATAGTCCCGCCCTTCCTTGGAGTCGATGGGGACACAGGCCAGGCCGTTCGACGGAAGTTCGATGCCGTACCTCGCGGCCGCCCTGGTCATTAGCTTGGTGTAGTCGGTGCAAATCTGGTGTCCCAGTCCCCTGCTACCGGTATGGATAAGGACCGACAGGCACCCCTTGGCCAGGCCGAAGGCCCCGGCCGTCTCCTCGTCATAGACCTCGTCCACGCGCCCGATCTCGATGAAGTGATTCCCGCCCCCGATGGTCGAAAGCTGGTCGCTCCTGTTTCTGGCCTCGCGGCTCAGCTTATCCGGATCAGCCCCGCCGATGCGGCCGTTTTCCTCGATCGTCCCCAGGTCCGCCTTACGCCCGTAACCTCTCTCGACAACGGCGGGGGCGCCTCCCTGTAAGACTTCCTCGACGCGCTCACGCAGGTCGGGATGCCTCGTTTTACGGCCGACCCCGCTTGGCACGCGCTCCTCGATGTGCCGGATGAGCCGCAGTAAATCCTTAGGCCGCAGGTCGTCGGCCGGGACGCGGGTCATCAGCAGCCGTACGCCGCAGTTGATGTCCATGCCCACCGCGCCGGCGGAAATGATGCCCTCCCTAGCGTCGCAGGCCATTACGCCGCCGATGGGCAACCCGAACCCCGCGTGAATGTCGGGCATCCCGATAACCGGTCCCACGACTCCCGGAAGCGAGGCCGCGTCGGCGAGTTGCTTCAAGGCTTCATCTTCTTTGAACTGCTCGAAAAGCGTCCTGTTGAGATAGACGACGCCCTCGACACGCATTTTCCCCTCTCTGGGGATACGGTACTTGTTCGGACTTATCAGGCGCATCCTTAGACCTCTCTCAAGACGGTATTTTTAACCCCGGTCCGGACACCGAAGAACAGCCGGGCCTGATCAGCTTCGGCAGGAAAAGCGCCAGGGACAACAGTCCCAGCACGGCTCCCATAGCGAAGGCCGCAGGGGCGCCCCAGGCGCGTGCCACAGCTCCGCTGAAAAGGTTGCCAAAGGGGGTGGCCCCGACGAAAACCATGGAATACACGCTCATAACCCGCCCGCGCAGGTTATCGGGAACAGCGATCTGCACCGCCGAGTTGACGGTCGCGGCAAAGACGATCATCGACCAGCCGCTCAGCCCCAGGATGACCATGGCCGCCGGGTAGTTGCTGACCGGCGCCAGGGCGAGCTGGGTCAGGCAAAGGCCGAAAACACCTGCCACAATCAGGCCGGGCCGGGGTCCGGCATCGCTTACCCAGGCCAGGAAGAGGGCTCCCGCCAGGGCGCCGACACCGTGGGCAGCCATCAGAAATCCAAAGCCAACCGCGTTGAGGTGTAGGACAGCCCGAGCAAAAACCGGAACCAGAACGTTAAAATTAAGCGCGAAGACGCTGACGCCGGCAAGCACCAGAATGGGATAGAGTATCGAAGGAGTAACCCTGATATAGTTCAAGCCCTCGCCGATATCGTGCCAAACCCGTTCACGGCGGGACGCATAGCTCTGCTCTTTAACCCTGATGGCAAAAAGCCCTGCGAGCACGGCTACGAAACTGGCCGCGTTAATGAAAAAGCAAAGCTCCAGGCCGAAACGGGCGATCACGAGCCCGCCCAGGGCCGGACCAATGACCCTGGCCCCGTGAAAGACCGAGGCGTTCAGGGCAATGCCGTTCATCAGGTCGGCCTTCCCCGTCAATTCAATTATAAAGGACTGCCGGGCCGGAATGTCCAGTGCCGTCGCCGTGCCGGCGACAAATGCCAGTACAAGGACGTGCCAGTACCTGACGGCGTCCAGGGCCACCAGCAGCCCCAGGACCAGCGCGGTAAGCATCAGGCAGGTCTGGGTAGCGATAATCAGCTTTCGTTTTGGCAAGCGATCGGCAATAACCCCGCCGATTAGAGAAAATAGGAAAATGGGCACATACTGGACGGCCCCCAGCAACCCGAGCAGGAAAGCAGAGTTAGTCAGTTCCAGCACCAGCCAGGCCTGGGCGATACTCTGCATCCACGTGCCGGTCACAGAGACGGCCTGGCCCATCCAGAATATGCGGTAATTGCGGTGCCGCAGCGCGGCCAGCGGACGCGCCTTCCGTCTTGAATGACCCGGCAGCGCGGTTTCGATTTTTTCCATGCCTTTTTCAATGCCCAATCCTGGAAACCCTCCATAGCTTTATACCCCGGCGCGTAATCCTGACGCTGAATGCACCAACACCGTAAAGCCTGGCCATAGCAACACACTCAGTATCCGGCACTCGGCATCCAGTCAACGGGGGTCGACACCCAGAGCGGCGGCCATCTGAACAATATAGATGCTCCTAGCCTGAATATTTAAGCCGAAAGCTAAATGCTCAACGCCCGACACTCAATACTCGGGGCCCAAAAGCTTACCAATGAGCATGCTAACATATGCCCATCCCTCTGTCGAACATTGCAGCCGGCCGGCTGATAAATCTCCTTCGCGCGTGGAACAATTGTGTGACGGGGCCTCTTCCCCAGATGGCGGTGAGATAGGAGCCCGGGTTTGAAGGCCCCGATCATTCCGGTTGGAGGACGGTATGTCGACCCTGCAGAAGCTTCTGACAACGGTATTGGTAATCCTTGTGATTACGGCCCTACACAACGCCTTTTCGCTTCCCCGGTCCGATTCCGGCGACAACAAGCCGGCATCACCCGGGGATAAAAGAGATAATTACTTCCTCTCGGACAAAACACCGCTTCTGGCGGACAGCGACGGGGAACGGCGGGACGCCGGGCGTGTTCCCGGCCCCGCGAAATCGGATACTGTCTCTGAACCGGACTCCACCCCGGTCCGACCCGCGCCGCGAATCGAACCGCAAGGAGAGCCTGCAGCCCCGGTACCGGACGAAAACGGCCTGTCACCCATCGCCGAAAAGTACCGTGCCCGTTTTGGGGCCCTGGACGCGGCATACCGAGAGCGCTTCTTCACCCTGGGCAAACAGGCCTACGATGAGTACGTCACCGTAGCCGGGACAGGGGGTCAAGTGTCAAGGGCCAGGGTTATTACAAGGTACCTCGTGCTGGCCAAGGAAATCGAAAGAGACTACGACTGCGACTTCCGAACAGTAGCCGATGAAATGGCCCGGGAGCTGGCCCTAGCCGGCCTGCCGCAAGACCTTGTCAGTCAGGCGGAAGAGGCCCACCTGGCCAGGAAGCAGGAACTCAGGAGGCTGTTATACGAAAAAGGCAAGGAAATAATCAGCAAGGACGACCTATTGAAGCAAAACCTGCAAAGCCTTTGAAGGCTGCGCAAAGATCAGTGGCTGCCTGCGGGGTTAAGTTGCTTCTTGTAGCCCGGGAACTGGAGCATAGCCAGTTTGAGGTACTCGGACAGGACGATAGATTGACCGTCCGGTGTGCGCCACCAGCTTTCGGGATCGAACCAGCCCGGAGACGGCGAGTAGGTCAGCTTGATGCCCGAGCCCCCGTATACCCGGTCGAAAACGTACTTTACCCGGCGCATGTGGTAAGGGGAAGAAACGATTACCGCCGAATGAAGGCCTCTTTCCTCAAGCAAAGGCCTGGTAAACAACGCGTTCTCGACGGTGTTGTCGGCTCTGTCCTCGGTGATGATCATCGACGGCGGCACGCCGAGCCGGACGGCGTGATCCCGCATCATCTCGGCGGCCGTCAACGAGGCATAGACCTTTCCCCCGGATACAAGGAGCAGCGGCGCCACGCGCTTATCGTAAAGCTCGACGGCATGTTCCAGCCGCTCGCCCTTGTCGCCCGAAAGGACAATAATCACGTCAGCCTCGGTAGGAGTGGTATCGACGACCAGGTACTCTCCCACGTAAGGCAGCATCGCGAGTACAAGCACGGCAATGGCCGCCAGCACGCCCGCCGCCACCAGAGCCTTCCTCAGCCAGAACCTGATCCGGTCCGCAAGAACCTGCCAGCGCGTCTTGATAACACCTTTGAACTTGATCTTTCCCCGTCGTGCCAGTTCAAACGCCTCCGGTGCAGCAGCCGGGCCTGCTCGTCAAGCGTCCCCGGCCCGGCAAAATAACATGCCTGCGTATTTGTGAACGTTCCTTAAACGGCCGCCTATAGAACTCGGCCTACAAGGATATGATAAGTGACAAAGGTCGGGAAGTGCCACCAAAATCTAAGAATTTAATGAGGTGATTTAGATGCGCTCAACCGGTGCAAAGCTCTTAATCCTTTTGACCGCGATCGGCCTGCTGCTCGGAGCGGCATCCTGTGTTGACCGGACCAGGGCAGCCCGAAAACCGGCTGTTCCCGAGAGTATCAGCCAGGGGCAAGGCCGGGAACCCCGCCTCAAAGTCTTTATTAAGGAGACCGGTGAAATCAAGGAGATGGGGCTGGAAGAATACGTTACCAACGTCGTGGCGGGTGAAATGAAGAACTTCTTTCCCGAGAACGCCCTTGCCGCCCAGGCGATCCTGGCGCGGACCTTTGTGCTCCAGTTTGTGACTACAAAGAAGCGATCGAGCCTTAATCCCGATGCCCACATCTCCACCGACTTCGAGGAGGCCCAGGCCTGGAACCCGCAGAACGTCAACGCGAGGGTCAGGAGGGCCGTGAAGCGTACCCGCGGCGAAGTGGCCACTTTCAACGGCAACTACATCAACGCCTGGTTCTTCTCCCACGCCGGCGGCATCACCGCCACGGCCAAGGAAGGGCTCAACTTCAAGGAGGCGGAACCCCCGTACATCAAGGTGGTCAAGTCGCCGGACGCTCCCGAGGCGCCCGACGAATTCGCCAACTGGAGGGCCGAGTTTACCAAGCAGGAGGTTGCCGCCGCCCTGGCCAAACTGGGTCAACAACCCGGCTCCATCGACTCCATCAAGGTCCTGGACCGGGGTCCTTCGGGGCGGGCGACCAGGATGCAGATCGGTAACGCGGTCGTAATGGCGCCCGATTTCCGCGTCGCCCTGGACAGCGTGAAGATGAAGTCCACGCTCCTGACCAGCGCCCGGGTCGAAGGGGACAGGGTTATCCTTGCCGGCAAAGGCTTCGGCCACGGCGTGGGCATGAGCCAGTGGGGCGCCTTCACTTTGGCGAAACGGAACAGATCGCCCGAGGACATCATCAGGTACTACTTTAGAGACGTAGATGTCGTTAAGCTGTATTAAGGGCACTAGGAGACCGTTGAAAAACGCGCCTGGCATTTGGGAAGTGTGAGGTGAGAGGTCAGTGTACAAATGTGAGGGTCTGACCCTCACATTTGTACTGTCTTCAGGTACCTTCTAAGCACTCTAAGCATTTGGTATAGATTTGGTATAGTATAGATTTGGTATAGTATTATAGATTCTTATTTCTTAACCCGATGCGTTGACTTTTGCAGCACTCTCCCAGGCATTAAGTATAAAGCGCGTGAAGGACTACCCCAAGACTCCCCGGGCTACCCGCAAAGCGTAGGCAATGTCGTCACGGTTGACATCTTTGTGGGTCACGAAGCGGACGAGCTGCGGGCCGAAGGCCACGCAGCGGACGCCCCTTTCGCCCAGGATCGCAATCACCTCGGCCGAGGTGGGCCCGACAGTTTCCGCTACGATAATATTGGTCTGTACAGCAGAAAGGTCGATCTTCAAAGACTTAAGAGCGGCAAGCCCCTCCGCCAGCACCCGCGCGTTGTGGTGGTCCCCGGCCAGCTCGGGAATGCGCTTGAGCGCCACAAGGCCCGCCGCCGCCAGCACGCCCGCCTGGCGCATGCCCCCGCCGAGGGCCTTGCGGTACTTGCGGGCCCGTTCAATGAAGGCCTTCGTTCCCGCCAGGAGCGATCCCACCGGCGCGGCCAGGCCTTTGGACAGGCAAAACATCACCGAGTCGCAGTACCTGGTGAAGGCAGCCGCCGGAATCCCGGAAGCCACGGCGGCGTTAAAAATCCGCGCGCCGTCCAGGTGCACGGCCAGGCCCCGTTCTTTGGCCAGCGCATACAACGCCGCCATCCCTTCGGCGGGGACGACGGTTCCCCCGCCCCGGTTAAAGGTGTTTTCGAGACAGAGCAGGCGAGTGCGCGGGAAATGGATATCCGGCGGCCGCAGGGCGGCCTTAAGCCTGTCGACTCCTTCGGGCGACAGCAGCCTGTGGACGGGGCGTATCTGCACGCCGGCAAGCATGGCCGGCGAACCTACCTCGTAATAGTAGACGTGGGCGTCGGCATCGGCGACAACCTCATCGCCCCGCTCGGTGTGGGCGAGCACGGCCGCCTGGTTCCCCATGGTACCGCTGGGCACGAAGAGCGCAGCCTCCTTACCCACCAGGGAGGCTGCTTCCTCTTCCAGCCGGATGACTGTCGGGTCTTCCCCGAAAACGTCGTCGCCCACTTCCGCCCGGGCCATCGCCCGGCGCATCTCCTCGGTGGGCCTGGTAACCGTGTCGCTGCGCAAATCGACGATCCTGATAATAAACAACCTCCCCCATTGAGCGTTGGGCATTGAGCATTTGACATAGAAGGTCCAATGCTTAATGCACAGTGCTCAAATTAAGCGGTAGCGGGCGACCGGCGGCGGCGGGAGGAACTCCCAAACCCCTTTCGCTCCTTCAGACAGAGCGCCCAGTTCGATGTGGAGCATGGCGATGCCGCAGTCCAGCCTCTTGTCGATGTGGCCGGTGTTCTTCTCGCTGCCCACGCTTACCGTAATGGAATGCTCATCAACCGTAAAGCGCCAGGGCTGGCGGTTCACCGCGGAGGGCGCCAGGCGCGCCGCTTCCAGGGCCGCCCTCACCCATGGCGGCCACCGGTCCGGGTCGAGCCCGGTGACGAGGCTCGCGAGCGGTAAACGGTGATGGCTCCGGACAAGCCCTTTAAGCACTTTCTCTTCCAGCGCCGTCGCACGCAATGCATATCCAACCGGGGTTACAGCCAATACCTTTTCTGTCTTGTCCAGGCTGACGGCCCTGGCAGCAACCTCGGGATGAAAGTACCCCCCGATCCAGCAGGTGCCCAGGCCCTGCAAGGTCGCCTCCAGAATAATCCCTTCGCCTGTATAGCCCACGCGCTCGTGGACAAAGGGGCTGTCCATTCTCCCGATAAAGGCAATGTAGGACGGCGCTCCCTTCACTTTGCCGTAACTCCCTAAAGCTCCCTTAAAGACGTCGTCAGCGGGGGATTCGACAAAGACCGCGCGTGCTTCGGGAAACGGCCTGAACTCCACGCAAAGCCGCTGCAGCAGGCCAGCCATGTCGGAAGCGAGCTTCCGGGCGTCGTAGCGCCGCCGCGAGTGGCGGATCGGGATGGCCTTGTGCCAGCGGATTGAAGGAGATTCGGACACGGTATCACTCCTTGGCCGGAAAACCGGGACTCCCTAATGCTTTTGCCTTCACCGGCGCCGATTCCTTCACCGAAGCAAAGAAAAAGCAGCAGCCCCGCAACGGGTTCCGCTGCTTTTCCATAATACCAAAATACCAAAATCCATGCTTCCCGGCTAACGGCCCAATTCAAGCTCCACAACGTCGAGCTTGCTCCCGTCTTTCGCGCTCGGCTGGAACAGCACGAGCCTGGTCGCTCCCTGCGGGACCTGGTTTATATCCAGCGTAAAGTAGCCCCAGTTGGGACCTCCCGCAACGGTCATCACAGAACCCTGGGCCAGAGCTTGGCCGGCCTCGTCTTGCAGTTCGTAGCCCACCACGGCCTCAAAGACCCTGGCGATGCCGGCGACTTCCACCGCGCCAGGAACGCTGGTAACAGAGGTAACGATGATATTGCTGTTTGCGGAGCGCCGGACGCTGTTCAGGGTGCCCTTCAGGCCGACAACCTGGGGGAATTCCTCGCCGGCAGCGTTGATAAAGCTTACTTCTTGGAAAACCCCGTCAACCACATCTATTGCATAAGGGTACGTAATCACCTGGGCTACTGCATCACCGGGCTTTGGTTCCGTTAAGGAACTCCTTACGGTCAGACGGTTACCCTGCCGGTCGATGCCCATAATCTCCGCTTTATACCCTGCCGTAGGCTTCTCGCCGTAGCTGACAATCACGTAGGTTTTCCCGTTAACGATGATAGGCACGGCTACCTGCATCGGCTTTACAGTCTCAAGAGCAACCGTAACTTCCTCCGGGTAAGTCTCGTGCTCGCTGCCGGGCGGGGGCGCGGTGTCGGACGGCGGATTAGGTACGGAACCGGGCCCGGGGGGAACCGTGCAGCCAAAGATGGATACGGACAGGAACAACACCAGGGACAGCAGCAGCAAGGTCTTCCGCATCACGTTCTTTCCTCCTGTATAGTCTGGTTTAGTTTTCTAATCCCTACATTTTAAGAATTGTGACAGGAATTCTTTCAACCCGGTGTCTGCGACTTGATATTTCTTAGTTTCTGCAATTTGCCTGAAATATTGCAGAAATTGGTACTGCTGTCACGTAGGAAAAATCGATCCTGTTTACCGAATTAATCTATAACATGTCAATTCGGGAGGTGAAGTGAGTAGCTGCCACTTTTAAGAGTAAACAGCAAAACTTCTGACAATGGGGAGGTAAGAATGAATCTACACAAAGTTTACATTACGCTGATTATTCTGGCCCTCAGCACTCTAATGGCCGGCAGTTGTGCCTTTGCCGCCAACTACACCGTCAAACCCGGGGATTCCCTCTACCTGATCGCCAAGCGTTACGGCCTGTCACCCGAGACGATACGCAAGGCCAACAACCTGCCCGGCACCAGAATCTACCCCGGCCAGGTCCTCTACATCCCTACCGACACGTGGTATACCGTTAAGCGCGGAGATTCTCTCTTCAAGATCGGGCAGCGCTTTGGCGTGTCTTACCAGGAGATCGCCAGGGCTAACGGGCTCAACATGTCTAAACCCATTTATCCCGGCCAGGTCTTGAGGATCCCGCAGTCGGGTCAAACCTCACGCGGTGGAACACGCCCGTACGTGATCCCCTGCTCACCGGCTGAATTCGATCTCTTGGCCCGGCTGATTACAGCCGAAGCCGGGGGCGAACCCTACAACGCCCAGGTCGGGGTGGGCGCCGTAATCGTGAACAGGGTGCTCAGCACGAAGTTTCCCAATAGTATCAGTGGCGTAATCTACGAGGTGAACGACGGCCATTACCAGTTTACCCCGGTTCTCAACGGCTGGATTAATCGTCCGGCCACATCTAGAGCTTTCGCCGCCGCGACGGATGCCCTCAGGGGGGTTGACCCGAGCTGGAACGCTCTCTACTTTTATGCTCCCCCTATCAAAAACAAGTTCCTTTTGGCCAGGCCGGTAACCACCAAGATAGGCGGCCTTGTGTTCACTAGATAGCTAGGTATCATTGAACAGGGCGCCCCTATCGCGGGCGCCCCTTTGCTCTGCAAGCAATAGTTTTTGTTAGACATCCAGAAAGGATAACCGTAAAAACATCACCAAAGAATCGAAGACCGCCCACACCCCATTTTCTACGAGGACGAATGAAGCCTGCAAACGTCGATCCAGTTCCGGCAAAGCTTCTGACCCAGTTCATAATACGTGTCCTCGTTCAGCTTCGTTTCCTCGGCGATTCTGTCCGCCAGTTCGGGGCCGCCCTCTTCCAGCAGTTCGTCAGCATAACTAAAAAGCCACTGCCTTATCATCTCTCCGGTTACTTCCAGGTGGAACTGCAGGGCGAGCACGTTTTTTCCGAAACTGAAAGCCTGGTTTACGCATTCCGTTCCGGTGGCCAGGAGCCCGGCCTTTGAAGGCACTTCAAAGGTATCCCCGTGCCACTGAAAGACCACGAATTCGGGTGGAAAACCTGCAAAAAACGGCGAGGATACGCCCTGCTCTGTTAACCGGACCGTGCTCCATCCTATCTCCTTGACGGGATTGCGTGTCACCCTGGCGCCGAGGGCCTTGGCAATAAGCTGCGCGCCCAGGCAAATCCCCAGCACGGGCAGGCCGGAGTGCAAGGCTTCCTTGATCAGGGTATCCACCGTGATCAAATAAGGGTATTCTTTTTCCTCGTAAACGTTCATCGGCCCGCCAAGGAGAATCAGGGCGTCGTAACCGTCCAGGCTTGCGGGAAGCTCGTGTCCGGCGTCCATTTCCCGGATATCCATGGACCAGCCCGCTTTGCCTATCGCGCCGCCTATCAGGCCGGGTCCTTCTATATCAACGTTCTGCACCACCAAAAACCGCAAACCAATCTCCTCCCTAGTCTAACCAAAAACATAAAGCGCCCCCTGAAGGGACGCCTTTGCCCGGAATTCTAAAGGTACCTCGTTGTACCTCACTCTTTTCTTATCATTTGCAGGTGCTACTGTCAACGCTTGAGCCTGTCTTTCTGCCGACCAGCGTGCTCCAACCCCTTCTGGAAGTCCTTTCAAACAGCAAGAATCCGGCAGACAGCATGGCTTCGGTTACCTCTTTCTCTTTGGTTTCCATAATTCCGCTGGCGATGAGCAACCCGCCGGGAACGAGCTTCTCAATGGCAGAAGGAAACAGTTCATACAGGATTTCGGCCAGGATATTGGCCGTCATCAAGTCACACCGGCCTTGGACTCCGTCCAAAAGGCTTCCTTCAACAACACGGACGATATCAGACAGATTGTTTTGGGCGATGCTCAAACTGGCCCCTTCCACCGCCACGGGATCAATATCCACCGCCAAAACATCGCCCGCTCCCAGCAGGGCCGCCGCGATCGCCAGGATACCCGAACCCGTTCCCACGTCATATACGGTTGAACCGGGCACAAGGTACTCTTCCAGGTACTCAAGACAGGCCTCGGTGGTTGGATGCGTGCCGCAGCCAAAAGCCAAGGTCGGGGCAAACTCAATGACCAGTTCCCCTTGCCCCGGCGCATATTCTTCCCAGAAAGGTTTCAACACAAATCTCTTGCCGATGCGTAATATCTTGTGCGTCTGGCGGTAGCACTCAGTCCAGTCCCTGGTGGCGATCTCGGTTACGGTCAGAGGCGCCTTGATACCCGTCACCGCAGTGATTTCCTGCTGCAAAGCACTGATAACCCGGCCCGAATGCGCCCTGGCCAGGAAATAGCCCTTAACGGCAATCCCCTCGGGACACGCGGCAAGCTCCTGCTCCTCGATCACGCCGTTCCCGGTGATTTCGCGCACGACGTCGCTCACCGGGTCTACATGCTCGGACGGTACGCATACAGCGACCTCGATCCAGTATTCCATTCATTAACCCCCCCAGAAATCGTCAACAACCTCTCGTTAGTTTGAGTTCCATTCAAAGCAGAACAATCCTTCGTTCAACAAATACGTATGGGGCAGAAAACCTGCAAGGGAAACCGGCGTTATGGGGAAGCTAAGACCTGGAGGTGATTGCGTTGCGCAAATTCACAGTAAAGGGACCCGGCAGATCCTGTGATGAAATCGTGGCCTCAAGCCTCGACGAAGCGCTGGCGAAAGCCAGGAGCAGGCACCCGGGCAAAGAAGTCGCTGCCGATGCTACCGAAGTGATTTACGTTTGCGATTCCCGCGAGGATCTCGAGGCCTGCCGGGCAAGACTTCAATAATCATCCCCGGAGCGGAACCCGACCCTGTCCTTGGGCCGGGGTCTTTATCTGGAACGTGCGCTTAAGTTAGGGGCGCAAGACGGCGATCTTATGCGCGACCTCAAACACCTGTACCGGCATATGGGGGACCGCAAGCTGAAGATCTTCGTCAACGGCCGTCACCCGAATTTCGACGTGCAGCCGACAGTGCAGAACGGCCGCACACTGGTCCCGATCCGCGCCCTGGCCCAAACCCTCGGCAGCAATGTGGTGTATAACAACGGCCAGCTTGCCTTTAAACGCAATAACAAAACGGTCAACCTGTTTGTCAACAGGCCTGTCGCCGTCGTTAACGGGGACAACGTGACCCTGGACCAATCGGTGACGGTAGTGAACGGCCGCACCCTGGTGCCCCTGCGCTTCGTAACCGAGAATCTCGACTGCAATGTTGATTACGCGTTCGAAAGCGGTATCATCACCGTCAGCGACACCTCCGGCCAAGAGGCAGCCGCAGCGTAAGGCATGCCTTCCGTTGACAGGGGTTGGAACAAACTAGATAACGAAGGACCTGGAACCAGGTCCTTCGTTGCATGTTATAATTTAAGCTGCCATAACGAGGACGGGAGGATGGCTATGCATATAAGAGGGATAAAAAGTAATAACCAGCACTTGTATGGTAAATCAGAATGAGGATGTTTGGCCTGTTTACCGTCTTGGGTCAAAACCTCAAGATAGATTGCCAGCAGCGCCAGGGGCGACTGCCTAGGAAGAATGTCTGACAGAAGACGAGCGCAGGTCTTTAGAGGAGATAACGGCCTTCCTTAAACCACTGCGCTGGCCTGCTCTCTAGAGTTACACGCGGCCGACCGGGCTGCACCCGGTCTCTTGCTATGTTTCCGAGGACCGGCGCCAGGCCGCCGATGACTTAAGAACCTTGGAATCGATTTCCTCCCCGGCCTCCGACGACGGACGGCGGACTGACAACCGATTTACGATATGTCCCGCCAATGGAACAAAGAGTACAATCGCCAGCGGCACCAGGATATCCAAAGGCAGGGCAAAGCCTTGTACCCACTGGTGCAGTTTCGGGTCCTCGACGATCATCTTCCCTGCCGTCCAGGCTAGTACGCCGGCCCCCAGGTAGACGACCAGCGGCGTCTTCTCCATCAGCTTCAGGATCAGCTTGCTGCCCCAGATAATAATCGGAACACTGATCGCCAAACCGATAATGATCAGCGGGATGTGCCCGTCGGCTGCGCCAGCCACGGCGAGGACGTTGTCCAATCCCATGGCAACGTCGGCTACGATAATGATTTTGACCGCCTGCAACAGGGTGGTACCGCTGGCAACCTTCTCGAAAGTCACTTCTTCGTTCTTCAGAAGCTTAACGGCGATCCAGACTAAGATGAGCCCGCCGACCAGCTTGAGAAAGGGTATCGTCAGCAGGTACACGGCAAAAGCGGCTGCTATCCCCCGGACCAGAATAGCCCCGGCCGCCCCGAAAATAATCGCCCTGTTGCGCTGCGGACCGGGAAGTTTCCGGCTGGCCATGGCGATAACGATGGCGTTGTCGCCGCCCAACACGATATCGATGATGATGATGGAAGCAAGGGCCCAAAGCAATTCGAGGTCAATCACGTAACCACACCTTTCAGTATCCAGCCAAACAAAAAGACCTCTACCGCAACGGTAAAGGTCTTGCTAACAACATCTGAACGTTGCCAACAAAGCCGGGGGCATCGGGCCCCGTCCTGACGGCTGTTGTTGTAAAAGCTACTCCCCTTAATTTGACTCTGTATTTAGTATTTATTATAAGACTTGTCCTTGGACAATACAAGCTGTTTTAAACCCCAACCTCTCACCTTACACTTCCCAATGGGCAGGCGCAGTTTTTCAACGGGCTCCTGGACGTCTGCGGTAACTACCGCAGGTTCGGCGCTCCTCAAGGCGCAAAAAACCAATAGAGCGCAAGAGCCGCCGCAATGACCAGGATGAGCCCCCAATTTTTTCTTAAGAACGGCATTTTTCCTCCCCCCTCCCGGCGGTCGCCGTCATTCCTTGCGCTTTCTCCGCATTGTAACCGTTTCCCCGCCGATATCCCAGTTGTCCGTTTCCACTTCATCAATTACAACAACTGTCGTCTTGGGATTTTTGCCGAGTACCTCCGCCAGCAGTTTGGTAACCCCTTGAATCAGCTGTGCCTTCTGCTCGGCGGTAGCCCCCCTCTCTGGTTATTTTGATATTAACATAAGGCATCAGTCATCACCTCCGCCGGAAATTAAGCCTCTACCGTGCTGTGCCTGTATTGATCCCTTAAAGCACCCATGCCCAGGTACTGTTCTACGGCCGCCACTCTCTTGGGGAGGTTCGGGTGTGTGGACAGCATTTCCGCCAGCCACACCCAGAAACCCCGGTTAGTCCGTGCCTGGTCGACAAAGCTGGCCGTGTTGACTTTCCTGTAAAGGTTTCGCCCCGCCGCAAGCAGGATCAGACCCCCTACCGCGCCTTCCGGGGCAAAATGGGCGGCGTTTCGGTCAGCGGTGTATTCGCAGGCCCGCCGGTAGGCGTGGCCGAGGAATGGCACCAGCAAGCCCGGGTACAGCAAGACGTTCCAGATCAGGTGCCGGCACCGTACGTGCCCGAGCTCGTGCGCCAGAATGAACTTGAGTTCCGCTTCCCCGCCGTCAAGGATCAGTTCAAACAGCTCGCTGTAGAGAATGATGAAATGTTTCCCCACAAACCTGGTGGCAAGAGCATTAAGCAGGCCGCCCGACTCCATCAGGTAGATTTCCGGCATGGTCTTGAGCCCCATTTCAGCGGCAAGCTCCCTGGCCGTCCTGTAGACCTCGGGGAACTGATCCTCCCCGAGGCGTACGCAGTTGCCCCGCACGTAGCCGACGAAGACGCCCTGGATAACGAACAGGGCTAGAAATCCGAGAAGAAGATAAGCAAGCCCTACCAGCGAAACAATCAACAGGACGTAAAAAACGATGCTGACCAGGATGAGCAGTATCAGGTAAAGCGTTTCCTTGTCGTCGGTCAACTTGGGCGGCACTCCGCATCCCCCTTCTTACACAACACTTCGTTGATTAACTGTTCAGCTTAGGCCCACATTCCTTAAGTGTTGTCCTGCCTCTGGAAGACGACCATCCGCGGGTAGGGTATCTCGATGCCCGCCTGATCGAGGGCGTACTTAAACCTGCGGCGCAGCTCGCGCTCGACGTTCCACTGCTCGCCCGGCCGGGTCCTGGCTATCGTCCTGATGTTCACCGCGGAGTCGGCCAGGTCGACCACGCCCTGGACCACCGGCACCTCCAGGACCGCCTCGATCTCCCGGGAAGCACGCTCGCTCTCCTGGCGCAGCACGGTGATCGCCCGGTCGATGTCCTCCTCGTAGGCAATGCCTACCGTAACCACGGCAAGCATATACCCCCGGTTATAATTGGTGACCTTGGTGATCTCCCCGTTGGGCACGATGTGCAACTGCCCGGTCCACTGCCTGATCTTGCAGGTGCGCAGCCCCGTTTCCTCGACTACGCCGACCACGCCGGCCGCCTCAACGTAATCGCCGACGGCCAGCTGGTTCTCGAAAACGATGAAGAACCCGCTGATGACGTCCCGCACGAGGTTCTGGGCGCCGAAGCCGACGGCCAGGCCCAGGATGCCCGCGCTGGCCAGGATGGCGCTGGTGTTCACGTTCAAGACCTGCAGAACGGTCAGGCCGGCGACAAAGAAAGCGGCGTAAGTCAAGGCGTTCTTAACGAGGGGCTCCAGGGTACGCAGGCGACCGCTGTTCAGTGCGTCGTTGAACTCCTTTTTGGCGAACACCTGGCTGACGATCAGGTGGCCCAGGTTGAGCAGCAGCCTGGTACCCACAAGGATGCCGGCGATCTTCAGAATCTTGATGCCTACATCCTTAAGGTCGGCCGCCTCGATGACCCTTACGTCGAAGATGTGCAGTACGACGACCAGCGCCGCGAAGTACCCGCCGTACAGGACGAGGGTCTTGACAAGCGCCCGGGCGGACTTCAGGACGTCGCGCCGCAGGCCGGTGTCGCTGTCGTCGCGGAAGCAACGCGTAAGGACGCGGTCCAGGGCGTAAAGGGATAACTTAATCAGGACGTAAGCCACAGCCAGTACGGCCAGCCCTAGGAGAAGGTGATGCGCCAGTTCTTGCATGGCCTCCTGGCTCGCATACGGGGCGGCATACTGAACAACACCGTCCCAAAAATCGCGCAGCATGTCACAACGCCTCACTTTTTTTGCGCTTTGAGGAGTCCTTTCTACATGTACCGGCGTTAGTCCTGTTCCGGACCAAAGGGGTTAACCTGATACTGGTTGAATTTTGACGGCAAAAATGTAAAGGGAGTGACCGCTTTTGTCCAAAATTGAACGGTATAAAGAAACTCTTCGCGCTCTGCATCCTGCGGATTGGGAGACCTTCCTCAAACGCGAGTCGGAGTTGCCCGGGAAACGCGCCAACCTGGAGCTGGCAGCGGCCGCGGCCGACCTTGGGGACCGGGGGCTGTTCGAGCGTTTGGCGGCACGGTCTTCGGAGGATGCGCCGGAGAACTCCCCCGAGGTCTTCCTGGTCTTCTGCGGGGTTATCGGGTTGGGACAGGCTGTCGCCCGCGGCGATCATTCTTCGATCGGTCGCCTGCGTTCTTTTGCCTCCGATCCCCGCTGGCGCGTCCGGGAAGGGGTGGCGATGGCGCTGCAGCGGGTCGGCCTGGCGGATATGCCTTTGCTCCTGGACGTCGCCGAAAACTGGCTGGACGGCAACCTCCTGGAGTTGCGCGCCGTGGCCGCCGGGCTCTGTGAACCGGCCCTGCTTAAAGATAGCAGTTATGTCTTGCGGGTCCTGCGGATACTGGACGGCATCACCCGAACCCTTGCCGAAACAACCGACAGAAAAACTGAAGCGTTTCGGGTGTTGAAGCAAGCCCTGGCTTACTGCTGGAGCGTGGCCGTCGCCGCCTGGCCGGAGGGAGGCAAGCCCTTTTTTGAGCGGTGGGCACGGGCGGATGACCCGGACGTCCGGTGGATCATCAGGGAGAACCTCAAGAAGAAGCGCCTGGCGAATCTCGATCCCGGATGGGTGGAGGGGATCCTCCGGCAAGTGTCCCGCCCTTGACAGGGCGCCGCCGAAAACGGCATAATGAGCCAAACCGGTGCACCAACGCAGGTCATGCCGCATCCCGCTCTCTTTAAGGAACGTTTTTGAAGGGGTTGAGAATGATGCGTGTCGCCCTGGCCCAGGTGAATCCCGTCATCGGCAACTTTCCTTACAACGTAGCCAGGATCGAAGAGATGATCGCCGACGCCGCGGCCCAAGGCGCAGACCTGGTGATCTTCCCGGAAATGGCCTTGACCGGCTACCCCCCGCGCGATCTTCTGGACCGGCGGGAGTTCATAAAGGCCGTTGAAGAGCACACGCGGAGGCTGGTCGCCGCCAGCGGCGAGACCGGCGTGATTCTGGGGGTTCCTCTGCCCGACGGCGAAGGAGCGCTGTTCAACACGGCCCTGTTGTTCGCCGGGGGGCAAATCCTCGGGAAGGGGGTTAAAACCCTTCTCCCCAATTACGACGTGTTCGACGAGAACCGCTATTTCAAGCCGGCCCCGCAGCCGCAGGGCGTTACGGTGTTCAAAGGTGTCCGGCTGGGGCTGACCGTCTGCGAAGACATTTGGAACGACAAGGACTACTGGGACCGCCGGCGCTACGATTGTGACCCGGTGGCTGAAGTAATGCGTTGCAGCCCCGACCTGCTCGTTAACATCTCCGCCTCGCCTTACCACATGGGGAAACAGGCCGTCCGCATGGACATCGTGAGCAGTATCGCCGCCAAGTACGGCAAGCCCGTGGTTTACGTCAACCAGGCGGGCGGCAACGACGAGCTCATCTTCGACGGGTCAAGTTTCGCCGTAGACGCCCGCGGACAGCTTACGGCCCATGCCGGCAGTTTTGTGGAGGACCTCGTTCTCGTCGATACCGCCGATCCGGCGGGCGGTGCAGCAGCGCTGGAGCCCCCGGAGGAGAACATTTCCTGGATGTACCGCGCCCTGGTTCTCGGCATACGGGACTACATGCGCAAGACCGGCTTCAGCAGGGCCGTCATCGGTCTGAGCGGCGGCATCGATTCCGCGGTGACGGCGGCCCTGGCGGTGGCTGCCCTCGGCGCCTCGAACGTGGTGGGCATCGCCATGCCTTCCGCCTACTCCTCCGAGGGAAGCGTCGAAGACGCCCGCGAGCTGGCCTTCCGCCTGAACATCGAGTTCCGCCTGCATCCCATAGAAGACATTTTTAAGACTTACCTCGCCGAACTCAACCCAGGCGGCGACAGGCTGCTCGACCTGGCCGAAGAAAACGTCCAGGCCCGCATCCGCGGCAACATTTTGATGTTCGCCGCCAACCGGGAAAACGCCATCGTCCTGAGCACGGGCAACAAGTCGGAGCTGGCGGTGGGCTACTGCACGCTGTACGGCGACATGTCCGGGGGCCTGGCCGTCCTGGCCGACGTTCCCAAAGTCAAGGTTTACGAGCTCGCCCGTTACATCAACAGCCTGGCGGCGGTGATCCCCGACAACAGTATCACGAAGCCGCCCTCGGCGGAGCTGAAACCCGGGCAGCGGGACGAAGACACGCTGCCCCCCTACCCCGTTCTCGACGCCATCATCCACGCCTACATCGAGGAAAATCTGGCCCCCGAGGAGATCGCCGCCCGGGGGTTGGACGAAAAGGTGGTCCGGGAGGTCATACGCAAGATCTGCGTGGCCGAATACAAAAGGCGCCAGGCCGCCCCGGGCCTCAAAGTCACGACCAAGGCTTTCGGATCCGGCAGGAGAATGCCCATCGCCCAGGGCTGGTGCCGCTAACAGAGGTCAAACCAGCACGGTTGAAGTGGCTGCCCCAAAACGACAAGGGGTGGTAAAGCATGTCTTCGGTGAGATTGGACGATCCCATCGGTTTTTCGTGCCGGCAGTGCGGCGAGTGCTGCCGGGAGGTGGGGCTCCTGCTGACGCCTCTCGACGTCTGGAACCTTTCCCGAAGGCTCAAAACAAGCACCGGCGCTTTCCTCGCCGGATTCACCGTCCTGGCCCTCATCCCCCGGTACGGGAAGAGAATACGCCTTCTCCTGGAACAGGCGATGAAAGGCCCTTGCCCCTTCCTGGACGGCCGGCTGTGCAGCGTTTACGAGGCGCGGCCCACTTCCTGCAGGCTGTACCCCCTCGGACTGTACGTCGGCATCTGGAATGACGGCGAAGATCCCGTTCCCTTTTCCGGCCTGGTTTTCGGCAGCATCCGGAAGTGCCCCGGGATACGTCAAAGCAACTGTACCGGACGAGTCAGAGATTACCTAAAATCGCAAGACACCCTTGCCCACCTTGCCGTGGCAAGAGACTTCGGCGATTTTCTGAACCGTTTGTACCTTTTCTATGCCGTCCCGGACGATGATCAGGCCTCTTTATTGCTGGTCGATTGCCTGTTCAACCTGGACGACGCCCGGGCGGTTGCGAAACCCGCAGACCTTGGCGACACCGACTCCTTGATCGTTCCTCCGCCAACAGACGCCTCATTCTTGGAACGTTACATTTCCGCCAAAGCATCGGCCCTACAGCTTTTTGAAAAGCGGCCCGTGCTTAGAGACTGAGGGTAAAAAGGTTTCTTTCCAGTTAACGCTAGAGACACTTCCCCAACCGCTCGTCCCAGCATCTGAGCCCGAAACAGCAAACCCTGTCCCTACCCTGGGCCTTAGCCGAATAGAGCGCCTGATCGGCCTCGGCTATAAGCCCGTCGACCGACTGAGGGGCCGCCGGATTAAGAGCCGTGACCCCAAAGCTGGCCGTAACGTGCAGGCTTACGCCGGAATCCAGCTTTACGGGTGTAGACTTGATGCTTTGCCGGAACCGTTCGGCAATCGCCCCTGCTGTTACAATGTCAACTCCCTCAACAAGGATGAGAAATTCCTCGCCGCCGTACCGTCCGAGGAAATCATACACCCGTTTTACCGTGCGCAGTTTTTTAGCCACGTCCTGCAGCACCGTGTCACCGGCCAGATGACTGTACTCGTCGTTAATGCGCTTAAAATGATCCAGGTCCATAAATATTACGCCTACGGGCCTGCCCTCGCGAATACCCCGTGCAACCAGAGCCTCCAGATGCTCCAGTAGGACCCTGCGGTTGGGTAGTCCTGTGAGGGCATCGGTCGACGCCAGAGCTGCTATTTTCTTGTTTGCTTCTCTGAGTTTCTCTTCTAGTTGAATGATCCGTATTCCGACCTGGACGCGGGCCTTCAGTTCTTGATGGTGGAATGGCTTGGTAATGTAGTCATCCGCCCCGGCACCCAGTCCCTCTACAATGTCATCTTTATTGCCTTTGGAAGTCAAAAGGATGACGTAAACGTACCCGGACTGCTGCGAATGTCTGATGGTCTTACACAGTTCCAGCCCGTCCATCACGGGCATTACCCAGTCAGCTATCACCAGCCTGATTTCTTCCCTTTGCAGGATGTCCCAGGCCTCAGCGCCATCCCGGGCTACAATCACCGAATGATCCCATTCTTCCAATGCCTTTTGGACCATACGCGCCGAAACAAGGCTGTCGTCAGCGACCAGTATCTTCATTATCATCATCCTGCCGCTCTCTGTTATTTGTTACCTGCTTCGCGGTTTTCTCAAGTATTCCTCTCTGAATTACCTTAAACCCTGAGCACCCGGCTTAGAAAATAAAAACCCCAGGCGGTCCGGCGGTCGTCAACAGCGGCGGGACGGATGCGGTTACGCTCCAGCAGGGGCTTCAGGCGGAACCTTGATTTCTCCGATCTTGAAATGCTCCGGCATGGTTTTCTCCACAAAGGTCAGCGTCTCCCGGGCATTGGTCCGCCAGTTGGTGGGACAAGTCGACAGGACTTCTATAAAGCTGAATCCCCGGCCCGCCATCTGGTTCTGCAGCGCTCTAGTCATCATCTTGCGCAGTTGCGTGAGCTTGGCAATCGTGCCGCGGGCTACGTAAGCCCCCTCCGGGGTGACCGCGGCCACCATTTCGGGTCCCTGCATGGGAGGGCCCGTCACCGCAACATCCCTTCCATAAGGCGCCGTTTCCACGATCTGTCCGGGGAGCGTGGTAGGGGCCATCTGCCCCCCGGTCATGGCGTAAAGGGTGTTGTTGACCAGGATAACGGTGATCGGTTCGTTGCGCGCCGCGGCGTTGACCAGGTGCTGTGACCCGATGGCGTACCCCCCGCCGTCGCCCATGTAGGCGATGCAGATCAGGTTCGGGTTGGCCCTCTTAACACCCGTGATGACGGGCGTCGTCCGCCCGTGGTGCGTCTGTACCGAGTCGACGTTGAAAAAATCCCAGGCCAGGAGACTGCAGCCGATATCGCAGCCGAACACCGCGCGGTCCTGGATGCCCAGCTCGTCGATGGTCTGGCCCAGAGCGCGCAGGGCGATGCCGTGCCCGCAACCTGGGCAGAACTTGTGCGGTTTGGACTTCCGCCTCCAGCTTTTCGGCATTGGTGGTTGAAGAGCCAGTTTTCATACCCCCGTAAAAGAGGTCAGAGGCTGGAAGTCGGAAACCGGACCGACAGCCGGCATCCGGCCTTTTTACCTGAAGCCCTCTTTCGTAAAAGGTAGTATAACCCGGGGGATGAAGGTTTATCGCCGATCAGCCGTGATCTCTAAAGCCAGACAACCAGCAGCAACAGGACGAAAACGAGAGATATCTCGACGTGCGCGCCCAGCAAATCGCCCGTTACGCCACCGTAACGCGCCCGGCAGCAGCGGCCGAAAGCCCAGGCCAGAACCGCGCCGAGGCCCAGCGCCGCCAGGCCCGCCCATTTCGCGGTGAACACGGCGATGCCTGCGGCAACCAGCCACCCGGCAACGGCCGGCAGGATGCGCCCTTCGCCGACAAAGGCCCGGCCGGTTCCTCCCTCCGCCCGGGCGTAAGGCTGGGAGGCGGCCAACTGGGCCGTGGCCGCCCGCGAAACAGCAAAGGCCGCAACAACGGGTCCCCACCAGCCGGCCGTTTCCAGGAGACGCGCGTAGGCCGTCCATTTCAACAGCAGCGCGAGCACGATGGCCACGACGCCGAAACTGCCCTGCCGCGAATCCTTCATAATCGCCAGGGCCCGCTCCCGGTCGCGCCCCGCCCCCAGGGAATCGGCGGCGTCGCCCAGGCCGTCGGTATGGATCACGCCCGTCAGCAGCATCTCCGCCAACAGCATCACGGCCGCCGCCCCCGCCGCCCACCCCGGGACGGCGGCCAGCAGTCCCTGCCCTGCAAGGGCTACAAGACCGCCAAGGAGCGCCCCGGCTACGGGAAAGTAAGGCAGGGCGTCGGCTAAACGCGGGGCGTCGCGCCCCGGGACGGGCAGGATTGTTAGGGTCCGCAGGGCGCTGATCAACCCGCGCATTGTCAGGCTCCCGGCTCGATGCCGACGTCGGCGAAGGTGGCCATCTCGTTGTAGATCGCCACCGCGTCCGTGATGATTTGCATCCCGATCGCCGCTCCCGTCCCCTCGCCCAAGCGCATGTCGAGATCCAGCATAGGACGCAGGCCCTCACGGACGAAATACAGCCTGTGTCCCGCCTCGGCCGAGACGTGCGAGAAGAACAGGTAGTCGCGGACCGCCGGGGCCATGCGCATCGCCGTCAAGGCTCCCGCTCCCGAAATGAAACCGTCGACCACCACCGGCAGGCCGCGGGCGGCCGCCCCCAGGCAGCATCCGGCGATGGCCGCAATCTCCAGGCCCCCTACCGCCGCGAGGGCGGAAAGGGGGTCGGTCAGGCGCTCCCGGTTGACCGCCAGCGCTCTTGTTACCGTCTCGATCTTCCGCTCAACGCCGGCCGCATCCAGCCCGGTACCCTTGCCGACGATTTCCCGCGGCACGCAGGGCAACAGGGCCGCGTACAGGGCCGCCGAAGAGGTCGTATTGCCGATGCCCATCTCGCCGAGCCCGATCAGGGTGCTGCCCTCGCTGTCCGCCTGCATGGCCATCTCCGTCCCCGCCATCAGAGCCTGTTCCGCCTCCTCCAGCGACATGGCGGGCCCGCGGGCGATGTTGCCGGCGCCCCGGCGGGCGTTGCGGCCGATCAGTCCCGGGACGTCGACCCTGTCCCGCATGCCTACGTCGACGACGCGCACCTCAGCCCCGGCGCGGCGCGCCAGCACGTTGATGGCCGCGCCCCCGGCAAGGAAGTTGTGGACCATCAGCGTAGTGACTTCGGGAGGATAGGCTGAAACACCCTCCTCCACCGCCCCGTGGTCGCCCACAAAGACGAAGATCCTGGGGGCACGGACGGCCGGCCTGGCTTCCCGGCTCAGGGCCGCCATCCGGGCCGCGATCTCTTCCAGCACGCCGAGACTCCTGCGTGGTTTCGTCAGGTTGTCCAGGTGGTCCTGCGCGGCACGCAGGCGGTCGGGATCAACCGGACGGATGGCGCCGATGATTTCGGAAAGGGATGTGGGTTGCATTTTCTCCTCTCTCCCATCTTCTATTCGTTTTTTAGATCCAAGGCCAGACCGGCGACGACCAGCACCACGCGACGGGCCACGGCAGCCACCTGCTGGTTCAGCCGGCCCGCCGCGTCCCGGAACGACCGGCCCAGCTCGTGTTCGGGCACGATGCCCATCCCGACCTCGTTGGCGACCAGCACCACCGGGCAGGAAGGCTCGCGCAGCACCGCCAGCAACTCGCCGGTCCGGCGTTCGACCGCCGCCTCCCCTTCGGCCAGGACGATATTGGTCAGCCACATGGTCAGGCAGTCAACCAGGACCGCGCCGGTCCCGGGCCGCCGCCCGGGATCGGACAGCACGGCGGCGATCTCCACCGGCTCCTCGACCAGACTCCACTCCGGTCCTCGCTCCCGCCGGTGGCGGGCGATGCGCTCCTCCATCTCGGCGTCGCCCGCCCGGGCAGTGGCCAGGAAAAGTAGTTTTTGGTAACGGTTCTCGACGTAACGCCTGCCCCAGTCGCTCTTCCCGCTCCGGGCGCCGCCGAGGACCAGCACCACTTCGGGTGATTGTCGCTCAACTTTCAAATGTTTAATTCCTCCTAGACAGCCTGGAATTCCCTCTTTTCAAAACCGGCTGAGGAAAACCAGAACGGCTGCGCCCGCGGCCGCAAACAGCCAGGCGGTCGCCCAGAGCAGGGTTACCGCCTGGCGTATGGCCGGCGGTCCGGGCGGCGGGTATTCCGCGCCGAGGTACGGTTTTTCCGAAGGTATCCCGTTGTAAGTCGACGGCCCGCCGAGACAGGCGTTGAGCGCCCCGGCGAACAGCGCCTCTCCGTGGCCGGCGTTGGGGCTGGGGTGAGCCAGGCGGTCCCGCCAGCCCACCCGCCAGGCGTCCCGTGCGAAAAGGCCGGACAGCAGGGCCGCCGGGGGCACGAAAAAGAGGGTCAGCCGCGCCGGGACGAAGGCGGCGAAGTCGTCCAGCCGGGCGGCGGCCCAGCCGAAATCGCGGTACGGCTCGTGCCGGTAACCGATCATCGAATCCAGCGTGCTGACCGCTTTGTAAACCCAGGCTCCCGCCGCTCCGAAGAGCAGCGCGTAAAAAACCGGGCAGAGGACCGCGTCGACCGTATTCTCGCCCACCGTCTCCACCGCCGCCCGGCGGACCTCCCGTTCATCGAGACCGGCGGTGTCACGCCCGACGATCATCGCCAGCCTTTGGCGCGCGCCCGGCAGGTCGCCACGCTGCAGATGTCCGTCCACCGCCAACGCCTCACCGGCCAGCGAATGAGGGGCGACGGCCAGGTAGACGAGCAAGGCTTCCATGGCTAGGCCCCACCAAAAGCCCGCCGCGTACCCCAGTTTAACAAGCAGCCAGGCCGCCGCACCGGTTACCGCGATCATGCCCAGCGCCAGCAGGGTCCCCGACCAGCGCAACGGCAGCGGTAGGCGCCGGATGGACTCGCCGGAGGCGATCAAGTACCCGATCAGCCGGACGGGGTGCGGGAGCCGGGGCGGATCGCCCAGCAGCCGGTCCAGGACCAGAGCGGCCAGGATCACCCCGGCCCTACAGGCCAAGAATTCCATCCAGCCGCTCCACCCCGATTCTTTCCGCCAGCAGGTCGGCGATACGGTCCAGGTCCCTCTGACGGCGCGCGGCGAACCCCGGCTGCTCGGACGGCCGGGCCGGCAGCCCCGCGAGGCGGCGCACGGCGGCTATCCACTGTGTCCGGTACGTGTCGGAGTCAAAGCAGCCGTGCAGGTAAGTCCCCGCCACATAACCTTCTTCGGCGGCACAGCCTTCGGGTGCCGGCCCCGTCCCCTGCCCGTCGAGCAGGAAGCACGGCCTGCCCCCGCAGACCTCGGAGAATCCCATGTGAATCTCATACCCCCGTACCGAAAGCCCGCCCGGGATGCCCCAAACCCCCTCGGCCGTGACGCCGCGCACCTGAACGGTGCGCTTCTCGGGCGCGAAGCGGGTGCGCACAGGCAGCAGGCCCAGCCCCGTCACCGTTTGCCCCCCTTCCCGGATGGTCCGGCCGAGCATCTGGAAACCGCCGCAAATACCCAAAAGAGGCTTTCCCCGGGCGGCAAAATCACACAGGGCCCGGTCCAGCCCGCGGCGGCGGAGCCAAGCCAGGTCGGCCAGCGTCTCTTTACTGCCGGGAAGGATAGCCGCGTGCGCACCATCCAGTTCCTGCGGGCGGTCGACGTAACGCAGCGCCACCCCGTCCTCCGTTTCGAAGGGCAGGAAATCGGTGTAGTTGGAGATCCGGGGCAGGCGTATTACCGCCACCGCCAGGTCGCCCGGGGCGGGCGCCTTTCCCCGCCCGGAGAGGCCCACCGAATCCTCCTCGTCAAGGTGGAGGTCGTGCAGGTAAGGTAATACGCCCAGCACCGGCCGCCCCGTCCGCGCCCCGATCAAAGCCAGCCCGGGCCGCAGGAGTTCCTCGTCTCCCCGGAACTTGTTGACCACGAAACCGGCTACAAGTTCCCGTTCCCTCTCCGCCAGCAGTTCCATCGTCCCGAGCAGGGAGGCGAACACCCCGCCGCGCTCGATGTCCCCGACGAGCAGAACGGAAGCCCCGGCGTAAAGCGCCACCTCCATATTGGCGATGTCGTGCGGCCGGAGGTTGATTTCAGCCGGGCTTCCCGCCCCTTCGGCAAACACGAGGTCCGCACCCGCCCGGAGCCGGTCGAAGGCGGCGGCAGCCAGCGGCCATAGCTTTTCCTTTAAGGCGTAATAATCGGCCGGCTTGTAGACGCCCAGGGGACGACCCAGCAGAACCACCTGGCTGCCCGCCTCCCCCGTCGGTTTCAGGAGAATGGGGTTCATATCTACGTGGGGCGGAACGCCCGCGGCCTCGGCCTGCAAGGCCTGGGCGCGGCCGATTTCCCCGCCGTCCGGGGTGGCGTAAGAGTTGAGGGCCATGTTCTGGCTCTTGAAAGGCGCCACCCGGAAGCCTCTCCGGGCGTAGAGGCGGCAAAGACCGGCGACGATAAGGCTCTTGCCCGCCGAAGAGGACGTCCCCTGAACCATCAGCACGCGCGCCGTCATCTTTTTCCACCCTGCAGAAAGCCTGATAAGACTTCGAGCAGCCGGTCGTTCTCGTCGGCCCTGCGCAGCCCCATGCGGAAGTGACGTGCCGAAAGCCCGGCGAAGGTGGAGGCGTTCCGCACCGCCATGCCATGTCGCAGCAGGCAGGCGTTCAGGGCTTGGACTTCGTAACCGTCGGGCAGCGCGCAGAGCAAGAAGTTCGCCTCCCCGGAGAAAACGCGGAGCCCCAGCCTCTCCAGTGCGGCCGTCACCCGCGCCCGCTCGGCTGTCACAAAGGCCCTGGTCTCTACAGCGTAAGCCGTCTCGGCGAGCAGCCGGCCGACGAGGTGCTCGCCCAGGCCGTTTACGCTCCAGGGGTCTTTCGCCGCCAGGAGCCGCCGCACCAGGTCTCCTGTCCCGACGAGGTAACCGAGCCGCAGCCCGGGCACGGCGTAAAACTTGGTCAGCGAACACACCGCCGCCACCCCGGGCACGGGCGGCAGGACCGGTGAAGACCCCTTTGCGGGGTCTACAAAAGCCAGAAACGACTCGTCAAATACCCAGTAAACCCCGGGACGGGTCTTACGCAAACGCTCCAGCGCGTCCCGCGGCGGAAGCTGCCCGGTGGGATTGTTCGGATAGCCGATAAAGACCACGTCGCCCGGCTCGGGCGCAAGCGCCTCCCACAAGGGCTCGAAACGCCCGTCCACGACCCGCGAGGGCGCCGCCGCCACCGGAAGGCCGCAGGCCTCGGCGGCGCCGCGGTATTCCGAATAGCACGGCTCTATAACCCAGACCCGGCCCGGCCGCAGGGCGCGCACCAGGAGACCGATTAGCTCGGTTGCACCGTTTCCCACTAGCACCTCCCCCGGGTCAAGGCCGAGAAATGCCGCCAGGGAACGGCGCGCGGGAGCCGCATCAAGAGAAGGGTAACGGGTTATAAGGGGAAGCGCCTCTTGCAACAGTTCGGCGACACAGTCCGGAGGCCCGAGCGGGTTGAGGCTTACGCTGAAATCTATAGTGACGCCCGTAATGGCGCCGCCGTGATCCCACTTCACAGTCCCACCCCTAAAACACGCACTAAGCGTTAAGCATCAAGCATTAGGAGATATAGAAAAGCCCACAGCAAACAGCTCACTGCTTTTTCAGCAGGCGCTGCAGCACGTGGCGGGCTGAGGCGAAGTGCAGGTGCAGGTAAGAGCCGAAAACGGACCCGGCCTGCCAGCCCTCCTTGCGGGCTTGCGTCCCATAAGCCTGGCGGACAACCAGGCAGGCCCGGCTGCCGGGCACGGGGTCGGCTTCCGAGTAGTGGAAAACATGGCCCCGGACCTCCTCGCCGGCCCTTAGAATCAAGTTGTCATACAGGGCCCGGGCCACGACGTAACCCAGAGAAAGCCGCCGGCCGGCCATGCCGGCGCGCACCGGGAGTAGACCGGCCATCGGGTGGTAACGGCCCTCCAAGTCGGTCAACCCCTCCCCCAGGTAGATCAAGCCGCCGCACTCGCCGTAGATCCGCCCCCCCGCCGCCGCGTAGGACCTGACGGCGGTTAGCATCGCCAGGTTGGACGCCAGCGCCCCGGCGTACAGTTCCGGGTAACCGCCGCCGAAGTAGAGCAGGGCGCAGCCGTGGGGCAGGCGGTCGTCGTGGAGAGGGCTGAAGAAAATCGGTTCGGCGCCGTGGTGACGCAGTATGTCCAAGTTGTCGGCGTAAAGAAAACTGAAGGCCTCGTCGCGGGCCACCCCCACCCGCACCGTCCCTGCCGAAGCGTCTCCTGCAAAAATCCGGGGGTTCATCCGGGGCAGGGCCGGCGCCGTTCCGGCCAGCCGCTGCAAAACGGCAAGGTCGACGTGCTGCTCGACGATGTCGGCCAGCCGCTCGTACACCGTCTCCCAGTCGCCCTCCGCTCCGGTAAAAAGCCCGAGGTGCCGTTCCGGGATCTTCAGCTTCTCTTCCCTCGGGATCACTCCGAGGACGGGCACCTTGCAATAGCGCGCAACGGCTTCGGTGACCAGGCCGGCGTGCCGCGCCGAGCCGGCGCGGTTGAGGATGACCCCGGCGACATGCACTTCGGGATCAAGGGCCTTGAAGCCCAGGACGACAGCCGCCGCGCTGGCTCCCTGCCGTGAGATGTCGACGACCAGGATGACGGGCGCCCGCAGCATCTTGGCCAGTTCGGCGCTGGAGGCCCGCGTGGTGCCGTCCCCCAGCCCGTCGTACAGGCCCATTACCCCTTCCAGAACCGCGATGTCTGTTCCCGCGACAGCCCGCTGGAACAGCTCGCGCGAAGCCTCGTCACCGATGAGCCAGGTGTCCAGGTTGCGCGACGCCCTGCCGGCGGCGCGCGTGTGGTGGCCCGGATCGATGTAGTCGGGCCCCGCCTTGAAGGGCTGCACCGCCAAGCCCCGCCGCCTTAACGCCCGAAGCAGGCCCAGGGTCAGGGTCGTCTTCCCCTGCCCGCTCGACGGTGCGGCCACGAGCAGGCGCGGCACGTTAATCATCGTGGGCTCCCCTGTCGAAGTAGCCGCGGGGCGTAATCATGAACCCGCGCCAGGTGAAGGTCCGCGTGTTGCCCACGATGAGCAGCGTCAGCATGTCGGCGTCGTCCGGGACCAGTTCGGCCAGCGTGACGACGCGCCTCTCCTGCCCCTCCCGGAAAGCGTTGCGGACGATGCCCGCCGGCGTCCCGGGCGGGCGCGTTTCCCGCAGGATGTCCAGGGCCGCCATAAAGGGCTCGACGCGCGTACGCGAGCGCACGTTGTACAGGGCGAGGACGAAGTCGGCCTCGGCGGCCGCCCGCACCCTCCTCTTGATGAGGTCGATGGGGGTGAGGAGGTCGGAAAGGGAGATCACCGCGTGGTCGTGGGCCAGCGGCGCCCCCAGGAGCGCCGCTGCGGCAAGGCCGGCCGTCACGCCCGGGACGACCTTGAAGGGCAGCGCCAGGTCGCGGCGGGCCAGTTCCTCGAGGACCAGACCGGCCAGCCCGTAAACCCCGGCGTCACCGCTTGAAACCAGGCACACCCGGCGGCCGGCAAGGGCCGCGGCGATGGCCTCCCGGACCCGCTCGACCTCCCGGCGCATTCCGCTCTTGATCAGTTCTTTCCCCGCCAGGTGTTCCCGGACGAGGTCGAGGTAAAGAGGGTAGCCGGCCACCACCTCGGCTTCCGCTATGGCGGCGCGGGCGGCAGGCGTCAGGTGCTCGGCGTCCCCCGGCCCGATCCCGGCGACCACAAGCGATCCTCGGCCAGGGCCACCGTCACCTGGTCCGCCACCAGGCGCGGCAGGATGATCCGACCGTTGCGGGCGGCCAGAAAGGCGCATGGTTCAGCAACTCCTCCCACGTCAAAATACTTGCGGGTGCAGCGCGACTCGCCGAACAACCTGTCAACGCCCCGGATGGCCTCCCGGCCGAACACCTGCAGTCCCACGCCCAAGGCGGAGCAAACCTCAAGGATGCCCGGCTCGCCGGCCTTGAAATCGGCGGTAGCCACAACCCGAATATCATTCTTCTTCCGCCCCGCCAGGGTCAGCCCCCGTTCGATGGCCGCCATGATCGCCGGCGCACCGACGCTCCGGCGGCAGCCGAGCCCAACGACGAGCGTCCGGTGAGCCTCGCTGCCGGTGGTGACCACCGGTTCGGCCCCCACCGCGGCCGCCACCCGATAAGCCAGCCCGTTGGCGCCGCCTTCATGCCCGGCGAGCAGGCTGATCGCGTAGCGGGCAGCGGTATCCAGGACCACCACCGGGGGGTCGCGCCGCTTGTCTTCCGGCAGGCCCGACAAAAGGCGCACGGCGATGCCTGCGGCCATGACCAGCACCAGCCCGCGGCCTTCCCCGAACAATTGCCTGACCACGTCACCCGCCGAACCCTCGTATCCCACGACGGCTCCGGGACGCGGCGGTGCCGATTGAACAGCTGACAATCGAACCGGAACGTACAGGAAGGCCCCGAGGGCTTCGGCCACCGCCGCGCCGGGGGCGAAGCCCGCCTCGTTGACGACCACTACCGCCAGCGGCCGGTTATCCTTCACCCCGCAAACGCTCCTTCGAATAAAGATAGCTGGCCCCGCCGTCCTGTTCCAGGAAGGACCCGACCAGGATCAGGGCGTGCCGCTCAACCCCCGACTCCCGGACGGTTGCGGCCAGATCCGCGAGGCGGCAGCGGATAATCCGCTGGTCGGGCCAGGTCGCCCGGTAAACCACGGTCGCCGGGCATTCGGCGCCGTAGGCGGGGAGTAAATCGTCCTGTACTCCCGCCGCATCAGCGGCGCTCAAGTACAGCGCCAGGCTGGCCCGGGCCGCGGCCAGCCGCGCCAGGCTTTCGCTTTCGGGCACCGGCGTGCGCCCCGCCCGGCGCGTCAGGATCAGGGTCTGCGAGCCCCCGGGAAGGGTGTATTCCTTACCCAGCAAGGCTGCCGCCGCGAAGCAGGCGCTGACCCCCGGCACCACCTCGTAAGGAATGCCCAGGCGCTCCAGGGCGCGCACCTGTTCGGCGAGGGCCCCGTAAAGCGAGGGATCTCCGGTGTGCAGCCGGGCGACATCGCGTCCCACAGCCGCGGCTTCGGTGATCACGGCCAATTGCGCCTCCAGGTCCAGCCGGCTGGCGTCGTGCTTCTCCGCGTCGGCCCGCGCCCAGCGCAGGATTTCCGGGTTGACCAGGCTGCCCGCGTAAATGACCACCGGGCAGCGCTCCAGAAGGCGCTTCCCCCGCACCGTGATCAGTTCGGGGTCCCCCGGCCCGGCGCCGATGAAATAAACGGTCAAGACGCACGCCCCCCTTTTTTGCGCACCAGGATCACCGACAGGTAGCCGTGTTCGCCCTCCGGCAGGGACTGCAGGTCCGACGTAAGGTACTCCTCCGGCTGGGAAACGTGGCTGGCGAAGACGGCGTGCCCGTCCAGGCCCATTTCGCGCAGCAGGTTGATCACGGCGGGCAGCTGCTTGGCGACCTTCATCAGCACCACCGTCTCGAACTCTTCCAGGACTTGCCGCACGGGCGCCAGGTCGCCGCGAGGCACCGGCACAACCGCGATTCGCTCGTCCTTCTCGCCCAGAGGAAAGTTGGCGGCGGACGCCGCCGCGGCATAACTGGTGATGCCCGGGACCGAGCGGATCAGTCCCGGCGCAAGCCTCTGGCGCAGCTCCCGCAGGACGTAGCAGTAGGTGCTGTAGGTAAGGCAGTCCCCCAGCGTCAGGAAGACCACCTTCTCCCCCCGCCGGACCCTTTCGGCGATTTCCTCGGCGGCCGCCGCCCAGTAAGGTGCCAGTTCCCGCTCGTCCCGGCGCATGGGAAACTCGCATTCCAGTACGGGTTTTTCGCCTATGAACGGGCGGGCGATTTCCAGGGCCAGGCTCTCCCCGGCCAGGCTGGACTTCGGCACAACCACGCAGTCCGCTTCCTCGATAAGGCGTTTCGCTTTCAGCGACATCAGCTCCGGGTCCCCGGGGCCAAGCCCGACGCCCCAGAATGATCCCTGCGTTTCACCTTTCACTCTTCCGCCTCCGTCAAAATCAATACACTTCGACCGGGGCCTTCAAAACGCCCGGCCAGTTCAGTGACCGTCCCGGCCATCCGCCCTTCCGTAGGTCGCCCCAGGTCCCAGAAAACGTGAGCCCGGCGGTGCCCCGCCGTATTCCGAAGTACACCAAAGATTTTCCCGGGTGTCCAGGCCGGCGAACAAAGTACGGCGGCGGTAGACACAGCAGCCAGAGCGCCTAGGACAAGCTCTGCCTCTTCCTCGGAGACGCCGTGCAGGCTGAAAACCCGGGCGTTTTCCCAAGGAAGGCCCAGACGTGCAAAAGCAAGTTGCACCGAACTCACCCCGGGAACAACCTGTACCCTTTCCCGGCCGAGAAGGCGCGCCACCGGGCCGGCCAGGCTGTGCAGCCCGGGATCGCCCGTCACCAGGAGCGCCACGCGGCATTCGTCCATGCGGGAACGGATCAGGGCCGCCACCTGCCGGACGTCGGGGCCTGTCACCACCCGCTCGCCCCGGGCCTCCGGGAAGAGGTCGAGCAGAAACCGGGGGCCGCAGAGCAAGTCCGCCTCGGCTACCGCCGTAAGGGCCTGCTGCGTCAAATACTCCGCCCCGCCCGGCCCGCAGCCCACGATGGTCAGTTTCCCCCGTTCCGGTTTCATGGCGCCTCCCCCACGATGTTCCCCTGCAAGTCGCAGAGGTGCACCGCCACGTAAGGTCCCGGGCCCAGCCTTTCTTGCACGAGAACCTTGATCCTGGACGCCAGCATCCCGAGCAAACGGCCGTACCCTTCATTAATCAGCGCCTGCTGAATCGCTTCCACCGTCGACAGTTCCCCCAAACGCCGGATGAGGTCTTCCGGCAGGCCGGCAGCGGCACAGAAGTCGATGACGGCGCCGTTGGCCGGCCCGGCAAATCTGGAGTGCGTCTGCCAGTCCCCGTTCAGGATCTTGGCCAGCTTACCCGGGTGCCCGACGAGGACGATCCGGGCAAAACCCCGCCGGTATGCCTCGTCGAGCATGAACCCCAGGAAATCGCTGACCTCAACGATCTGCTCCTCCGCGGGCGGCGGCTGCAGGCGCCGCGCCGCCCGGCGGCCGATGTTGCCCGGGACCAGGCAGACCTCCCCGCAGCCGGAGGCGCGCAGGACGTCCAGGAGCGGCGGGAGCGAGCGCCGCAGGGCGTCGAGGCTGCGCGGCTCGACATAGCCGGTGGTACCGAGAATCGAGATGCCCCCGGCAATGCCCAGCCGCGGATTAAAGGTGCGCCGTGCGACATTATCCCCTCCCGGAACGGAAACGGTAACCTTCCAGCCCCCGCCGGTGGGAACAAGGCCGGCCAGCGCGCCGGCGATCATCGCCCGCGGCACGGGATTGATCGCGGCCTCGCCCACCGGGACGGGAAGGCCCGGTTTGGTGACGCGCCCCACGCCCTCCCCCCCGTCGATGACGACGCCCGGGGCTGCGGCAAATTCGACGCGGACGTGGATGGCCATCCCGTCGGTTACGTCAGGGTCGTCACCCGCATCCTTAATCACGCAACACTGGGCGGCGGACGTGTCGCGGAAGACCGCATGCACCGGGAGGGTTACCTGTTCACCGCCGGGCAAAAGGATCGCGACCCTTTCGGGAAAGCGCCCCTCGAGCAGCCAGAGGGCGGCGCCCCGCGCCGCCGCCGCCGCGCACGTTCCGGTCGTGTAACCCCGCCGCAGGCCGCTGTTGCGGGAAGCTCGTTTTTGTCCCCTCCCCCGGCCGACACCGCCGTTCATTCCCCCCGCCCGCCGGCGCAAAAATCGGGGAGCACTTCCACGAACTCGCCCTGCCCGGGCGGTACCGGGTACCGGGTACGGTCGGGCACCTTGATCTCGCGCACGTCGGGCAGGTCCAGTGACTCCTGCACGCGGCGCGCCAGGATGTCCGCGAAGACCGGGTCGCAACCCAGATGCCGTCCGTAGACGATCCTTACGCCGGGGTAGTCCGCCGCCAGCTTCTGCAGTTCGCCGGGGATGTCGACGAGGATGTGCAGCCCGGCGTGCAGGAAGTAGGGGATAACGATGAGCTCCACGGCGCCGTCGGCGACACAGGCCGCCAGGGTCTCGGGCAGGTGTGGTCCCAGGCGGGAGAGAAAACAAACCCGCACCAGCGGGATTCCGGTGATCTCCCGCAGCATCCCCGCCAGGATCTCCATTTCTCGGGCTGCTTCGGGCACGCGGCTCCCGTGTCCTAATAGAATTATTGCGCGCATCAACAGCACCTCGTTTTCAATCGTCAGTCGTTAGACATCGGTAGTCGGCCCTTGATCGCCGGCGGTCAGCATGGCCAGGGCGTGCAGCGCCGCCACCGCCAGGGTGCTTCCTCCCCGCCGCCCGGCCAGGCAGATATAAGGCACGTCCAGCTCCATCAGTTCCCGCTTGCTTTCCTCCACGTGGACGAAGCCTACCGGCATGGCCACCACCAGGGCCGGCCTGACCTCCCCTTCCCGGATCATCCTGTTCAGTTCCAAGAGGGCCACCGGCGAATTGCCTACCAGCGCGATACCCCCTTCGAGGATGGGGCGGGCCATGCGCACCGCGAAGAGCGAGCGCGGCAGGCCAGCGGCCCGGGCCTCGTCCATCACGGCCGGATGGGCGATCAGGCAGTGAACGTGTTCCGCCGTGTAGGCATGACACGCCCGCCGGAGCCGGCCGAGGGAAATCCCCGCCCTGATCATATTAGCGTCGGCGAAAATGCAGGCGCCCCGCTTCAGCGCCCTTATCCCGGCCTCGACGACCCCCGGCGAGAAGCGCACCGTTCCCACCAGGCCGAAGTCCGCCGTGGTATGGACGAGCCGCCGCACCACGCTCCATTCTTCGGGGCTGTAACTGTGAGGCGGCGCTTCCGCCTCGATCCGGCGGAAGGACTCGGCCTCGATCTCATCCCCCGACACCGGTCGCTTGTAGAGGGCGTATACCCGGCTCTTCTGCGGCAAGCCCCCCAGCGTCGTCGGTGTGTCCTTCGCCCCGCCGACCCCGGCGGCTCCCGGCGCCGCGCCAACGCTTTCTTCCGGCGGCATCCTGCCGGCGCCGAGGCCGTCCTCCAAGGCCCTCAGAAGGGCTTCCCGGTGCAACGGGGGCTTCTCGCCGTCAGCCACCCAGCCCCTGCGGCGGGCCTCTTCAAAAAGGTCCAGCAGCCACGGCCTGACCAGTCCGGCGGCGGCCAGAAGGACCTGGTTCCTGAAAACCTCCGCCGGCGGCCCCTGTCCGACGACCCGTCCTCCGGCAAGCACCAGGCACCAGTCGGCGGCGGTATAAGCCAGGTCAACGTCGTGAGTGGAGAAGAGCACGGTCTTCCCTCCGGCCTGCAGGCGCCGCAGGAGTTCAACCATTTCCGAGACCCCCTGCGGGTCGAGCCCGGCCGTGGGCTCGTCAAAGATCAGGACCTCCGGTTCCATGGCCAGCACGCCCGCCAGTGCCGCCCGCTTCTTTTCACCGTGCGACAGCGCATGCGTCGGGCGTTCCACCAGATCGGCGATGCCCGCCGCGGCAAGCGCTTGTTCCACGCGCCGGCGCGCCTCGGTCTCGGAAAGACCGAGGTTAAGGGGGCCGAAGGAAACGTCCTGGTAGACGCTGGCCGAAAAAAGCTGGGCGTCGGGGTCCTGGAAAACCATCCCAACCCGGCGGCGCAAAAACTGCAGGGCACGACGGTCGTAGGACAGGGGCCGGCCATCAAAATACACGCTTCCCTCGTTCGGCCTGTGGACGCCGACCAGGTGCAGAAAGAGCGTCGTCTTGCCCGCCCCGTTTGCACCCAGGACGGCGATCCTCTCTCCCCGTCGCAACACCGCGCTGACGCCCCGCAGCCCGGGCGTGCCGTCCGGATAGCGGTAAGTCACTCCCCGCACTTCAAAAACCGCATCGTGCACTAGCCGACCCCCGCAGTCACAACAGCCAGGACAAGCAGCCACCCGCCCATGACCGCCGACAGTACCACATTGCGCGCCGATAAGCGGCACGGCCTCTCCAGCACGTTTAAACGGCCTTCGTAGCCCCTCGTGGCAAGAGCGACCTCCAGGCTGCGGGCGCGGTCCTGAGTCCGCACAAAGAGATTGGCGAGCAGGCAGCCGGCTGACCGGAAGCCGGCGCCCGGCGTGCTGTAACCCAGACGCAGCGCCTGAGCCTTCTGCATCGTCAACCCGGTTTCCAGAAGAATGAACACAAAACGATAGATGAGGGCCAGGAGATCCAAGAACAGCGCCGGTACCCGGCAGCGCCTTAAGAAACCGATTATGTCGGGCATCGGCGTGGACAGAGCAAGGAAGCACATACAGGAGACAGCACCCAAAGAACGGGCCATGACGTTACGCGCCTGGGCCAGTCCATCTGACGTAAAACCCACATAAGCACTACCAAGCGTTATCCAGTAACCCTCCCCCGAAGGTGCGAAGATCACTGAAAGGGCTATAGCAGGCAGGCTGGCGGCCAGGAACGCGGCAGGCGCCAGCAAGAGGCGCAGGTAAACTCGCCAGGGTATAAGAGCCACGGCCAGGATCAGGACGGACATAGACCCGAAAGCCAATACCGGTACCCACCAGGACTTCGCCACCAGGCAGGCGGCGAGCGCCGGGAGCGCGAGCACGCCTTTTTCCAGAGGGTGCCTGCGCGCCAGGGGACTGGCGTACGCCCACCGGTCAATCAATTGCCTCACCTCCCGCCGTGTTTGCGGCCGAAGTAGTAGCCGATGAACCCCGCGCCCATGGCGGCCTGTAAGGTGAAGAGCAGGCTCTCGATCTCCCCGGACGGCGGCTCCCAGAAGGGTTTGGCCCAGGGTTCATAGTCGGGCCTTATTTCCTTGATTATCTCTTCGGCCTTCCCGTCCGCCCCGACGAACATTTCTTTGCCAGGATCACCGGTTCCGGAAACCAGGAAGAAGGGCAGGACGACCAGTAAGAATATACCAAAAACGAGCAGCGCGTTCTTTGTTAATCTGTTCAACTTCCTGCACCTCCCGGAAGCACCGCCAGATCGCGCAGCTGCTTTTCGCTGTGCCTGCGCAGGGCTCCGAATACCAGTACGGTGAGCAGCCCCTCGCTGATAGCCAGTGGTATCTGGGTGACGGCAAAAACCGTTCCGAATTTGACCAGGGAGGCCATAAACCCGCCGACAGGATCGGGAAAAGCCAGGGCCAACTGTACGGATGTCGTAACGTAAGTCATCAGGTCACCGCCGAAGGCCGCCACAAAAACGCCCCAACTGAAGGGCAGGCGCAGCAACTGGCAGAGGCGGAACAATCCGTACGCCACGAAAGGCCCTACAACAGCCATTGAAAAGGTATTGGCCCCCAAAGTGGTGATGCCTCCATGGGCCAGCAGCAACGCCTGCAGCAACAACACGCAGCAGCCGATGACCGACATCACGGTGGGTCCGAAGAGGATTGCGCCCAACCCGGTACCAGTGGGATGGGAACAGCTCCCCGTAACGGAAGGGAGTTTCAGCGCGGAGAGCGTAAAGGTAAACGCGCCTGAAAGACCCAAGAGCATTCCTGCTTCGGGCTGGGAACTGACTTTCTTCTTTATGGAGTACAGCCCGTGCGCAACAAAGGGCGCCGAGGCCGCCGCCCAGGCCAGCGCGTGGCCGATGGGCAGAAAACCTTCCATAACGTGCACGATGACCATCCTCTCTTTTATACTAGGCCAAAAACAAATCCCTGACCCGTTAGTGAACGAATCAGGGATTACGTATTCAATCCCGGCATACCTCCATACCCCCTTAGTCCGCGAGGCGGTATGTTCTCCACCCTGGGCAGGTCTTCTGGCTTCCGGATCGTCCTACGGCCACACCTTCCCGGCGGTTTTACCGCCAGTGGGCCTGCTGTGGCTTTCGTACCCGGTTACAGCGGCGGGTCCGCACCGGATTCGCACCGGTTTCCCTATTCTCCCTGCCGTTAAGCGGGGCACCCAGGATTACTACTATATGGTATTTGTCCAAAGTATAAGTGCCGTTGAACCGGCTGTCAAGCTTAATGTCGCGAAAAGCTCACCCTCGACTCCCGCTCCAGGATTCAACGACGACGCGCACCTCTCGCCGGTTCACGGCGTTAAAGCGAGCTGCAGCCGCTCGGCCCACCCTGTCTACGTATTCAAGGTACCGTGGCAAAAGCCTATGGACAGTCTCCTCCGCCCCTACCCCTGCCCTGGACAGCGAAAAGACCTCCCTTTGGAGTTCAGTATCGCACAAGAGCTTGTGGTTTTCCAGGACAAGCTCGGCCACCAAGGCCACGGTTTCCGAATAGAGCTTGGTGAGCCTGCGGCAGACGAAGGCGCGGCACATCTGCGGGCGCGCTGGAGCAGAAAGAATGCAGCCATCCGGCGTCCAGAACCGGCACGGGTACTTGCGTCGCTCGTGCCCCGTGATACCCAGGCAGCGCTCGGCCTTAACGCTGAAGGTTTCAGGGTCAAAAACCCCCCGGCTTAAAATCAAAGGCCATTGTTCCGGGCAAAAAGCGTGAACAAAGAATATGTCGGCCCAATCGAACCGGGCGTCGCAGGTGCAGCATCGCGCGTCCAGCCGCACGCCGTGCAGTTCCCGCCAGGGCTTGTGGCACTGCCGGCAGAACGCCATCGCCACCCGGGGGCGCAAACCGACGGTCAGTGTAAACAAGGAACTGTGCTCCTCCCTCTACCTCCGGCACGCTGATCGCCTTTTCCATATCTATGGTACCACTCCGGGGTGTCACGCGCACAAATCCCTGCCGGCAAAAAGACCTGGGGTGCCTCATTGAATGTGGGGCACCCCAGGTTGTGACCTAACGCCTGAAGAAACGACGTGAGCGTTATGCTTTAAAGACATCCTCGAACCTTATTCTGGTTACGACTGTGGGAGCATAACGGTAGCCCCATAGCTTATACCAGATAATCGGAATCACCAACAGAGGCAAACCAATAATCACGGCCATCCGCAGGTCAGGATTCCAGGCGATGACTCCCAGGGCGGCCACCTGAATCCAAATCGCGAAGTGCGTAACGTAAGGAAAGAACTTGACCTTGAACTTCAGCTTGTTAATGTCATAACCCATTTTTTCGAGGCGCCGCCGGAAATTGAGCTGAGACCAGCAGATCGAAATCCAGGCGATCGCGCCGGAAAAACCGGATAGCCCCAGGAGAATAACGTAGATATTACCGATGAGCCCGGGGTCCTCGTTATAGGAATAGACGCCCGGCACTATGCACAGCCAGCAGCAGGCGATGGTGAACAAGACGGCGTTTTGCGGCACCCCGTTACGGTTGAGCTTCGTAAACGTCCTGGGGGCCATGCCCTCCTTGGCCAAACCGTACAGGCCGCGCACGCAGCCGTACAAGCCGCTGTTGGAACAGGAAATGGCCGCCGTAAGGACGACAAAGGAGAAGATCGCGCCCGCCCAGCCGAACCCGTAGTAGTTCAGGGCGGCGGCGAATACGCTCTCTTCCACCCCGGCCTGCTCCCAGGGCAGAATCGTTACCAGCAGTAAAACAGGGATAACGTATAGAGCAATGATCCGGTACGTTACGTTACGGATAGCGATAGGCAAGGTTTTTTCCGGCTCCTTGCTTTCGCCGGCCGCCAGGCCTACGATTTCCGAACCCTGGAAGTTCACTAGGATGAGCACCATGGTCAGGAAGACGATCCAGGCCCCGTTGGGGAACAGCGTGCCTGAACTTAAGAGCACCGACGAACCCAGGAAGCCCTCATGGCCGATCACCCCCAGGAAGATCAGCACGGCCATGATACAGAACCCGATGATTGCCACAATCTTTATTAAAGCCAGCCAGAATTCGGTTTCTCCGAAGGTTCCCACGTAAAGAAGGTTGATCACCGTAATCAGCAAGCCGAAAAAGACGGCCCACCATATCGTTCCGATGCTCGGCACAAAGGTGTGCATGATGATCCCGGCGGCCACCATTTCGGACGGGACGTAAAAGACCCAGGTCAGCCAGTACGACCATCCCATCCCGCAGGCCCACGCAGGGGAGATGAAGTCCGTGGCGTAGGCGATAAATGAGCCCGAGATCGGGATATGGACGGCCAGTTCGCCGAGACAGACCATGACCAGGTAAATGATGAGACCACCCAGGAGGTAGGCCAGAAAGGCCGCCGGGCCGGTTTCGGCCACCACGGCGCCCGTTCCCAGGAAGTAGCAGCTACCGATGATCCCGCCCAGGGCGATCAGCTGCATGTGACGCGCCTTCAACCCACGGCGCAGTTCAACCGGCTGTCCCGCCGTCGTTGGAACGTGACAACTTGGTACAGACATATTCTTGGCGCCTCCAACATTCAAAAAAGATTTTTTGCCGGCACCCGCCGGTATAACACCTAATCCGCTGTGGTCAACCCCCCGATCATTCCCACTCCCCTTGCTCCGGGTTCCGCTTGGAACGCCGTTATTCCACGTCCAGATAACCGGGAACGCCCTGACTGTTCCAGCCTCGCAGCACGTAGTACTCGTCGAGCATACGTTCCATCTCGCCTTTTTCAATGCCGCCCCCCGCCAGGGGCTCCCTATAAAAACGTTCGGGCAGGGCGTCGTCGGCCCGCGAGAAGCCCTCGCGCACATTAAAGGAACGCGTGAGAGAGACAATCCGGTTGGCGATGCCCCTCAACCGCGGCATAGTGTATTCCCGCCCGGTAAGCGCGGCAATCAGCTCGCTTAAGTCGTCCCAGAGGATAAAATCCCTGAAGAACACACAGAGAATCATCGTGTTGAAAATGGTCAGGCGGTCCTCGTAATCCGTGAAAAGCAAGGCCTTGTCCTTCGTCGTACGGGGATCGATAATACCCGACAGCTCGGGCTTGTAAAAGGTGGCGCGCAGGTGGCAGGCCCCGCGGGTCGAGGTCATGTAGGCCAGCCCCATGCCTTTAAGCACGCGCGGGTCATAACCCGCCGGTTCAAGGCCCTTGACGTGGACGGCCAGGTCCTCCAAACCCAAACGGGCGGCGGCTTCTTTAATGCCGTCGGCCAGTAGGGCGCCCGGACCGCTGCGGGTCACTATGCCCGTGACCAGTTCGACAGCCGCGGCCGCGTCCCCAAAGGCCACCCGCACCGGAAAGCGGCCGCGCTCGCTGGCGGCCATAGCCAGGCCGACCAGATTCCCGGCGGTAATGGTATCGATCCCGTAGCGGTCACAGAGGTCGTTCAGATAAACGATTTCGTCCAGCCTGTTGATGCAGCACAGGCTGCCGAAGGCGTAAAGCGTCTCGTATTCCGGACCCTCGATCGTCAGGCCCCGGTGCGGGCCGTCCGGGACGGTCGTCAGCTTGGCGCAGCCCATCGGGCAGAGCGGGCAGGACCGTGAGCGGACCTTATAATTGGTCTGCATGTACTGGCCGCTGATCTTGTCCCAATCCTCATACTCGCCCCGGGACCAGTAGCGCGTCGGCAGCGCCCCCGCGGCGTTCATCAACCCGACCATCCCCGGAGTGCCCAGGCTGTTGTAAAACTTCTGGGCCGGACTTCCCTTGCACTTCGCCCGCAGCCGGGCAACGTAAGCCTTCAGCCGCGCTTCATCAGCGACCGGGGCCTTGAGCCCGCCGTGAAAGACCACACCCTTGCAGTTTTTGCTGCCCATCACCGCGCCGAGACCCGTACGGCCGGCCGAACGCCAGCGGTTGTTCTGCAGGCAGGCAAAACGGACCAGCCTTTCTCCCGCGGGGCCGATAACCACGGCCTGGGCCCCCTCGACACCCACTTTTCCCAGAAGCGCGTCCTCCGCCGCGTAAGCGTCCAGCCCCCAGAAGTCCTTCGCGTCCCGGATCGCCGTTTGCTCCGGCCCGATCTCGATAAAGACCGGGGCACCGGCGCGGCCGCGGATGATCACGGCGTCGTAGCCCGTGCCTTTAAAAGCCGGCGCCACGCGCCCCCCGGCGTACGACTCGGCGTACGCCCCGGTGAGCGGCGACCTGGCGTAGACTCCGTACCGGCTGCCTCCGGGCATCACCGTACCCGTAGCCGGACCGTTGGCAAAGATCAGCACGTTGTCGGGTCCCAGCGGATCGGTACCGGCCTTGACTTCCCTTAGCAGCAGCCAGGAACCGAGGCCCTTACCCCCCAGGAGTTTTTCGAACCAGGAAGCGGGGATGGCCTCGGTGTACCACGTGCGGGAAGTAAGGTTGACGATCAGCAGCTTCCCGTAAAACCCTTTCAAGACCTTATTTACCTCCCGCAGTACTGGCTTCGCTCAGGGCCTCGTCGAGAATGGCCATGGCCTCGTTCAGTTCGGCGTCGGTAACGACGAGCGGCGCCAAGAAGCGCAGTACGTTACCGAAGACGCCGGCCGTTAAAACCAACAGGCCGCGCTTGCGGCAGGCTCCCGCCACCCGGTCGGTCAGTTCCCTGGCCGGTTCCTTCGTCTTGCGGTCTTCTACCAGTTCTATGGCCACCATCGCGCCCAAGCCGCGAACGTCTCCAATACACGGATAGCGCTCCTGCAGGGCGCGGAGGCTCTCCTGCATTTTTTCCCCGATTTGCGCGGCCCGCCGGCATAGGTTTTCCTCCCTGATAATGTCGAGGACTTCCAGCGCCGCCGCACAAGCCACCGGGTTGCCGCTGTAAGTCCCGCCGATCTCTCCCGGTTCCGGGGCGTCCATAACCTCGGCCCGGCCGATGACGCCGGAGAGAGGCAGCCCGCCGGCCAGGGACTTGGCTACCGTGATCATGTCGGGTACCAGCCCCCAGTGCTCGCAGGCAAAGAGTCTGCCGGTACGCCCGAAACCGGTCTGAATCTCGTCGGCGACAAACAGAATACCGTACTTGGTGCAGATGTCCCGCAGGCCGGGAAGGAACTCCGGCGGGGGAACGATGAAACCGCCCTCACCCTGTACCGGCTCGGCGACAAGCACGGCGATCTTGTCTGCGGCCTGCTCGGCCAGGAAGAACCGCTCGAGGTTTTGCACGCAGCGCAGGTCGCACGACGGGTAGGACAGGCCGAAGTAACAGCGGTAGCAATATCCGGAGGGAATTTTGTAGACGTCCGGGGCAAAGGGACCGAAACCGTATTTATAGGGCCGGACCTTGCTGGTCAGGGTCATCGCCAGGAGCGTGCGGCCGTGAAAACCGCACTCCAGGCCGATCACCCCGGGCCTCCCGGTGGCCCTGCGGGCGATCTTGACCGCGTTCTCCACGGCCTCGGCCCCGCTGTTAGCAAACATTACTTTCTTGGGAAAATCGCCAGGCGTAATCGCGGCCAGTTTCTCGGCCAGGGCCAGGTACGGCTCATACATAGCGATATTGAAGCAGGTATGGGTGAACATCCCGGCCTGTTCGGCAACGGCTCTGACCACGCGCGGATGGCTGTGCCCGATGTTGATCGTACCTATGCCGGCCACGAAATCGAGAAACTCGTTGCCGTCAACGTCAACAATGCGGGCTCCTTGAGCCCGCGCGGCGAAGAAAGGCCCGATATTGGAAACGCCCCGGGCCACAAACTCCCGGCGTTTGGCCAGGAGGGCTGACGCCTTGGGTCCCGGGAACTCACCTTGTATCTTAGGCATTGGCAGGTTCTCCTCTTGAATGGATATTAGACTTAAGACTTAAGACTCAAGACTTAGGACGTAAGACATTTGGAGAAGCTACATCGAGGGATTCGCTCTTGGCGAATCCCTTCAAGTCTTGTGACCTACGACTTACGACTGTTCTACCCCCGTCAAAAACGAGCATAGCGCGAAAGGCATTTGCGAAGTATTTCACGGGACGCTACCCGCCGGCCACGAGTGGTAAAACATGCACCACATCCCCATCCCGCAGCACGCGGTCACGCTCGCTCTTGGTCCCGTTGACGGCCGCCATCAGCACGTATTCCGCCGGGACGCCCAGGAGCCCGATCAGGGCGTCCACCGTGGTCCCCGCGGGAACATCGACGATGAATTCGGCTGTGCCCGCGCCGGCGTACTTGGCAAGGGGGCCCCAGAGTTTAACGGTCAGGCGCATGCTAAAGCCCGGCCTTTCGGCCCAACTCCGCCAGGCCGAGTTCCTCTAATTTAACCGAGGCGGGCCTGCCGTCGTCCGTCCAGCCGCGTAACTCGTAGTACTCTTTAAGCATCGCGGCGTACCGGTCCGGCGGGATGAGCTTGCCGGCCGTGGCGCCAGAGGGCAGGGCGTCCTTCACGAGACGCGGCGGCACGTTATCGTCGCGGGCTGAGAACCCTTCCCTGACATTAAACAGGCGGGCCAGGTTGAAGATCCGTTCCCCAGCCAGTTGCAGTTCTTCAGCGGCCAAGTCCTCCCCCACCGCAGCCGAGAGGAGCTCGGCCATTGTCTCCCAGGATACGGCCCAGAAATCGCACAGGGAAAGAGAGAACTTAAAGGCGTTGTAATGCTGCAGGTTGCGGACGAGTTCGGCCTTTCCCTCGATGGTAAAGGGGTCGCGGCTGCCGTAAGCTTCTTCGGCGACGGGCCAGGCGCTCATATGGCAGGCGCCGCGCGGGGCGGTGGCGTAAGCCAGGGCCATGGCCCAGGAGCCGCGGGGTTCGTAACCGGGAAATTCAAGTCCCTTGATCTGCATGGCAAACTCCGCGCCGCCAAACCGCTCGGCCATCTTTTTGACCCCGGCGGCCAGTTCGGCGCCAATCCCTTCGCGACGGGCGATCAGATCCGGTATCTCCAGGTAGCGCTCCACGTCGCCGAAGGTGATCCCGAAATCGTGCAGGCCTTTTTCCGTCAATTCCATGGCAAAGGCAACCACGCCGCCGGCGGAGATGGTGTCGAGGCCCAGGTCGTCGCATGCCGCGTTGAAGGCGGCGACGGCTTCCAGGTCGCCGATGCCGCAGTTCGCGCCGGCGACGGCCAGGGTTTCGTACTCCGGCCCCTCCACGGCGGCGCGCCCGGTGCGGATGTAGTTGCCGCAGCCCAGACCGCAGCTCAGACAGGCCTTCTTGGCCATCCGCGCCGCCTGCACGGCGGGAGAACTGAGCTTGGCAAAGTCGGCGAAGGTTCCGTCCTGGAAGTTCCGGGTGGGCAAAATCCCGGCGTTCTGCGAAAGCTCTACGATCATCGGCGTCCCGTCCGTATACGCCCAGAGGTTGGTGTCGGTCAGGACGTCACTGCGGAGAGCCTTTAGGGCCAGGTCCATCAAGCGTGCCGCGTCAGCCACCCGCACGCCCCCCGTGCCGCGCACGGCAACGGCTTTAAGATTTTTGGCGCCCATGACGGCGCCGACGCCGCCGCGCCCGGCCTGGCGGTAGAGTTCCGAGGTGATGCAGGCAAAAGGCACGAGGTTTTCGCCCGCCGGCCCGATCGAGAGAATGCGATACTCCGCCCCCCATTTATCAGTCAGTTGATGTTCAACGGCGTGCGTGCCGAGGCCCCACAGGTCACCGGCCGGCTCGAAGGCGACCCTGTCGTCCTCGATGCGCACCACGACGGGGAACGGCGCACGGCCTTCCAGAATCACCAAGTCGTAACCCGCGTACTTGATTTCGCCGGCGATGGCCCCGCCGACCGAGCAGTCGAGCACGGTCCCGGTAGCCGGGGACCGGGTGACAATCGTCAGTTTGCCGGAGCAGGGGACAGGCGTTCCGGTAAAGGGACCGGTCGCCAGGATCAGCTTGTTGTCCGGCCCGAGGGGATCGGTCCCCGGGGCCAGTTCCGCAAAGAGGTAACGATAGCCGAGGCCCTTGCCGCCCCAGAACTGGCGCGCCCATTCCCGGTTTAATTCCTCGCGGCGGGACGTCTGGTTTGTCAGGTCAATGCGCAGTACCACTCCCTGGTAGCTTTTCATTGCCCGCTCACCTCCTCCAGCTTGAGGGCGCCGTGGGGACACCACGCCACGCACACCGGTTGGCCCCCGCAATGGTCGCAAATACGCGGCAGGCCGTCGTCCTTGATGCTGATTACTTCCTGCGGGCACTCCGCCGCACAGACGCCGCAGCGGTCGCAAAGATCGTTGTTGAGCAGCGGTACGCCGTCGCCCATCGTCAATGCCCCGGTCGGGCAGGCGTCGACGCAACGCCCGCAGGCGTCGCACAGCCGGGCTTCCACCACCAGTCCCTGCCGGCCGTAGCGGCTCACAACCGCCAGCCGCGCTTCCAGGGGACTGAACCGGCCTTCATGGCGGCCCGAACACGCCAGCTGGCAGAGGCGACAGCCGATGCAGTTTTCCATTGCAAAGACCAATCGATGCACTTCCCGTCCCTCCCTTAGAGCGTCGCCGCCACTTCGACCAGGGTGTCTTCCATCCGCTGAATTACAGCATCCATCTGCTCGCGGGAAATCGTCAGCGGCGGCTCGATGCGAATGGTCTTGGAATTGATGTAGGTGCCGGCAACGAGCACGCCGCGCGCAAAAAGACCCTTGGCCACGGCGTAGCCGATGTCGTTGTTCACAAACTCCATGCCGATCATCAGGCCCTTGCCGCGGACTTCGAGCATGACCTGCGGGTAGCGCGCGGCCAGGTCCTTGAGAGCGCCCATCAAATAGGCTCCCGATTCGGCCGCCCGTTCGGGAAGCTTCTCTTCAAGGAGCACGTTGATGTTGGCGATGGCCGCCGCGCAGCAGACCGGGTTGCCGCCGAACGTAGTGGAATGCAGGATCGGGTTTTCAATGAGCTTCTCCCAGATTTCCGCCCGGGAGACAAAGGTTCCTATCGGCATCACGCCGCCGCCGAAAGCCTTTGCCAGGCAAAGAATATCGGGAACAACGTTGTAGTGCTCGCAGCAGAACATCTTGCCGGTCCGGCCCATGCCGGTCTGGACCTCGTCCAGGATCAGCAGCGCGCCATACTGGCTGCAGAGATCTCGCACTTTGGGGAGGTAATCGTCGGGAGGCACAATGATTCCACCTTCGCCCTGGATCGGTTCCAGGATGACCGCAGCCACGTCTTGTCCAAGAAACTTCGCGGCTTCCAGGGCCTTGGCGACAGCGTCGGCATCGCCGAACGGGACGTGCGTAAATCCCGGCAGCAGCGGCTGGAAGGGCTTGCGGAAAACACCCTTCGCGGTGGCACTCAGTGAACCCAGGGACTTACCGTGAAAACCGCCGGTAGTGGCGACGAAGTGCCAGCGTCCGGTAGCCATGCGGGCGAACTTGAGCGCACCTTCAATCGATTCGGTACCGCTGTTGACAAAAAATGCGTATTTCAGATCGCCGGGGGTAATCAAGGCCAGAAGGTGGGCAAGGTACCCGCGGAGCGGGTCAAGCAATTCCTGGCTGTGCAAGGCTTGCCTCCGCAGCTGGTTGAACACGGCTTCCAATACCTTCGGGTTACGGTGTCCCACGTTGTAAATCCCGAAACCGCCGAGGCAATCGATGAACTCCTTGCCCCAGACATCGGTGAAGGTGCTGCCGCCATCCTTCCACTCCACGGAGGTGTAGTCGGTGGAGACCGACTTGCGGTACTCCAGAAAACCGGGGTTGACGTGCTCGCGGAAGTTAGAAACCGTCTCCTCGACGACTTGCTTCCGTTGCGCGTCGTCAAGCTCCTCGCGGGCGATCAGATCCAAAACATACCGCGCGTGCTCCAGAGCTTTACTGTACTTGTCGCTCACGATAAGCCTCCTCTCCTTGTTCAAGAAAACACAAACGCCACGAGGTTACTTGTTTATATACCAACCCCTGGCGTTAATGTCGGTGTATGAATAATCTTTCGGACCATTGTAAATAGGCGGGCAAACAGTAATTCACCACCTAGTTACTTAAATAAACATTACTCTTTATTACTCCATCTGTTTGAACTCAGGTTACCGGGAGAAGTGGTTTTTGTCAATAGCGTTTAATTTTTAAACCCTTTGTAATATTTCTCTGTTGATTTTAAGTATACAATATACAAAAACAGGTGGAGTTATCGGTCAAAGCCGTGGGTCCGGCGGAATACTCAGATCTTTATGAAGCGCTTAAAGTTGTCGAGGCGACCGGTGGCGTACAGGTAGGCCGTCAAGCTGAGGTGGATGCCCAGAGCAACAAAAAAGGTCCATATAAAGTTCCAGTTGTGATAAACCAGGATTTTGTTGGCAATCAGAAAATAATGAATGAAAACGCCGGTACTGATGCAAAATCAGCGGATGATTGCAAGAAAAGAGCCCCCTCTCGCAGGGGGCTGCTTCAATGACGTCCTCGTCAAGTTCTAAGACTGTGCCGGTGCCGGTGTCGCCCATCCCTGACCGCAATACCTGCCGAAACCTCCGCCGAATCCGTTGCCGGAACCGCCGCCGCGGCCCTTACCTATGCCCATGCCGGGACCGCCCATCGGGCAGGTAAAACCGTTGTCCTTGTGCCACTGGTACATCTGATCAAAGTGGTTCTTCAGGGCCTGGCCCTGCTCCGGCGTCAGCCGGCCGTCCTTAACCGCTTGATCGACCCAGGCTTTCTTCGCCGCGAACTTCTGGTCAAACCAGGCCTTGGCATCGGCCGCCGGGTCGGTGGCCGCAAACGCCGGTACCGCCGCCACGACGGCAAAGGTCAACAGAACTAGCAACAAGACAAGTTTCTTTTGCATGATATCCCCTCCTTTGTCCACTAGTCTAACCGCTCAATGTGGCAAAACTGTCGCGTAAATCGTACAATTTTGTGAACAAACCGCTTCCTACTTATCCCCTTCTTCTGGAACAATACAGATAAAGGAAAGATCCTGTTCCCCGCTGTTCCGAAACTGGTGCTCCACGCCGCCGGGAACGTAAGCCACCGATCCCGGCTCGAGAGCGTGCTCCCGGCCAGCCATAAACAGGGTACCCCGGCCGCTGACAATGTAGTTGATGTGCGGCCACGGGTGGGTATGACGGGGGCTGTACCCGCCCTCGTTAAGGGTGAACAAGCGCATCACCCAGCCCTGCCACCCATGCCCCGGCCCGACGAGGGTTTGTTTGACGGCGTTCGCCATCCCCGGCGCTTCCAGCCTGACAGCTTTGATATCTCTAACGTTGCTGACATACATAACGTTTCCCTCCTGCCAAAGAATTAATAGGACAACCATTCATCAAAATACTCAGAAAACCCTGCTGTTCCGCCTTACCCAAAAGCTAATCACCAATACCGTCACAAATTAGCAATTAGTGGGTTTATCATTAATACCAGTCCATTATGTAATACTTCATTGGAACAGGGAGTGTTGTTATTGAGAAAGAACCTACCCATCCTCCTTGCGTTGCTTCTGTTCTTTGCCTTGATAAGCCCCGCCGCTGCTGCCGGAGCCGCCCCTGTAAGTAATGTTATATGCCTTGTTCCGGGCAGCCGGGAGGCCACCGTCAACGGCGTGCCCCGGGTCCTCGACGCCGCGCCCGTCGTCATCAAAAACGTTACCTTTGTTCCTCTGCGCTTTGTAAGTGAAAACCTGAAAGCCGAACTGACGTGGACTCCCGAAGGCAAGCTGGTGACCTTCAAGACGCCGCGGAAGACCATCGTGATGCAGGTCAACAGCCCCGTAGCCGTAGTCAACGGGGTGGAGCAGCCCTTGCTCTCCCCGCCGCGGATTCACAGCAACCGTACGATGGTGCCGCTGCGCTTCGTCAGCGAGACTCTCGACGGCACGGTCGGCTTCGACCCCGCAACAAAAAAGATTAGCATCGTGTTCGTGCGGGCTTCCAAGCGCCCGGTCGCCGAGTTCACCTTCGCCCAGCCCCAGTTCAGGCCGGGCGAGCTCGTCTCAGTCACCGACCTGAGTTATCATCCCGAAGACCTGTCCATCGTCGAAAGCAAGTGGATAGGCTTACAAGACGTCTATACAGTCCCCGGAGTCTACCCTGTATCGCTTCAGGTACAGGACGAGCTGGGTAACTGGAGCGATCCCTGTACCAAAAACCTCGTCATCAACAACCCTCCCGAGGCTAACTTCACCACCGCCAAAAGCAGCTACCGCATCGGCGAGCCTATTGTCTACAAGAACTTCAGCAGCGACCCCGACGGGCACGAACTGTCCTACAAGTGGACGAACAATGCCATGGCCTTTTTTGAACCCGGCCGCCACACGGTGACACTGACCGTCACCGATACCCTGGGAGGCACCGGTACCGCGACAGTCGAGGTCCTGGTCGAAAACGAGGTTTATTATACAAAGGAACAGTTCTATCTGTTGTACGGTCAAAACAGCAAGGTCATTCCCTACGACGAAAGGGTGCTGGATTTCAAAACCGTTTCCCCCGACGAGGTCAGGCAGGGGAACCGTGTCCTGGTCCGGTCCAACAGCCCCGAGGCCATCGACAGGGAAGGCCTTTTGTACAGGGATACCGTCAGCGGCCCGGCCCGCGTCTTCGTTCACCACATCAACCAGGCCGCCTCTGAAATGCAGGTCTGGCTTATCGCCAGAAACACCGGGTCGTCGCCCGTCGAAATCACCGTTTCGCGCCGCGGCCTCGGCGGTCCTTCCAGCGCCATTCTCCAAACGGGACGCCAGTATCTGACCCGCTATTTCGCGGACAATCAGCCGTCGTCCACATCGATCAATCCGGGTGAGGCCGTGCCCATTCTTTCCGACCTGCTGCCGCCGATGAAGCCGGGAAGCTGTGTTTCGGCAATGGCCGACCTGGATCTGTCGGGGCCGGTCGAGCTGTCTTTTGTCGCCCTGGCCCCGGGCAAGAATCTCGTAGAGCAGTCCGCTAACCTTGCGCCCCTCCCCCGGGACGGCCACATCCGCGGAACGTTCGGCGGCGCGGACCGGGAAATCGTTGTCTCCGAACGGCTGGGCAGGGAAAGACTGCGGATGGTCTTCGGGGACCCTGCGCAGGACGCTCCCGCCGCCGGCATCGACGCCCTTACCGGGGAAACGGCGGTAAACCACGGGAACTACGGCGTGGTGTACACCGTTACGCTGGAGAGGATTTACCGCGACCTGGCCCTGGTCATGAACGCCAGGGGGGGCAACTTCTGCGGGGCCCTTGTCGTCAACGGCAGCCCCGTGCCCGTGCCGGCCGAAAGCTTCCTGCCGCCCGCCAACGCGGCCGTTATCATCGAGCGCGTCTCCCAGGGAGACGAAACCGTTCTCGAGTTTTCTCCGCCTTCGGGCAGCTTCTTGCCCGTAAACCTCCTGCTCCTCCCTATGCCGCAGAGCAAGGGCGAGAATTTTGACCCCGCCAACTATATACAGACCGCCCATTCGTAACGACTGGAAGGCATCTGGAGTCCGGCCGCCGGTTCGAAGGTCTGTCAATGCGACCTTCGGGCCTTTGGCGGCCTGGTTCGCTCCCTGCGGGGGTACATGCGGTCACTCGGAAAGGACAGTGACGAGAAGCTCCTCGGTATCGTGGCCGGAGGCAAGGCTGATAAAGCCGCCTTCGACCGGGGCCAAGGGATAAGACAGACCTGTCTTAGCCCATTCGGCCTTGGTTATTACACTGCTCTGCCCCGCAAAGCCGAGGTCGAACAGGTTGCCTGTCATCATCGGGTTGATGGCGTAACGGAGTTCAGGGTACTCCTGGACGGCTTTCCAGGCCCCGTTCAGCCAATCTTTCTGCTGCCACTCGTTCCACGGTCCCGGATTGGCCGAGGGTTGTACAAGAATCTCAGCGCCCTGGGTAATTAGCGCGTTCAACACGTCCTCGTGAAAAGCGTCGAAACAGACGGCGATGCCCACCGTGCCGAAAGGAGTCGCAACCGCGCTGATCTCATCGAGCTTCCCCGGTGTCAAATCAAGACCTTCCGACTGTTCGAGCGGTATGAGATGGACTTTCTTTTGCCTGCCGATGATCCTGCCGTCCGGCCCGAAGAAATAGGAAACGTTGTAAACGTGTTTAGAATGTGTTTTGTAGCTGATAACACCGGCGTCTTGGTCGAGAGGAAAATCGGGCAGGGGCGCCGAGCCGGCGACGATGTATACCCCGTATTTCCTGGCGAGTTGGGAGAACGTCTCCATGTAAACGGGTCCGATTAATCCCGCCTTACTCAACGCCAGGGCGCGTACCGGCCCCACCCAATAGCGAAGACTGCAATACAAAACGCGGGGTGCATTGCGCAGGATGACTGCTCCGATGGCGTCCTTCAGCGTAGCCTTATCTTTGACATTCTGGTATTCATTGAGAAACACGAGCGGCGCGCCGACATCCTCGGGGAACACAAACAAGACCGGCTTGGTACGATCAACGTCTTCCAACCCCAAGGTCACCAGGCGCTCGATTTCCCGGGCAAAGCCCTGAGGCGTGGCGTAGTTTTCCAGGTCCCAGCGCATCTGCACCGTAACAACCTGGACGCCCTTGTTCCGGTCACAGTCTGGAATCTCCGAAGGAGTAAAAGCAGTCATCCTGTCTTTGGCGGTGATAGCGCCGTAAGTGATCAAACCCAGGAGAATAACGATTGTAACGACCAAGAAAACAAGGATTTTTTTCATCGGCGTTCCTCCAGGAAAATCGGGACTCTGTTCAACCGGGGTGAGGTGCCGCGTCGCGCCAGTCCGAGGCGCATAAACAGCCAGGGTGCGCCCAGGGCCACCCATAGGCCTAAAACAGCGTACCTTATAAAACGAAACAGCGGCTCCTCCGGCAGCAGGACACGCAGCCCCAACCAGAGCGCGGCCAGGATGACGAGTCCCACACCGAGCCTTCCCAGCAGTTGGGCCGTTCCGCCCACGGCGTTGAAGCGGACCAGGCGGCTCTCCCCTACCGCCCCCAACCCCAGGCCCATAAGAAGGGCCATGTCCCTGACCGAACCGGCGTCATGGGACAGCGCCAGCAACACTAGCGGAACGAGGACCGCCGCGATCGATATGGCCACGGGCCGTAAACCAAGATTCGCCGCCACACTCATGCCGGACAAAAATAAAACCAGGACCGCAATGCCGATCAGCCACCCCCCCAACACGTCGTGCGGGTAGTGTACACCGAGGTATATACGGGAAAACCCTATGGCCAAAGGCAAGACGACGGCCAGCGTCCAGACTGACGGCCTACGAAACTGCGAGGCGAGAAAGCCCCACAAAACTACGGCGTTCTGGGCATGCCCGCTGGGGAAACCGGGTGAGGTTTCTTCCCGCAGCACGGCGACGCGAGCGTCATCCGGCCGGGGAGCGGCAATCACGTCCTTCAGTATGCCGTTGAGATAATCATTGAGGAGAAAGACGATCCCCAGGCGCAACCCGACCTCCCGGCTAAAACACCAGTAAACGAGCGGCAGGAACACGAGGTAGAACGGCTCCTCGCCCAGGAGCGTGAGAAACGTGAACAGCTGGTCGAAAAACGGACTCCTGAACGACTGGACCCATAAAATGAAACCCGTCCCCCACTGAAACAAGACGTCGGGCACTGATCAACATCCCCTTTACGGCGCTAAATCCCCGTACACCCCCAGCAGAAACTATTCATCGCCGGACAAGAAAGCCCTGCCGCTGCTCCTTCCCCATTTAAGGATGCCTTCAAGATTATTCGGGCAACCTGAAGAGGATACGAAAGTAAAACGGCGAAATCGTTGATGAGAGAGAGTAAACATAACAGCAATACCGAAATTAACCCCCCGGAGGTACGCCATTTGAAATTCGTCATCAGCGAGAAGGTATTTGAAGCGCTTCCGACAGTGTGTTTCGGAGCGGTCGTGGCAAGAGGCGTCGACAACCGCGGCCGCCGTCCCGAAATCAACGCGCTGCTGGACCAATCCATCGTGACAGTCAAAGATAAGTTTAAGGATGCCAAACTAAAAGAGCACCCTGACGTGCTGTGCTACCGCGAAGCCTTTCAGAAGCTGGGCCTAAACCCGAACAAATTCCCCTGCTCGGTAGAGGCGCTTACCGCGCGTGTGCTGAAAGGCGGCAGCCTGCCCGACATCAACCCCGCCGTGAACCTGGTCAACGCTATCTCTTTAAAATACACCCTGCCTATGGGGGCGCACGACCTGGACACCGTCCATGGGGACATGCATGTGCGCTTCAGCAGCGCCGGAGACGTTTTCCTGCCTTTTGGCCAGAACGAGCCGGAGATTCTGGAAGAGGGGGAACTGGTATACATTGACGGCCGGGAGGTGCGAACCAGGAGATGGATCTGGCGGCAGAGCGACAGGGGTAAGGTTATCAGTGAAAGCAGGAACATCTTCTTTCCCATCGATGGGTTCTCCGACTGCAACCGCGAGGCCGTCCTGGCAGCCAGAGATGAACTGGCGGGCTACCTGCAGCGGTTCTTCAAATGCGAGATCAACACGTTCTATCTTGACATCGACAACAGAGTCGCTGAATTTTGATCATCCAACCTGCACGGAAGCGTTGACATTTCTTGCACGTCTCAAGAATGCCTCTGCAGTTTCTCTTGTCTTCTAACTTTTTCGAGCATCATATGCACGAGAGCGCCGAAAAGCACCCATTTAATGGAAATCATCGTAACCTGTTTCGCCTTCGCCTCAATGCATCCCGTCCGGTTGTGCAGAACCAAGAGCCGACGGACCGCAAAAGTTCGAGGACCTTGCACCCTTGAACTTCCGGTACAAGGCCCTCCCTCATCGGCACTTGAGACCAGCCTACGGCAAAAGGATAAATCATCAGAGAATGGTTTCTACAAGCGTGTTTCCATCCCAGGTGTACCGCCTTTCCTCGGCAGGCGAACCGACTACCAGCCGTCCTTCGTGGATACTGACCCGGCCCCGAGGTATGGGCTTATCGAAACAGTCAATGAATTCCACGACCTGGTCATTGTGCCACCCAAGCACATTGAAACAAAGGCCCTGGTTGTCTCCCATACATGAGCCGCAAACGACTATTTCCCGGTCGTCGTCGAAAATCTTGCCGACCTCCAAAATCTCTATGGGCACCTTAATATTCAGACGTTGGAAGACAATCCTCCACCCGATCCCGGGAATGAACTTGATAACGACGATGCCGCGGAGCCCATCCTTAATCAAAATGACGATCACCCGTTCCGGTACGAAGCGGCCGCTGATTTTAACCTCCTTGACAACGACGACCTTTGCCCCCACCGGGATGAAGCGCTTGATTTGCGGCTCCTCGATGATGACCGTAGGCGGAGGCAGCGTCACCACCTGCCCCGCCCTTAAGCCCCCGGGGTCTTTGATGTGCCTGTTCAGCTTGAGTACATCCTCCTCGCTGACATTATGGCGCTTGCATATTTCCGAAAGGGTTTCTCCGGGTCTCACCACGTAATCCATGTTCGTCACCTCCCAATGACCCTTTCGAGCATCATATGCACGACCATCCCCTAAGGCATCTGTTTTCCGCCATCATATCGTGACCTTTTGGCCGGGAGGAACTTAAAGGCGGGGCCGGGCTTAGACGACAAAAACCGCGGCCCAATGATCGGGTCTTTTCGAACAAACCCAATGATCGGCCGCGGTTTCGCAAAAGTGAGCTTCGTTATGCAATGGGGACAGCCGCTTAAGACCCCCGGACAAGCCGGAGCCAAGGCTCGCCGTTTACATGAAACGGCCCTCGACGAGCTCGGTAACGGGTACGTCTATAACCTTCTCCGTTCCATCAAGGGGTTTTACCATCGCCCTCCTGTTCTCGGGGTCCAGGTCCTCGATCCAGACCGGAGTCCCGTTCAACAGCACCTCGATCGTCCTGTCAGAGTTCACAATTTGCTGTGCTCTCTCGAAATCCATCGTCTCAACTCCTTTTGCGGTACTTACCCATAGGCTTCCCCAAACCAAGGACCAGGATAAGCGAAAGCGCACATTCCCAGTCAAAAAGGTTTTTCTTGCCCAATAGTGAAACTAATAAGCCAATGTCTTGAGGAGGTCTGCCCCGATGACCCTGGCTGTTGACGGCGGTACGCCTGTTCGTTCGGATTTCCTTGACCCTTACGGCCCTTACTGTGCAGAAAGTGACCTGGATGCCATTCGTACCGTTTTGGCCGCCGGCTGCCGGCGTGAGGGCGCTTTCGTCCGGCAGCTTGAAGAAACCGTGGCGGAAATGACGGGGGCAAGGTTCGCCATAGCCCTCGCCAATCACGCCGCGGCAATGCACGCCGCCCTCTATGCCGCCGGCCTGGCCAAGGGCGACGAAGCGGCCGTCCCCAGCCTGGCCTCGCCAGCAACCTCCCACGGCGCGGTATATCTTGGGGGGAAGTGCGTCTTTTGCGACATTGACCCCGGGACTTTCGGCCTCGACGCAACGGACCTCGCTCAAAAGCTGGGCCCCGGCTGCAAAGCGGTGATACCCGTGCATTTGGCCGGGCATCCCTGTGACCTGAAGCCTGTCCTGAGCCTGGCCGAAGAGCGTGCCCTGACGGTTATCGAAGACGCCACCCAGGCCCTCGGAGCCTTGTACGAGGGGCGTCCGGTCGGGACCTTCGGGCATATGGGCGTACTGTCCTTCGGCGACTCCTCGCTGACTCCCGCCGGCGGGGGCGCGGTGGTCCTGACCGATTCCGAGGAGTTCCGGGACTGGCTGGCGCTGTTTCGGAATCTGGGCATCGAACACGACCCCCGGCGGATGCTCAAATACGAGGGTTCCTGGCAGGGCGAAGTGCAGGAACTGGGATTTGACTACCGTCTTTCCGACATCCACGCCGCTCTCGCCTTAAACCGGCTGCGCGACCTCGACCGTACCCTGGCCCGCCGCCGGGCGATCGCCGCCTACTACAACAAAGCCCTGGCGGACCTACCCGGTGTTCATTTGCCAAAGCCGGCCCCTTTTGCCCGTCCCGCCTGGTGCTCTTACTGCATTCTTCTCGACCGCGAGGTCATACCGAGAGGCAGGAAGATCGTTTACGAGGCGCTGCGCGCCGAAAACATCGGCGTTGACGTCCCCTGCCAGCCGCTGCATATGCAGCCTTTCTATAAGTGGCAGGGCAACCCGAACTACTGTACACTCTACGAGCCGTCACCCGCTCCCAGGGCCGAACAGGTTTACGCCCGGATCCTTTCCCTGCCGTTATACCCGGCAATGACCGAAAAAGACGCCGCCGACGTCGTCGCCGCCATCCGCAAGGTCATCAGCCATTTTGCAGCGGCCTAGCCGTTCCGGCTCGCATCGGGTCACTGCCATCCGGCGGCCCTTAATACGTTGGCCTGGTGGTCGGGATTGACGGCGTTCTTGTTATGGCTTCTGCTGTTGTAGAAATACAGGCAGAACTGGCCCTTAAAGTTGTTGTCGAAAATGGTTTCCGGGCCGTGGGGCTGGCCGTTGATCGACGCCGCGAAGGTACGGCTGCCCACGGTAAGCAGGACGGGCCGGGTCGCCCAGGACCACCGGCGGCCGAACAGCTCATACATCACCGCCGTATCCGAGGCGGTCAGCGGCTCGCAATCGGCATGGTTGGCACCGCCCATGCAGTAGACCTTGAACTTCTTCCCGGTCTGCAAATCGGTGACGATGGCCACGCTGCCGATATTAAAGACCCACCGGGCCCAGGGCCAGGCCAGCAGTTCGCCGCAGCCCTGTTTTTTGGTGCCGTAAGGCCCTTGCACACCGACCGCCGTCTTCCCGGGCGGGACGTACAGCGGCTGACCGGGGCTCAAGACATCGCTGTGCAGTCGGTTGGTTTCCGTAAGCGCAAGCGCCGTGGTGCCGAGCTTTTTCGCGACGACCCAGAGAGTATCGCCGGGCTGCACCCGGTAGACGGGCAGTTCCTCCGGGTTCACCGGCTGTGCGGCCCGCTCCGCCGTCAGCCCGGGGCCGGGAGGCGGAGGCAGGGTGGAAACACGACTAGGAGCAGGTTTAGGCTCAGGTTTGGGGGTTGAGACAGGTTGCTCCGCCGCAGGCGGGTCTGCTTCAGCAGTCGCCTGTATCCCCTGTCTCTCCGGCAGTGAGTCGCTCGAGAGGGAATCGCTTTCCCGCACATCCTGGTTGCGTGACTCCCCGCGCTGGGCCAAAGGCCACGGGCTATCGCCTCTCTGCGCCCGGATGGTGTAGGCGATCCCGACATCGCCCGCTGGAACGTCCGGCTCCCGACCGGCGTCTTGCCTGTTCGCTGCCGGACCGTCAGAGGTTTGGCCGGACTCTCTTGAATCGTTAGTTGAATCACCGGGTGTCAAGCTCCTGTAGGCTACGAGCCACAGAGGATCCCCCGTAGCTGCCCTGTAAGCAGCATAGCTTTCGGCGGCGCTTCGGACGAAGGAAGCAAAAAGCGTGAAGCAGAGCGCGACAAAGCCTATCACCGCAACAACGGCCGCCAGCCACAAAAGTCTGCGAGGCAAGGGCATCACTCCTTCTGCTGCATAGGTCTGCTTAACTTGCCAGAACACCCCGGTATTGACAGGTTTAGACAAACTTCGGCAGGCAGACCGGATATTCCTTGCCAGATTTGGTGGTAAATGTCACCAACTGGGCTGTTCGGGGGATTAACCGGGTGACCGATTCGCGTCGGGAAAGAAGCTGCGTCACAAGGAAAGGTCCTGCGGGCTTATGCTTTAAATGCCATTACTAATCGGTGGTTAAAGGAGAGCTTATGAAGCAGGCTCTACTGTTCGCTATCCTCGTCTCCCTGGTGCTTTTCCTTGGCTGTAGCGGTGAAACAATGGTCGCACTCAAAGGTACACTTGTAAGTCAGCAGTAAATGCAGGCCGGTCAGCATCCCCATCTCCCTCTCCGCTCCGTTACCTAAGCATGTCTTTCCGCGTTGAACATACGAATCCTCTTTTACTTAACCCTTCCGGACTCCATAAAACCATAAGTATAGCCCTGACAGAGGGGTGTTTCATTTTGAACCACTGTGGTACAATGCGGTTGAACGTTCTGAAACGGGAGGCCGGCACATGGATTTGATGGATCTCGTGGAACGAGCGCGCACTATTTTCGACTCAATATACAACGGAATGGTGATCATCGATCGGAACGCCCGGGTGGTGTTCGTCAACAAGGCGAACGAGAGGATCACCGGGATAACGGCGCGGCAGGCGGTGGGCCGGCTTGTGACCGACGTGGTTCCGGGAAGCGCGCTTTTGGACGTTCTGCGTAGCGGCCGGGAAATGACCGGCATTCAAACCACTGTGGGGGACAAGACGGTGGTTTCAAATATCATGCCCATCCTAGGCGAAGGAAAGATTATCGGAGCCATATCCGTTTTCCAGGACCTTACCGAAATGGTGAACCTGGCCGGATCGCTGGCCGAGGCCGTGAACACCATCGAGCACCTTTCCAGGAAGCTGAGCGGGCGGCAGGACTACCCCGACACCCCCTTCGTGGGGAAAAATCCCGAAATGCAAAAGGTTTATCAACTGGCCGTTAAATCCGCAGGGGTGGACTCGACGGTGCTGATCAGCGGCGAAAGCGGTACCGGCAAGGAGGTGCTGGCCAGGTTCATTCACTCCCGAAGCCACCGGTCGGCCAAGCCCTTTATAGCGGTGAACAGCGCCGCCATCCCCGAACACCTGCTGGAAAGTGAGCTTTTCGGCTATGACGAGGGAGCTTTCACCGGTGCCCGAAGGGGAGGGCGCAAGGGGTTTTTCGAGCTGGCAGACGGCGGAACGATTTTCCTGGACGAGATCGCCGAGACCGCTCCGTCCCTTCAGGCCAAGCTTTTACGCGTCCTTCAGGACAGGGAGATCATTCGTGTGGGCGGTACCCAGTGGAAAAAAGTCGACGTGCGGATTATCGCGGCCACCAACCGCGACCTGGAAAAAGCCATCGCCGAAAAATCGTTCCGCGCGGATTTGTTCTACCGTCTGTCGGTGATTAACCTGCACCTGCCGCCCCTGCGCAGGAGGATGGAGGACCTGCCGGCGCTGGTGGAAGTGCTGCTGGCCCGCATCGCCCGCCGGCTCAATAAAAGTGTGCCGTCCCTAACCGGTGAAGCATTGGAAGCGCTGCGCCACTACCATTTCCCCGGCAATGTGCGGGAACTGGAAAACATCCTGGAGCAGGCCATGATTATGGCCGAGAACGGCTTTATAGACGTGGAGGACCTGCCCGCCTTTGTCACCAAGAAAGCGGCGTCGCAGCCGGGCGCCGGTCTGTGCCTGCGTTTTGACGATTTCCCCAGCCTTGATGACGTGGAACGGGCCGTGCTGTCCCGGGCAATAGACAAGTACGCCACCAGGCAGGAAGCGTGTTCAGCTCTGAAGATCTCTCGCACCACGCTGTACCGCAAGCTCCGCAGGTACGGCATGGAGCAGGGGTCGAGATTTGAAAAAACCTAAACAAGCTCGAGCTTGGCGGTGAAGTGCCTCAGCACCTTAGGCTCCTCGGTTATCCTTACCCCGCGGATCCCGTCACGGCGCTGTCGAATATTGGCCAGCGCCTCGGCCACGTAATCCATGTGATTGTTGGTATATACCCTCCTGGGAATGGTCAGCCTTAAAAGCTCCAAGGGCGATTTAAGCTGGGTCCCGCTGACCGGGTCGCGCCCCAGCAGGAAGGAACCTATTTCCACCGCTCTGACCCCTGCCTCCAGGTACAGTTCTATGGCCAGGGCCTGGCCCGGGAACTGATCATAGGGGATGTGCGGCAGAAACTTTCCGGCATCCACAAACACGGCATGGCCCCCCACCGGCTGCTGGATCGGTATGCCCGCCGACAGGAGTCTGCCACCCAGGTACTCCACCTGGCCGATCCTGGCCCGCAGGTAGGATTCGTCCACCACTTCCCGCAATCCACGGGCCAGGGCCTCCATATCACGGCCCGCAAGCCCTCCGTAAGTGGGAAAGCCCTCGATCGGAACCATGGCCGCGCGGACCTGATTATACAGTTCCCGGTCCTCTTTGATACCTATGAGCCCGCCGATGTTGACGAGCCCGTCCTTTTTGGCGCTCATGGTGAAGCCGTCCGCCAGGGAAAACATCTCCCGGACGATTTCCGTTATGCTTTTGTCCCCGTAACCTTCCTCCCTGTTCTTGATGAAATAAGCGTTTTCGGCAAACCTCGCCGCATCCAGAAACAGCCGCAGATTGTACTTTTCGGCCACTCTGCGGACCTCACGGATGTTCGCCATCGACACCGGCTGCCCGCCGACGCTGTTGCACGTGACCGTAATCAGGATGAAAGCGATCTTTTCCGGCCCGTTCTCCGTGATCAGCCTCTCCAAACGGTCAATATCCACATTGCCCTTAAAAAGTCCACTGACCGATGTGTCGTAAGCATCCCGGACCACGCAATTGACGGGAAGTCCGCCCTTCAGTTCTATATGGGCCTTGGTGGTGTCAAAATGCATGTTGCCCACCACCATCTGTCCAGGCTTGATCAGCAGCGAAAACAGTACGTTTTCGGCCCCACGCCCCTGGTGAACCGGCACCATGTACCGGTGGCCGAATATCTCACGGCAGACGCTTTCAAGATTGTAGTAACTGCGGCTGCCGGCGTAGGCCTCATCCCCGCACATAATACCCGCCCACTGGCAGTCGCTCATGGCGCCGGTGCCGCTGTCGGTAAGAAGGTCAATAAACACGTCCTCCGCCCTGAGGGCGAACAGGTTGTAATGAGCATCGAAAAGCTTTCGCCGTCTTTCGTCCGGGGGTATCAGCCTGATGGGCTCCACCATTTTAATCTTGTAAGGTTCCGGCATGACCACGCTTGACCACGCTCCCTTCAAACAAATCCCGTTACCCAAGGAAGCATAGCAAAACCCGTGCCACCGAAACAGCCATCTGTTTACCAGCGCCTGAACCCTTCCGATTGCAGTCTCTCCCCTGCGGACAAAGCGACATACTGCTGTTGGCCGTAGGAAGGCTTCGGCGGGCATGTCCCGGACAGATGTTTCTATTTGCAACATTGCTGTGTATCTAATTGCACCCTGGATCGCCCTATCCAGGGATCCGAAAAACCGACAAGGACTTTACAGACATTTGAGATACGTACGTAAGCCCTTGCTGCAATGCAAGGGCTTACGGCAGGGGTTAGGCCCCCGGATTCTTGGATGCCTGGCCGGTCCCCGGCCGGCGCTTCAGTCCTGGAATCTCATCAATTGGTCTTTCTTAAAAGTCCATTCGGGAGTGTTCAGTGTTTCCCCAAAGCTCAACGAATACCACGGACTGATTTCCGCATGAGGATTCTTCAAGATATGGATGTCCTGGGCCGGCATATAGCTTTGCGCGATGATGAAGAGCCTCTCCCCCGTAGTCCTGTTCTCCGCCATATCAACCACGATTACACAATGACCGGGATCCTCGCCCTTCAAGAACACATCCCCGATCTGCATATCATCCAGGGGCACCTTTTTCATTTCTCCTGACAAGGAAAGAGTTCCCGCGTAAGCGAAGACCATGTCGAGGTATCTTCTAAAACTCTCGTAATCGTTGGCATATCCCGTTGTTTTGACCCAGCGGGCCGTGTTCCCTTCCACCACAATCCTGTTCCCCTGCATCCAGGTGGCATAGTCTGCTTTGAACCCATTGGTGAAGTTAAAATGTATTTTATCGTACATCCCTTTCCGGTAAAGGAATTCGGCCCGCAATCTGATAACCGCGTCGGCGCACTGCTGCAGGTCTCTTTGGCCAATGTCGATATCAACGACCACCTCGTGAACATCCCTTGTCTTGATCGACCCGTCGTAATGCGTTACAGGTGAACCGTGAGGCTTCAAGGGAAGGCTTCGCAAATAGTGTCCGAAAGACCCCTCCGCCGCTTCAACCCTCGAAAACCCTTCGGGAGGATTGATTCTCTCCCGGATGGTCCTTCCATTGGGGTTTATGATCACGGACGCAGATTTCTGCTGTTCCAGTGAACCTTTATGGTCTTGAACTGTCGTTCGCGTATCCCGGGCACAGGATGCCGGGAGTAAAAGGAGGCATGCCACCATTACCGCCAGCAGTTTTCTCACGTTCAGCACTCCATTCCTGCTGTCTCTCCTGCTATCTCATAAATCCTGCCCAAATATCCTTTCTGCCAGACTGCGTCCAGTCGGTGTGGTTGCCAGCCCGCCTTCCGCCGTTTCTTTGAGAGACCTGGCCATGCAATCACCCACCGCTTTCATGGCTGAAATCACCTCGTCAACAGGAATGACACTTTCAATCCCTGCCATGGCCATAGTGGCGGCAGTCAGAGCGTTTGCCGCACCCATCGCGTTACGCTTGACGCAGGGGACTTCCACCAGACCCGCCACCGGGTCGCAGACCAGACCCAGGACGTTTTTCAGAGCGATAGCGCAGGCATGGGCGGCCATGCGGGGAGAACCGCCGCACATCTCCACGACCGCCGCCGCGGCCATTGCCGAGGCGCTGCCGCATTCGGCCTGGCAACCCCCCTCGGCTCCAGAGATATAGGCCTGTCTGGCAATGACCATGCCGATGGCGGCGGAAGTAAAGAGGCTCATGACCGCCTTCTCTTCCGGGACGGCCTTTTCCTCCATCACCGTCAGCAGAACACCCGGAATAATCCCGCAGGAACCGGCCGTCGGAGCGGCCACGATTCTTCCCATGCAGGCGTTGACCTCAGCCACGGCCAGGGCCCTCATCACGGCCCCGTCCAGTGTGGCGCCGCCAACTGTTTCTCCGGCCTCGATGGCTTCCTTCATCCTAAACGCATTCCCGCCGGAGAGGCCGCTTTCGGACCTGAGGCCTGCCGCCAGGCCGTTTGCGACCGCCTCTTTCATCACCCTCAGGTTGGCGGCCATTCGTGCGCAGAGTTGGGCTTCCGGTTTCTCCATCTGTTCCGCCTGATCCCGCAGGACCACGTCGGAGATGTTCTTTCCGGCGCGTTCCGCCGCCGTCACCAGTTCTTCAACCGAATCATAATGCAGCAACACGTTGTCCGCGCCTCCTCAAATGGGCTCAAGCGCCGTTACGGCCAGCACCCCCGCAAGCCGGCCGATCTCATCTACGGCTGCCCGTCCCGCATCCTGATCAAGCTCGATCACCATCAGCGCTTCACATCCGCGACAGCGGCGGTATACGTTCATACGGGCGATGTTAACCCGCTTTGCGGCGAGCACACCGGTGACGGCCGCCACCACTCCGGGCGTGTCCCGGTGCGGAACGACCAGCGTATGGTATTCGCCTGAAATCTCGACTTTCAAATCGTCGATTTGCCTGATAAGAATGTTTCCGCCGCCCATGGAGGAACCCGTTACGGTTACAGCCCGGCCCGAACGTCCCAGCAGCCGGATCACCGCCGTATTGGGATGGGCATCCCTCAAGGCAGCAGTCTCGACGGTCACCTTCCACCCTCTTTGCTCCGCGAGCAAAAGGCTCTCCCTTATTCGGGTGTCGTCGGGCTCGAAGCCGAGCAAACCGGCGATGACGGCCCTGTCGGTGCCGTGTCCTCGGTAGGTGCGCGCAAAAGAACCGTGAAACTGAATGTATACCTCAGCCGGCTCCTCGCCCAGCAGCCTCCGGGCTATCCGGCCGATGCGGACGGCTCCGGCCGTATGGGAACTCGACGGTCCGACCATCACCGGCCCGACAATGTCAAAGACGTTCATGCGCTCGCCTCCCCGTTGAGACTTGTCAAGGTCGCGGAAAACAAAAAACAGAGCCCCATTCAGGCCTCTGTCCTCCAACCTGAGAGATTCCCGGACTGAGCCGGTTTGCCCCGTCGGTGCCGTGACAAGTTCACGGACTCTCCAGAGTTCGAGAGGGTCGGTCCTTTTGCCTGAGAGTTTCCGCCTCTTTGCTCCTTCGGCGCCCGCTTTACGAACGGGTCTCTCCCGATACCCTCCGACCTATGAAATTCTCCGTTTAACAAAAAATACCATACCGGGTGTCTGGTGTAAAGGGCAGTGCCCTGCATGCATTCTTGTTATCACTATTCGGTTTCTACTTCACCGGCCCATCCGGAAACAAGCCTCACAGTCAAACTTATGATACTAGAGAGTGGCGCTGGACCGAGCCCATCACCGTCTAACGTTACAGCCAGGTATCGTTTCCTCCCCGTCATCACCTCACTGTACTCAGCAAGAACACCGCGGATAAGCCCTGTGCCGTTCCTGAGACAACAATCAGGAGAGCCTGCACGCGGGCGGTAGCATATACTATTGTGAAGAATGTCGGAAGCTATAGTGAAGTGACTGGCACCTCTTATCGGCATAAGCAATCGTCAGGTTGCCTATACTTGGACCTTGTAGTTGAGGGCCAGCTCATCTCCCGGCTTGCCCCGAATACCCCAATTGCCCTGCGGCGTTTCAAAAATGGTGATCTCTAGATCTTGCGGCGCAATGCCCACCCGGCGGAAACCAACTCAAACAGCCTCACGATGAGTTTCTTCTCGGCCTCCACCGAGCGCCCTTCAAACACCGAGAACTCCAAAATGATGTAATTCTCACTGCGATCCTGCGGGAAGACAAACTCTTCTCTTTCCAGGCCAATAAAACGCTGAAAGCGTTTCTCCGGCGGCAATCCGAATGCTTCTTTTAGAGCATCTCGGATGGCATCCGAAAGCGCCTCTCGATTTTTGGCCAGATTGCTTTTCAGACCGTAAATCTTTACCTGTTGCATTGTTTCCTCCTTCCGGAAAACCAAAACGGCGTCAACGCCCACCTACTTTTGACCCGCCCGGCCATCGAGCCTGCGCATTCAAGTGAATTCGGACACCCGTTCCGGATTCTTACGGACAGCATCAAACGGAGTTGCGGTGGTATGCGGTAATAGCGTAAATTATAATGGACTCAAGAATTTTACACAATGGATTCCCAGGTGCCGACGATGATCTGCACCCGTTCCGGACGGTGGTCCTTGGAGTGGCCTACCTGGCTATCCCGGAACGATCCTTGATTCTCAAAAGCTCTGCGGAGCCGTGAGGGCATTGGCTGTTAAAGTTGAGATCAAGAGAATCTGGACCGGGTAGCCAGACGCAGGACATGAAGAGTAAGATATTTTGAAAGGGGGCATTGGTATGAGCATGAATGAATTGGCGCGCCGGGTGAAGGAAGCTTCCATAAAGCTGGCCGGAGCCGGAACGGAACTGAAGAATAGAGCCCTGGCTCAGATCGCTGAGTCACTAAAACATAACAAGGAAGAAATCATAAAAGCTAACAGGGAAGACTTATTGAGAAGTGAAAAAGAAGACCTCCCCGCCCCGCTATTAAAAAGGCTAAGATTCGACGAGGCAAAGATCCAGGATGTAGTTGACGGGATCCATAGCCTTATTGACCTGGACGACCCTGTAGGGAAAACACTGCTTTCCACTGAACTGGACGACGGTCTGGAATTGTACAAGGTGACCTGTCCGATAGGTGTAATCGGCGTGATTTTTGAGTCCAGGCCCGATGCCCTGGTGCAGATTGCAACCCTTTGTCTGAAGAGCGGGAACAGCGTACTGCTTAAAGGCGGCTCCGAAGCCAGGGAGACCAACCGCGTCCTGGCCGAAGTCATTGTCAAGGCAACGGAAGAAGCCGGCATTCCCGCCAACTGGCTTGCGCTGCTGGAGACACGCTCAGACGTCAACGAAATGCTCAAAATGGACCAGTACATCGATCTCATCATTCCCAGAGGGTCCAATGATTTCGTCAGATATATCATGGACCACTCAAGAATTCCGGTTATGGGCCACGCGGACGGTATATGCCACTGCTATGTGGATGAAGATGCGGACATTGACATGGCGGTAAAGATTGCCGTGGATTCAAAAACACAGTACGTGGCCGTGTGTAACGCGGTGGAGACCCTGCTGGTGCATGAAAAGATAGCCGCAGACTTTTTGCCTGCGTTGAAGAACGCGCTGGAGAGCAAAGAGGTGGAGCTGATCGGCTGTCCGAAAACGTGCGCGGTCATTTCGGCGACTCCGGCTTCGGAAGACGACTGGAAAACCGAATACCTTGACTACAAGCTTTCCGTAAAAGTGGTTGCGGGGCTTGACGAAGCCATTGACCACATCAATACGTACGGTTCCGGCCACACGGACAGCATCATTACCAGGGATAAGGAAAAAGCCGCGCGGTTCATGGACTACGTTGATTCGGGCAATGTTTTCTGGAACTGTTCCACACGCTTTAGTGACGGCTTCCGCTACGGATTCGGGGCCGAGGTGGGGATAAGCACGGGCAAGATTCATGCCAGGGGTCCGGTAGGCCTCGAGGGACTGGTTATCTACAAGTATAAGCTCATTGGAAACGGTCACATTGTCGAGGACTACGCCAAACGTTCAAGGAGCTTCAAGCACAGAAAAATGAACAGGGAATTTCCACTATAACAAGTGGAATGCTGCATGTTAGTCGAACAGATGCGACGACCTTCCCGGGTACAACTCTGTGTGAGCCGGGCCTATTCTGTTACTGTCCCTTTCGGAGCAGAGACTATTGCGCCCATTGATAGTCGATTTCCGTGATGCGCCCGCGCCAATACGGCAAGGGACCGTCCGGTAATTGCCACTTAACCTCACCCTCCAAGGGAATTCGCATACCGGCCCGATTGGCGTAGGCACTAAACCGACCTTGCCAGGGCGTTGGTTGGAGGACGCCATCGACAGCGCGGTAGCGAGACTGAGACCGCGCAGTCGTGATCAGCCCCTCCTCGTCAAAGCAAAACTCGATCGACACGCTGACATCCCCATCTGTGAGGGTCGCGCGCGCGCTTGAATCGTCGATTGCTTCCCAGCGCACGCCCTGACTGGGCAACAGCGCCGTTGGATACCAAGGCCCCTCGGCGAGGTAGCGCATCAGTTCCCCCTGCGCCATCTCAGGTGTGCCGCGCATGGCCGCGACGGTGACGAGGCCAAGCACTGCTGCGTGCAGGATCCCTGTTCCCGCCCCGTAGGCGTCCTGGACAAACACCTTCACGCCGGGAGCCATTTTCACGCGTGCGTCCCAGTCGAAGCCTGGCGGGCACGTGGTGATCATCTGGGTCGCCTCAAATGGACGCCAGCTGTCCTCGGCCTCGCTTATTCGGAACTGCCCTTGCTGTGACAAGCGCACAACAGCGACAATCGGCTGTCCATCCTGCAACACGGCGCGGAAGTACCGCTGCACCGGCAACGGCAGGCCTTCGATTTCTCGCGCGTCGTATGTTGTCGGCGTTATGGATATCCGTGCAGTCTCCAGCTTTGCTCGGAAGTCATCGTTCTTTGCCTGCCACCGTGATACGCCGTAGATGACGGCACCGGCAACACCTGCGGCAAGCGCAATGAGGATCACCGCGACTATCGTTAGCTTCATACCTACCTATGCAAACCTCCCGCTGATACTCAGTCAGTGTACAGTGCTAAATACAAAAAACCGTGGCCGCCTCATATGGACCACGGTTTGCATTCTCTGGTGGAGGCGGGGGGAGTTGAACCCACCGTCCGAAAGAATGACCACAAGAGGCTCTCCGAGCGCAGGCTGTGCTTTAGGTTTCGCTCCGCAGGCGCCCACAGCCAGGCTCCGTTGGAGCTATCTCGATGAGTGTCCCCGAAAACCTCCGAGAATTGGTCGCCGGGCTAGCCCGCTAATGTGACACCCTGATCCGGCCACGCAGGCTTAGGCCGGCAGGATGCTGGCTGACTTACGCAGCCAGGGCGAGTTCGTTCTTGTCGGCAGTTATGCCTTTGCCACCGTTTTTCGGGCTGGCAGCAACCCCGGCTCGCTCCTCCTGCCATCAATTCCCCCGTCGAAACCACGTCGCCCCCGGTTTTAGTATTTTCCGCGGGTCGCCCTCTCGATTTCCCTCTGGGCTTCCCGCTTGGCGATGTCCTCGCGCTTGTCGTAAAGCTTTTTGCCCTTGACCAGCGCGAGTGCAACTTTGGCCCTGCCGTTCTTGAAGTAGACCTTCAAGGGCACGAGAGCAAGGCCCTTTTCCCGCGTCTTGCCCAGAAGCCGCATAATCTCTCCCTTGTGCATCAGGAGCTTGCGCGGCCTCTTGGGCTCGTGGTTGAAGCGGTTGCCCTGCTCGTAGGGACTGATGTGCATGTTGTGCAGCCACAGCTCGGCGTTTTCGACGCGGGCAAAGCTATCTTTCAGGTTGCCCTTGCCGGCGCGGAGTGACTTGACCTCGGTGCCCGTGAGCACCATCCCGGCCTCGTGGGTTTCGAGGATAAAGTAGTCGTGCCGTGCTTTACGGTTTTCGCAGACCACCTTATCGGCCATTACCGCATCACTCCGTTCCGCATCGCCTCCCGCCGATACTGCTGCACATCTCATGATACGGTGTTATGTTAACTCTGTCAAGATAGCGGTACCATAAACTGGAATGATACCGCACCGGATTGACCGCTATCGGTTTTTAGCTGTTTGACCGTTGGAAAACCCGAAATAAAAATCGGAATATGCTAAATACTAGTATTTCACATATTCCAAACACAGACCTTGCGGCGGGGCGGTCGGTCCGGCCGCGGCCCTGGACCGGGCGGCCAGGATGTCGCCGACTCTCTCCGGCGGCCACCTGCCCAAACCCACCCGGATCAGGGTACCGGCGATGATGCGTACCATCTGGTACAGGAAGCCGTTGCCCTCGATCTCCAGGCGGACCAGGCGCCCGTCGCGAGTGACTTCAGCTCTATAGATCGTGCGGACAGCCGACTTTACCGGCCTGCCGGCGGCCTGGAAGGAGCTGAAGTCGTGCTCCCCGAGCAGAAAAGCAGCAGCAGCCTTCATCCGCCCCTCGCCGAGCGGGTGCCTCACGTAGTAGCTGTAGAACCGCCAAAAAGGCGAAGGCACAGGGCCGTTGTCAATCGTATAGGAGTACGTCTTGGACACGGCGCTGTACCTGGCATGGAAATCAAACGGCACCTCTTGTGCGCTTACGGCCGCGATATCCGGCGGCAGGACGCTGTTGAGAGCGGGAACAATCCGCTCCGTCGGAATGTTCCAGGTCCCGGTATGGAAGTTGACAACCTGGCCCCTGGCGTGCACCCCGGCGTCGGTCCTCCCCGCCGCCGTAACCTGGATCTCCGTATGGGCCAGGGAGGCGAGACACTTTTCCAGCGTTTCCTGGATGGTAGGCAGCCCGCTCCCCCGCTGGACCTGGAAACCACAGTAGGCGGTACCGTCATAAGCGAGCACCAGTTTAATGTTGCGCATTCGCAGCGTTACTTCTCTCTTATTGCCCGGCGCTTTACCGTCAGATGGGATTCCCGCCGGGGAATCCCCATCGTGAAACTTCCTTAACAGTCTAACAGCCGACAGCTAACAGCGGGAATTACACCAGTTCCAGGATTACCATCTGCGCAGCGTCGCCCCGCCGGTAGCCGGCCTTTATAATGCGGGTGTAACCGCCCGTGCGCCCCTCGTACTTGGGCGCGATAGTGCTAAACAGTTTTTTGACTACCTCTTCGTCATACAGGAAGCTCAGGGCCTGGCGACGGGCGGCGAGATCTCCCTGCTTGCCAAGCGAGATCATTTTTTCGGCAAGACTGCGGGCTTCCTTGGCCCGCCCCTCCGTGGTCATTATCCGCTCTTCCCGCAAGAGGGATGTGACCAGATTGCGCAGCACGGCCATTCTATGGTCTGTTGGGAGACCCAACTTCCGGTAACCCAATTCCGTTCCCTCCTTAGTCCTCGTCCTTGCGCAGCGAGAGGCCGAGTTCGGCAAGTTTGCGCACGACTTCCTCGAGCGACTTCTTGCCCAGGTTCCTGACCTTCATCATTTCTTCTTCGTTCTTCTGCGTCAATTCTTCAACGGTGTTGATGCCTGCACGCTTCAGGCAGTTGTAAGAACGGACAGAAAGGTCGAGTTCCTCAATCGGCATCTCGAGCAGCTTGTTCTTCTTTTCCTCTTCCTTCTCGACCATAATCTCGACGTTGCCGACGGATTCAGTGAGCCCCACGAACAGCTTCAAGTGCTCCATAAGGATGCGCGCCGCCAGGCTGACGGCCTCGTCGGGACGGATGCTCTTGTCGGTCCACACCTCGAGCGTAAGCTTGTCGAAGGTCGTCTCCTGCCCGACTCTCGTCTTGTCAACATAATAGTTGACCTTGCGGATAGGCGAGAAGATCGAATCAATAGGGATGACGCCGATAACGTGCGCGCCGCGCTTGTTTTTCTCGGCGGGGACGTAGCCCCGCCCCTTGTCGACCGTCAGTTCCATATACAGCCTGACGTCCTCGGCAAGCGTGGCGATGTGCAGGTCCGGGTTCAAAATCTCGATATCAGGGTCGGTGATGATGTCACCGGCCTTGATCTCCCTGGGCCCTTCGGCTTCGACGCGAATCGTTCTTTCCTCGTCGGCATATGATTTAAGGCGCAGGTTCTTCAGGTTGAGGATAATCTCCGTTACGTCCTCCCGAACCCCCGGAATGGTGGAAAACTCGTGCAGCACGCCGTCGATCTTCACCGCCGTAACGGCCGCTCCGGGCAAGGACGCCAGCAACACCCGGCGCAGCGAATTCCCCAGGGTGATACCGAATCCACGCTCTAAAGGCTCGACCACGAATTTCCCGTAGCCGGCCTCGGGATCCATCTTCACGCACTCAATTTTCGGTTTTTCAATCTCTAACATCGCGAACCCCCTCAATCGGAAGGTAGCCGCCTACCTGGAGTACAGCTCGACAATCAGCGATTCCTTAACCGGAATGTCAATCTGCTCCCTGGTCGGTAAGGCTACTACCCGGCCCTGGGCTTTAGCCGCATCGTATTCCAGCCATGCCGGTGGCGTATTCTCAGCAGCCCGTTCCAAGAGCTCCTGAATCCGGGGTGAAGACTTGCTTCTTTCACGGACGGCGATGACGTCGTTCGCCTTGACAAGGTACGAAGGGATGTCAACCTTCCGCCCGTTCACCAGGAAATGACCGTGCCGTACCATCTGCCGGGCCTCGAAACGCGAACCGGCAAGGTTCAGACGGTAGACGACGTTATCCAGCCGGCGTTCCAACAGGCGGAGCAGGTTGTCGCCGGTGATCCCGGGCTGGCGCTCAGCCTTGGCGAAGTAGTTGCGGAACTGCGTCTCCAGGATGCCGTAAATGCGGCGGACTTTTTGTTTTTCGCGCAACTGGATGCCGTACTCCGTAGCCTTGGCCCTGCGCCCGTGCGCTTTCGCCCCCGGGGGCGTCGGCCGGCGGTCGATGGTGCAGCGGGGACCGTAACAGCGGTCGCCCTTCAAATAAAGCTTTGTGCCTTCGCGACGGCAAAGCCGGCATCTTGCTTCGGTGTATCGTGCCATAAATGAACCTCCTAAACGCGCCGGCGCTTCGGCGGCCGGCAGCCGTTGTGTGGAATGGGTGTAACGTCTTTGATCAAGCTGACCTCGAGCCCGGCGGCCTGCAGCGACCGGATCGCCGCCTCGCGGCCGGCGCCGGGTCCCTTGACAACCACCGCGACCTCTTTCATGCCGTGCTCCATCGCTTCGCGGGCCGCCTTTTCAGCCGCCAGCTGCGCAGCGAACGGCGTGCTCTTGCGGGAACCCTTAAAACCGACCTGTCCGGCGCTGCACCAGGAGATTACGTTACCCCTTACGTCGGTGATCGAAACCACCGTGTTGTTAAAGGTGGACTTGATATGCGCCACACCTTGCTCGACGTGTTTTCTTTCCTTCTTCTTGGTTCTTACGCGACGCGCCATCTAGCAACCTCCTTACTTCTTCCTGCGCACGCCGACGGTCTTCTTGGGACCCTTGCGCGTTCTGGCGTTGGTCCGGGTCCGCTGGCCCCTCACAGGGAGGCCGCGACGGTGGCGAAGACCGCGATACGAGCCGATTTCAATGAGTCTCTTAATGTTCAGGGCCACTTCGCGGCGCAGGTCGCCCTCGACTTTCAGCGTCTTTTCGATGACTTCCCTCAGTCTGGTAACCTCGTCCTCGGTCAGCTCGCGCACCCGTGTGTCGGGATTGACGCCCGTCTGAGCCAAAATCTTTTGCGACGTAGACAGCCCGACGCCGTAAATATAGGTTAAAGCAACCTCAACCCGCTTATCCTTGGGCAGGTCGACCCCAGCAATACGTGCCAAACAACTTCACCCTCCTATCCTTGGCGCTGCTTGTGTTTAGGATTTTCACAAATAACCATAACCCGCCCCTTGCGGCGAATTATCTTACATTTTTCACAGATAACCTTTACCGAAGGCTTGACTTTCACCTGATACGCCCCCTTGTGGCTACTTATAGCGGTACACAATTCTGCCGCGGGTGAGATCATACGGGGACAGCTCCACCGTTACCCGGTCACCCGGCAGAATACGAATAAAGTTCATGCGGATCTTGCCCGAAACATGCGCCAACACCTTATGGCCGTTAGGAAGCTCCACGCGGAACATTGCATTGGGCAGGGGTTCAATAACCTTTCCCTCAACCTCAATAACGTCCTGCTTCACCAGCATCCCTCCTTCTCCACGAAACCCCGGAGTATTTTCCGCACATCAGCATCTGTAACCTTGAGACCTTCAGCCAGCTTTGCTTTAATTTCCTCATCGGCGTGTGACACTATCTTTATATGCTTAACGTTCTTTCTCTTGGGACGGTCGACCTTGCGGCGCAAACCGTCAGTGAGCAACACCGTATTGTCGCCGACAGTCGCCAGGACGATGTAAAACTGCCCTTCGTCCCTGCCGGCCACCGACCTGACCACCTGGCCGGCACGCAACTTCCTGACTTCCACGGATATAACCTCCGTTACAAGCGTGTGAGGATTTCGGCCTCGCCATCGGTGATCGCGATTGTGTGCTCAAAATGTGCCGAGAGTTTGCCGTCTTTCGTAACCACGGTCCACTTGTCTGACAGCGTCGTAACCTCGTATGTCCCCGCGTTGACCATCGGCTCAATGGCCAGGGTCATTCCCGCTTCCAGCCTCGGACCCCTTCCAGGCGGCCCGAAGTTGGGTATCTGGGGCTCCTCGTGGCACTTGCTTCCGATCCCATGCCCGACATAATCCCGTACAACCGCAAAACCGTGCTTCTCAACCAGGGTCTGAACGGCATGCGAAATGTCGGTGAGGCGGTTGCCTGCCCGCGCCTGCGCGATACCGGCATAAAGCGCCTGCTCGGTTACTCTCATCAGATCAAGGGCCTCCTGCGTTACGGTACCCACAGGAAAAGTTGCCGCTGCGTCACCAAAGTAACCATTTATTTCCGCCCCCACGTCAATACTGATAATATCTCCATTCCGCAGGGGCCTTAAACCGGGGATCCCGTGAACAACCTCCTCATTGACAGAGGCGCAGATGCTGGCAGGGAAACCGTAAAGGCCTTTGAAAGCCGGACGCGCGCCCTGCCTGGTGATAAAGTCCTCGGCGATGTCGTCCAATTCCTTGGTCGTCACCCCCGAACTTATCGCTTTCTCTATCTCCCGCAACGTCCCCGCAACAACTCGTCCTGCGTCACGCATGTAGCTAAGCTCGCGGGTGGATTTCTTGGTGATCATTTCTCCTGCCGTTTTTATTTAATGAAACCTTGATAGCTGCGCATCAGGAGATGCGCCTCAACCTGTTTCATCGTATCGAGGGCCACACCGACCACGATCAGCAGGGCGGTGCCGCCGAAGTAGATGTTCGGAATCTTGGTCGCCAACAGCACGAAATTCGGCAAGATAGCGATCAGCGCCAGGAAGATAGCGCCGGCGAGAGTGATCCGCGCCATCACCTTGCTGATGTACTCGGCGGTCGGGCGCCCGGGCCGCAGGCCGGGAATGAACCCGCCGTACTTCTTGATGTTGTCGGCGACGTCGACCGGGTTCATGATCACAGCCGTGTAAAAGTAGGTGAAGCCGATGATCAGCAGAGCGTAAAACGTCGTGTGCAGGAAGCTCCCCCAGGCGAAATAGCGGAGGAAAGCGTCGGCGAAAGCGTTACCCTGGAAGTACCCGGCGATCTGCTGCGGGAAAATAAGGATCGACGACGCAAAGATGACCGGGATAACACCGGCCTGGTTGACCTTAAGCGGCAGGTGCGTCGTCTGCCCGCCGTAGACCCTGCGCCCCACAACCCGCTTGGCGTATTGGACCGGGATCCGGCGCTGGCCTTCCTGAACGGCGACGACGGCACCGATGATCAGCACGGCAATGATAATCAGGGCGATGATGCTCAAGACGTTGATCGTCCCGGCATCAAGGTACTGGAAAATGCGCACCGCGCCCGCCGGCACGCGTGAAACGATACCGGCGAAGATCAGCAGAGAGATGCCGTTCCCGATGCCATGCTCGGTGATCTGTTCCCCGAGCCACATCAGGAAGACGGTGCCCGCAGTCAGGATGGTAGCGACAAAAAGGTACGACAGGATCCCGGGGTTCACCAGCGAACCCTTAAGAGCCACGGACATGCCGAGCCCCTGCAAGAAGGCCAGGATCGCCGTCCCGTAGCGGGTGTACTGCACAATCTTTTTACGCCCCTCTTCCCCTTCCTTGGACAGGCGTTCCAGCTTGGGGATGACCACGGTCAGAAGCTGCATGATAATCGAGGCGTTGATATACGGGATGATGCCCATGGCAAAGATGGCGAAGTTCTTAAAGGCGCCGCCCGAAATCACGTCGAAGAACCCGAACAGCGCCCCGCTCGCGATCAGCTTCTCGATGGCGTCCGGATTCACACCGGGTACGGGGATATGCGCGCCGATACGAAAAACCAGCAGCATCGCCACGGTAAACAACAGCTTCGTGCGAAGCTCCGAGACTTTGAGCGCCTGCTGCAGGCTTCCCAGGAACTGTGTTCCGACAGCCACTTAAATCACCTCGGCTTTGCCGCCGGCGGCGGTAATCTTCTCGACCGCAGCCTTCGAAAAGGCGTGCGCCTGAACGGTAAGCGCCTTGGCCAGTTCCCCGTCGCCAAGAATCTTGACCCCGTCACCCTTGCCCTTGATCAGCCCCGCCTCGACCAGGGTTTCAGGGGTAACGACGGCTCCGTTTTCGAAACGGTTTAAGTCCCCACAGTTGACAGTGAAGTAGATCTTCTTAAAGATGTTATGGAAACCGCGCTTGGGCAGGCGCCGGAAAATCGCGGTCTGGCCGCCTTCAAACCCCCGGCGGACGCCCCCGCCCGAACGGGCTTTTTGGCCCTTATGGCCGCGGCCGGCCGTCTTGCCCTGGCCTGCAGCAATGCCTTGACCCTTGCGTTTGGGCAATCGGCGGGCACCTGCTGCCGGTCTAAGTTTAGATAGATCCAACTCGCCCACACCTCCCTTACGCAAGTTCTTCAACTTTAACCAGGTGGCTGACCTTTCTGATCATGCCCCTGATCTGCGGCGTATCTTCCTTAATAACCGACTGACGCAGCTTTTTCAGGCCCAGGGCGCGCACGGTGGCGCGCTGCTCTTCGTTGGAACCAATGACGCTTCTGACAAGTGTGATCTTACAGTTCGCCATCTTCTAGCCCCCCAGCCTGATTTGCGTAATTTCCTTGCCGCGCAGGCGGCCCACGTTATCTTTCGTCTTAAGGAGCTTAATGGCCTCAAGGGTGGCCCGGACCATGTTGTTGGCGTTATTTGAGCCCAAAGACTTAGTCAGAATGTCGCGGATGCCGGCCAGCTCCAGGACGGCGCGCACAGGCCCGCCGGCGATAACGCCGGTACCGGGTGCCGCCGGGCGCAGCAAGAGCTTGCCCGCCCCGAAAACGCCTACCACTTCGTGGGGAATAGTAGTTCCTACCATGGGCACCCTGATAAGGTTCTTCTTAGCGTCTTCGATTCCTTTTCTGATTGCCTCCGGAACTTCACCGGCTTTGCCCAGGCCGGCGCCCACGATTCCCTGGCCGTCGCCCACGACGACCAGCGCCGAAAAACTGAAGCGGCGGCCGCCCTTGACAACCTTGGCACAGCGATTAATAAAGACGACTTTTTCCGTAAGTTCCAGTTTTGAAGCATCTATTCTAGACACGTCATTCCCCCCTTCTCCTTAGAATTCCAGTCCACCGGCCCTGGCGCCTTCGGCGAGGGCCTTGACGCGGCCGTGATACAGATATCCCGCACGGTCAAAGACCACTTGCTTGATGCCCTTTTCCTGCGCCGCGCGGGCGATGAGCTCGCCTACCGCACGGGCGCCCTCCACGTTGCCCCCGGAAACCTTGCCTTTAAGCTCCGGAGAAAGACTGGAGGCCGCGCAGAGCGTTACCCCGCGCTCGTCGTCGATGATCTGGGCATAGATATGGTTCAGGCTGCGAAAGACATTCAAGCGCGGCCGTTCGGCCGTTCCAAAGATCTTCTTCCGCACGCGGATGCGCCGTTTGTTGCGCGTTGCATGGCGGTTAATCTTCTTAAGCAAGACCTGCCCTCCTCTACTTACCGTTTAGCGCCAGCCTTGCCGGCCTTACGGCGGATACGCTCGCCTTCGTACTTGATGCCCTTGCCCTTGTACGGTTCGGGCGCGCGAATCTTGCGGATGTTGGCGGCGACCATGCCGACCTGTTCCCTGTCGGCGCCTTTAACGACTATCTTCGTCGGGGCCGGAACTTCGAGTTCAATCCCCGGCGGCGGAGCAAACTCAACCGGGTGGGAGTAGCCGATACTGATGACGACGTTCTGGCCCTGTTTCTGGGCGCGGTAGCCGACACCGACCAGTTCGAGCGTCTTCGAAAAGCCGTTGGCCGCTCCCTCGACCATCCCCGCCAGCAGGGCCCGCGTCAGCCCATGCTGCGCACGGTCTTCATCCTCATCGCTGGGCCGGTTGACCACCAGCTGGCCGTCGACCAGCGCGATTTGCATACGCGGTGGAAATTCCCTTGTCAGCTCCCCCTTGGGGCCCTTGACCCGAACGGTGTTGCCGCTGATCTCCACACTGACCCCTTGAGGAATGTTGATAGGTTTTTTGCCTATACGCGACACGCCAATTTCACCTCCCGGCAACTACCAGACGTAGCAGATTACTTCCCCACCAACGCCCAGCTTCCGGGCGTCCTTATCGGTAACAATGCCCTTCGACGTGGACAGGATGGCGATGCCCAGTCCTCCCAGCACCTTCGGGACGTCGTCCTTCTTGGCATAGACCCGCAAACCGGGCTTGGAGATGCGCTTCAAGCCGGTAATCACTCTTTCCCGGTTCGGGCCGTATTTCAGGTAAATCCGGACAATACCTTGCTTGCCGTCGTCAACCACTTCGTAATCCTTGATGAAGCCCTCTTCCTTCAAGATGCCAGCGATGGCCTTCTTAATACCGGACGCGGGAATCTCACAGGTTTCATGGTAGACGGTGTTGGCATTCCGGATGCGCGTCAGAAAATCCGCAATCGGATCCGTCAACATTGTCGCTACCTCCTTACCAGCTGGCCTTACGGATCCCCGGAATCTGCCCCTTGTAGGAAAGCTCGCGGAAGCAGATGCGGCAGATGCCAAACTTACGCATATAGGCACGGGGCCTGCCGCAGAGTTTACAGCGGTGATATTCGCGAACACGGAACTTCGGAGTCCGCTTTTGCTTGGCGATCAGAGATTTTTTGGCCACGTTCTACCCTCCTTTAATGGGGTTGAAAGGGTGCTCCCATCAGCCGTAATAGTTCACGCGCTTCTTCGTCGGTCTTGGCCGTGGTCACGAGTGTGATATCCATGCCACGGACCTTGTCGACCTTGTCGTACTCGATTTCGGGAAAGATCAGCTGTTCCTTGATGCCGAGGGTGTAGTTCCCGCGACCATCGAAGGCCCTGGACGGAATGCCCCGGAAGTCCCTCACGCGCGGCAGCGCCACGTTGAACAGCTTGTCGACGAAGTCGTACATCCGGCTGCCGCGCAAGGTGACCTTGACCCCGATCTGCATCCCCTCACGGACCTTGAAGGCGGCTACCGACTTCTTGGCCTTGGTGACGACGGGGCGCTGCCCGGTAATGGTCTTGAGATCATTTATCGCGGCGTCAATGGCCTTGGCGTTCTGGATGGCTTCCCCAAGACCGATATTGATCACGACCTTTTCCAGCTTCGGCACCTGCATTACGTTGCGGTAGCCGAACTTTTCCTTCATGGCCGGCACGACTTCTTCCAGGTACTTCTGCTTTAGCCTTGCCACTATCCAAGCCCCCTTTCCAGACCTGCTCGTGCAGCGGGCGCAACGTCCGGGTTAACCCTGGACTTCCCCGCAGTGCTTGCACACACGGACTTTCGTGCCATCTTCCAGCACACGCCTGGCCGCGCGGGTAGGCCGATGGCACTTGGAGCACAGGAGCATCACGTTGGAAACGTGGACAGGGGCTTCCTTTTCCTTGATTCCCCCCTGTGGCACGCTCCTGGTCGGTCTGGTGTGCCGCTTGACGATGTTGACCCCTTCAACAACAACACGCTGTCTCTTGGGCTCAACGGAAACCACCTTGCCCCGTTTGCCGGCGTCCTTACCGGTAATGACCAGCACGGTGTCGCCCTTGCGAACGTGGATCTTGTTGTCTCCCATCCTGTTAACCTCCCTTACCAACCGCGCTGCGGTAACCTGAGGAATCCTTTTACGGATTAGAGCACCTCAGGCGCCAGGGACACGATCTTCATGAAGTCCTTCTCGCGTAATTCCCGGGCGACCGGTCCAAAAATACGGGTCCCACGCGGAGTCTTGTCGTCCTTGATGATTACCGCTGCGTTCTCGTCAAACTTGATATATGAGCCGTCCGGGCGCCGCAGCTCCTTCTTCGTCCGGACGATAACGGCCTTGACAACATCGCCCTTCTTCACCACGCCGCCGGGTACCGCTTCTTTAACCGACGCGACGATGATATCCCCTACGGAGGCGTAGCGCCGGAAGCTTGCACCCAGAATACGGATGCACATCAACTTTTTGGCCCCGGTATTGTCGGCGGTGTTGAGCATTGTTTGCACCTGGATCAAGGCCTACACCTCCCTTGCTTAGGCTTGAGCCCGCTTCAGAATTTCAACCACGCGCCATCTCTTTCTCGCGGACAACGGACGGGTCTCGGCGATCTTGACCTTGTCGCCGATCTGGCATTCGTTTTTCTCGTCATGCGCCATGAATTTCTTGGTCCGGCGGACGATACGCCCGTAAAGGGGGTGCCGGACGAGAGTCTCCACGGCGACGACGACTGATTTATCCATCTTGTTGCTGACCACGGTACCAGTCCGGGTCTTGCGTAAAGCACGCTGTTCCACGTCAATCCCTCCTTACGCCCGCTTAATCCCCAGTTCTCTTTCCCGCATGATGGTGTTCAAACGGGCAATCCGGCGGCGGACTTCCTTTAGCCGCATCGGGTTATCGAGCTGCCCCGTTGCCATCTGAAAGCGAAGCCGGAAAAGTTCCTCCTTGGAATCGGCCAGCTTCTTTCTCAGTTCAGCATCGGTCATCTCAAAGAGTTCACGAACTTTCGCCACGGGCTTCACCTACTTCCTCACGTTTCACAATTTTTGTGCCGCACGGCAGCTTGTGCGAAGCGAGGCGCAGGGCCTCCCTGGCTGTCTCCTCGGGGACACCCGCGATTTCAAACAGGATGCGCCCCGGTTTAGCTACGGCAACCCAGTATTCCGGAGAACCCTTGCCGCTCCCCATGCGGGTTTCGGCAGGCTTCTTGGTGATGGGACGGTCCGGAAAGATGCGGATCCAGACCTTGCCGCCGCGCTTGGCGTGCCGGGTCATCGCGATACGCGCCGCCTCAATCTGTCGCGACGTTATCCAGGCAGCGTCCGTGGCCTGCAGGCCAAACTCGCCGTACTCGATTTCGGTACCGGCCTTGGCCCGGCCCCCGAGGTCGGGGCGATGCTGCCTGCGGTACTTCACTCTTTTGGGCATCAACATTGGTTACTTGCCTCCTTCGCGAGGAGCCTTTTCAGGTAAAACCTCTCCCTTGTAAATCCAAACCTTGACGCCGATCTTGCCGTGCGTCGTCTTGGCTTCGGCAATGCCGTAGTCGATGTCGGCACGCAGGGTGTGCAGCGGCACCTTCCCTTCGCTGTACCATTCGGAGCGGGCGATTTCGGCTCCGGCCAGCCGGCCGCTGACCTGAACCTTGATGCCCTTGGCGCCCATCTTCATCGCCCGGCCGACGATCTGTTTCATCGCCCGGCGGAAAGCCACACGCCTTTCAATCTGGCCGGCCACGTTCTCGGCGACGAGCTGGGCGTCCAGTTCCGGAACCTTGACCTCGACGATATTGATGTTCACCTGCCGCCCGGTCATCGCTTCGAGTTCCTTGCGCAGGACCTCGACCTCGGTCCCGCCGCGGCCGATGACGATGCCCGGCTTGGCGGTATGAATGCCTATGCGCAGCCGGTTTGCCGTCCGTTCGATCTGAACCCGGGCGATCCCCGCCGGAAAGAGCTTCTTCTTGATGTAATTCCTGATCTTGACGTCTTCCAGAAGCAGATCGGAAAAATTCTTTTTATCCGCGTACCACTTGGCGTCCCAGTCGCGGACGATACCCAGTCTTAACCCCCGCGGGTCAACCTTCTGCCCCATTCGCCTATCCCTCCTTTCCGTCGCTGACGACGACGGTGATATGGCTGGTGCGGACCCGCCTGATATTGGCCCTGCCGTAGGCACGAGGCTGCATGCGTTTGAGCGTGGGACCCTGATCGACAACGGCCTTCACGATCCGGAGGTCCCCACGGTCCATCTCCAGATTGTTCTCGGCATTGGCCGCTGCAGACTTGATAACCTTGGCGACGGCCTGAGCCCCTCTGTTGGGTACGAACTTGAGGACGCTCAGCGCTTCGTCCACCTGCTTCCCGCGCACCAGATCCACAACCTCACGGACCTTGCGGGGAGAGAGCCGGATGTACTTGGCTACTGCTCTTGCTTCCACGATGAACCCCCCTTATTTCAGCGCCGTGGATCTTTCGGTGTGATGCCCGTGCCCTCTAAAGGTACGGGTCGGTGCAAACTCGCCGAGCTTGTGTCCTACCATTTCTTCCGTAATGTAAATAGGAACATGCTTACGGCCGTCATAGACAGCGATGGTATGGCCGATCATCTGGGGGAAGATGGTCGACCGCCGGGACCAGGTCTTCAGAACCCTCTTTTCGTTCCTGGCGTTCATTTCCTCGATACGGACCAGAAGCCTGGGACTGCAGTAAGGCCCCTTCTTCAGTGAGCGACCCATGGTATACCCCCTTTCTTACTTCGAACGCCGCTTAACAATCAGCTTATCGCTGGGCTTGTTCTTCTTCCGTGTCTTGGCGCCGAGTGCCGGTTTACCCCAAGGCGTCACCGGCGCCCGCCCGATCGGTGAGCGGCCCTCGCCGCCGCCGTGCGGGTGGTCGACCGGATTCATCACGACACCGCGGACGGTCGGGCGAATGCCGAGCCACCTGTTGCGGCCCGCCTTGCCGACCGTGATGTTCTCATGCTCGAGGTTGCCGACTTGGCCGATGGTAGCCTTGCAGTCCATGCTGAACAGCCGGACCTCGCCCGACGGCAAGCGCACGTGGGCGTAATCGCCTTCCTTGGCCATCAGCTGCGCCGCGCCGCCGGCGGAACGGACGACCTTGGCTCCCTGGCCCGGATAATACTCAAGGTTGTGGATGAGCGTGCCGGCCGGGATGTTGCGCAGCGGGAGAGCGTTCCCCACCTTGATGTCGGCGTCCGGGCCGGAGACGATCGTCTGCCCGACCTGCAGACCGACCGGGGCCAGGATGTAGCGCTTCTCGCCGTCGGCATAGCTGACCAGGGCGATGTTGGCCGAGCGGTTGGGGTCGTACTCAATGCTTACGACCTTGGCCGGGATACCGTCCTTATCGCGCTTAAAGTCGATAATTCGGTACTTGCGCTTGTGCCCGCCTCCCTGGTGGCGGACGGTCAGCCGCCCCTGGGTGTTGCGCCCGCCGGTCCTCTTCAAGGGTTGGATCAGCGACTTTTCCGGTTCGGCGGCCGTGATTTCCGCAAAGTCGGAAACGGTCACAAATCGGCGTCCTGGGGAGGTGGGTTTGAATTTCTTAGTCGCCACGTGTTTCCCTCCTTACCTATACGCCTTCAAAGAATTCGATCTTGTCGCCCGCGCGAAGGGTCACAATGGCCTTCTTGACCTCCGGCGTGTAGCCGACGATGTTGCGCCGGCGCCTGGCCTTGCCGACCTGCCGCATGGTATTGACCTTCACGACCTTGACCTTGAAGATCTCTTCAACGGCGCGTTTGATCTCGGTCTTGTTCGCCTTCGGATCGACCAGGAAGGAGTACTTGTTCTCCCCGGTCAGCGACATGGATTTCTCGGTCACCAGCGGCTTCCGCAGGATATCGTACGGGTACTTCATTATGCCAGCACCTCCTCGACGCGGGCCACGGCGTCCCTGGTCAACACCAGGTTGTCGTGATCCAGGAGGTCGTAGACGTTTAGCTGCCGCGCTTCTAACGACTTGAAACCAGGGATGTTGCGCGTCGACTTTTCCACGTTGAGGTCCCGTTCGGCGGTCACAAACAACGCGCCGCCGTTAACCTTGAGGTTGTCGATGACGCCGATCATTTCTCTGGTCTTGGGCTCAGCCAGGGTCAACGTATCGAGGACGATAAGCTTCCCCTCTTTAACCTTAGCCGAAAGGGCGGACTTAAGGGCCACCCGCTTGACTTTCTTCGGTACGCTGTAGCTATAATCACGCGGGTGCGGGCCGAAGACGATGCCGCCGCCCCGCCAGATGGGCGAGCGAATGCTGCCGTGACGCGCCCGACCGGTGCCTTTCTGGCGCCAGGGTTTTCTTCCGCCGCCCCTGACTTCGGCCCTGGTCTTGGTATCGTGTGTCCCGCGGCGCCGGTTGGCGAGGTGCATCACGACCACCTCGTGCAGAACCGCCTCGTTGACGGGCTGCCCGAAGATATCTTCGCTCAGCTCGATCTCGCCCACCCGTTCGCCGTTGGTGTTAACGACTGCTACTGTAGGCACGACCGCTCCTCCTTTCCTTGGATGCCATTAAAAAACGAAAATTCTCCCTTACCTGTTCTTAACGGCTTCCTGCACAAAAACCAGGCCGTTGGCAGGGCCGGGAATCGCACCTTTTACAGCCAGAAGGTTGCGCTCCGGATCAACCTTGACAACCTCGAGATTCTGCACGGTGACTCTTTCCACACCGTAATGGCCGGGCATCTTGCGACCCTTGAAAATACGGGCCGGGCCTTTGGCCGCCGCCGAGCCGGGCCGGCGGTGATACTTGGAGCCGTGCCCCATCGGCCCGCGGTGGAAACCATGTCTTTTAATACCTCCGGCAAACCCGCGGCCCTTGCTGGTCCCGGTAACGTCGACCATTTCGCCGGCGTTGAAGATGTCGCACTTTATCTCCTGGCCGATCTTGTACTCCATTACGTCATTGACCCGCAGCTCGCGCAGGTACTTCTTCGGCTTGACCCCGGCCTTGGCAAAGTGCCCGCGGACAGGCTTGGTGACCTTTTTTTCGCGCACCTCGCCCCAGCCGATCTGGATGGCGTTGTAGCCATCGCGGTCAACCGTTTTCTTCTGTACGACGGTACAGGGGCCCGCTTCTATCAAAGTCACGGGGACCACCAGCCCTTCCGGAGTGAAGAGCTGCGTCATCCCGAGCTTACGCCCGAGAATTCCCTTGGCCATCTTTACACCTCCAAACAATGGCATTAAGCACTGAGCACTAAGCGTTAGAACAGTCTCAGGCCAGACCCGTGGTTGCTTAAGTCTTAATGCCTAACGCCTATCGCTTACTGCCAAGCAGGCGCGCAGCGCCTGCTGCGTTACAGCTTGATCTCGATGTCAACGCCGGCGGGCAGGTCCAGGCGCATCAAAGCGTCAACCGTCTTCGGCGTCGGTTCGAGAATGTCGATCAAGCGCTTGTGGGTCCGGATTTCGAACTGCTCCCGCGAGTCCTTATCCTTGTGCGGCGACCGGAGAATCGTGTAGATGCTCTTTTCGGTCGGCAGCGGGATGGGACCGGCCACGCTCGCTCCGGTACGCTTGGCCGTTTCAACGATCTTCGCCGCGGACTGGTCCAGCATGCCGTGGTCGAAAGCCTTCAGGCGGATCCGGATTTTCTGTCTGGGCATCGTATCCCTCCTATGCCTTGACGGCCGTGACGACACCGGCACCAACGGTCCGGCCGCCCTCGCGAATGGCGAAACGCAAACCTTCCTCGATGGCGATCGGCGTGATCAAGGTGATGTCCACCCGGATGTTGTCGCCCGGCATGACCATCTCCACGCCCTCCGGCAGCTTGATGACGCCGGTGACGTCGGTGGTCCGGAAGTAAAACTGGGGACGGTAGCCGTTGAAGAACGGGGTGTGCCGCCCGCCCTCTTCCTTGGTCAGGACGTAAACCTCGGCCGAAAACTCGGTGAGGGGCTTGATGCTCCCCGGCTTCGCCAGGACTTGACCGCGCTCGAGTTCTTTGCGGTCGACGCCTCTGAGCAACAAACCTACGTTGTCGCCTGCCACGGCTTCGTCCAGGATTTTACGGAACATTTCCACGCCGGTCACGACGGTCTTGCGCGGTTTCTCCATGAAGCCGACGATCTCGACTTCGTCGCCGGTCTTGACCCTGCCGCGCTCGACCCTGCCGGTGCCGACGGTGCCGCGCCCGGTGATGGAGAAGACGTCTTCCACGGGCATGAGGAAGGGCTTGTCGACGTCGCGCTCGGGGGTGGGAATGAATTCGTCGACGGCGTCCATGAGCTTGAGGATGGGGGCGCAGGCGTCGCATTCGTTTTTGCCGCAGCCGCATTCAAGGGCTTTTAAAGCCGAACCGGCGATGACGGGCGTGTCGTCACCGGGAAATTCGTAGTTGCTCAAGAGTTCCCTGACTTCCATTTCGACGAGTTCGAGAAGTTCGGGGTCGTCGACCATGTCGGCCTTGTTCAGGAAGACGACGATGGAAGGCACGGCAACCTGGCGGGCCAGAAGGATGTGCTCTCTGGTCTGCGGCATGGGACCGTCGGCGGCGGAAACGACGAGGATGGCGCCGTCCATCTGGGCCGCGCCGGTGATCATGTTTTTGATGTAGTCGGCGTGCCCGGGGCAGTCGACGTGCGCGTAGTGGCGCTTGGCGGTCTCGTATTCGACGTGGGCGGTGTTAATGGTGATGCCGCGGGCCTTTTCTTCCGGCGCCGCGTCGATTTCGTCATACTTTTTGTAGGTGGCCTGACCGTACTTGGACAGGATCAGGGTGATCGCCGCCGTCAGGGTGGTCTTGCCGTGGTCGACGTGACCGATGGTTCCAATGTTTACGTGGGGCTTGGTGCGCACAAATTTGGCTTTCGCCATGGGTCTTCCTCCTTAATCTTGGTTTAGGTTTATTTTTGAAAGTTTTAGAAACTCTTGCACTACCCGGTATTAGTAATGCTTCATAATCTTTTCGGCAATGTTCGGGGGCACCTCCGCATAGTGGGAAAACTGCATTGTGTAAGTTCCGCGGCCCTGCGTCCGGGAACGCATATCGGTAGCGTAACCGAACATCTCGGCCAGCGGCACTTTCGCCTGCACCACTCTCAGCCTGCCCCTCATTTCCATTTCGTCAATGTGCCCCCTGCGGGCATTGAGGTCGCTGATGACATCCCCGGTATACTCCTCGGGAACGACGACCTCGACCTTCATTACCGGCTCCAGAAGGACGGGTTTCGCTTCCTCAACCGCCTTTTTGAAGCCCATCGAAGCCGCAATCTTAAAAGCCATTTCGGACGAGTCGACGGCGTGATAAGAGCCGTCGAGGAGGGTAACCTTAACGTCGATCACCGGATACCCGGACAGTGCTCCGCTGTTCAGGGCTTCCCTTACCCCGGCCTCGACGCCCGGGACGTACTCCTTGGGTACCGCCCCGCCGACGACCTTGTTTTCGAAGACAAAGCCGGCTCCCCGCTCCAGCGGTTCCACCTGCAGGACGACGTGGCCGTATTGCCCGCGTCCGCCCGACTGCCTGATGAACTTTCCTTCAGCTCTGACGGTCCTGGTTACCGTTTCCTTATAGGCAACCTGGACGCGTCCCACGTTAGCCTGGACTTTAAACTCCCTCAGGAGCCGGTCCACGATGATCTCCAGGTGGAGCTCGCCCATTCCCGCGACGATAGTCTGCCCCGTTTCCTCGTCGGTCCAGACCCTAAAGGTGGGGTCTTCCTCAGACAGACGCTGCAGGGCGATGCCCATCTTATCCTGATCGGCCTTGGTCTTCGGCTCGATGGCGACCGAAATGACGGGTTCCGGGAAATCCATGGCCTCGAGGATGATGGGTTTACTTTCCTCACATAGAGTATCGCCGGTCGTCGTAAACTTAAGTCCGACAGCCCCGACGATGTCGCCGGCATATACGGCGTCCACGTCGACGCTCTGGTTGGCGTGCATGTAAAGGAGGCGGCCGATCCGCTCTTTCCTGCCCTTGGACGAGTTATAAATATAAGATCCGGATTTCAAGGTGCCGGAATAAACCCTGAAAAAGGTCAGCTTCCCGACATAGGGATCAACCATGATCTTAAAGGCCAGGGCGGCGAAAGACTCGTCATCGCTGGTCCTTCTTCTCTCTTCTTTACCGGTGTCCGGCACCACGCCGACGATTTCGGCCACGTCCGTGGGGGCGGGCAGGTAGTCGACGATGGCGTCAAGCAAAGGCTGTACGCCCTTATTCTTAAACGACGATCCGCAGAGCACGGGGACGATGCTTACCGTCACCGTGGCCTTGCGCAGGCCCGCCTTGATCTCGTCCACGGAGAGTTCCCCGCCGTCGAGGTATTTGGCCATCAATTCCTCGTCGGCCTCGGCGGCCGCTTCGAGCATCTTCTCGCGGTACTCGGCGGCAAGCTCGGCCATTTCCGCGGGGATCTCGGTCACCCTTATCTTCTTGCCCAGGTCGTCGTCATAGAAAAGAGCCTTGTTGTCGACCAGGTCGATAATCCCCCGGAAGCGGTCCTCCGCACCGATCGGCAGCTGGATGGCCACCGGGTTGGCCCCGAGTTTTTCGCGGATGGCTTTGAGCACCTCGAAGAAATCGGCTCCGATGCGGTCCATCTTATTGACGTAACAAATACGCGGCACGCCATACTTGTCGGCCTGCCGCCAAACAGTCTCGGACTGGGGCTCAACCCCGCCGACAGAACAAAACACGGCCACAGCGCCGTCAAGGACGCGCAGCGAGCGCTCTACCTCGATCGTAAAGTCCACGTGCCCTGGCGTATCGATAATGTTGATGCGGTGATCACGCCAGAAGCACGTCGTCGCCGCCGAGGTGATCGTGATACCCCGTTCCTGCTCCTGGACCATCCAGTCCATGGTCGCGGCGCCGTCGTCGACTTCGCCGATCCTGTGCACCTTGCCGGTGTAAAACAGGATGCGCTCGGTGGTCGTCGTCTTGCCGGCATCGATATGCGCCATTATACCTATGTTGCGTGTCCGTTCAAGCGGCCACGGGCGCCCCATTACCCAAAACCTCCTAAAATATTACGCCTACCATCTGTAGTGCGCGAAAGCCTTGTTGGCTTCGGCCATCTTGTGGGTGTCTTCCTTCTTCTTAACCGATCCGCCCGTCCCGTTGGCGGCATCCAAGATCTCGGCGGCGAGCTTCTCCCGCATGGTCTTGCCGCCGCGCGCCCTCGCGAAATTGGTGATCCAACGGACAGCCAGGGTCTGCTTGCGCTCCGGGCGAACCTCGACCGGAACCTGGTAGTTGGCGCCGCCGACACGGCGGGGACGCGTCTCGACGATCGGCATGACATTCTTCATCGCCTGTTCAAAAACCTCAAGCGGATCCTTACCCGTCTTCTCGCGGATCTCGTCGAAGGCGCCGTAGACTATCGATTCGGCAACGCTTTTCTCCCCGTCCAGCATGATCTGGTTGATCAGCTTGGTAACCCTCTTGCTGCCGTATACGGGGTCCGGAAGGACGTCACGCTTGCCGATGGGTCCTCTGCGCGGCACATGTTTCCCCCCTTATTTCTTGGGCCTCTTTGCTCCGTACTTCGAACGTCCCTGGTTGCGGTTCTGTACGCCGGCGGCGTCCAGCGCCCCGCGCACGATGTGGTAGCGCACACCGGGGAGGTCCTTGACTCTGCCCCCGCGTACCAGTACAACCGAGTGCTCCTGCAGATTGTGCCCGATACCAGGGATGTAGCTGGTCACTTCGTACCCGTTGGTCAAACGGACACGGGCCACCTTACGCAGCGCTGAATTGGGCTTCTTGGGTGTGGTCGTATAAACGCGCGTGCAGACCCCGCGCTTCTGCGGGCATTCCTTCAGCGCCGGAGAAGCGGACTTCTGCGCGATGGTTTCTCTCCCTTTACGCACAAGCTGGTTGATAGTCGGCATCCTTCCACCTCCTCCATACAAGATTGGGACTGATAAATATGCCCCTTACATGTTTGGTAAGGGGCAAGATTACTAATCTTCTATGACCGCCGCTGAAGCACAGTTTACAAGAATCCCGCAGAGTTTGCCCAGTTCCCTCATCGTCGGCACCTCGACGATTGGGATGCCTTTTACCTGGCAGGCCTGAATCAGCGGAACACTTACATGTGCCTCGGCGTCCTGGGCCACAAATACGACTTTCGCTTGCCCACGCTGCACCGCTTTTAAGGTTTGTTTGGTTCCCACAGTTTTACGACGCGCGGTTGTAAGCCTCTCGAAGGGCACGGCAAATCCTCCCTCCAAGATTCACGCACTTAAAAATAATAGCACCGTGGAACTCCGTTTGTCAACTTATTACTGCGGAATTTGCAACTCGTCGGATTCCGCCATCACCTCCAGGTTGCGATAGCGCGTCATGCCCGTACCCGCGGGAATAAGCTTGCCGATGATGACGTTTTCCTTCAGGCCGATCAGGGGGTCGACCTTGCCCTTGATCGCCGCCTCGGTAAGCACCCTGGTCGTCTCCTGGAACGAAGCCGCCGACAGGAAGGAGTCGGTGGCCAGCGAAGCCTTGGTGATGCCCAACAGCACCGGCTTGGTCGTCGCGGGCCGGCCTCCCCTCGCTACGACGCGCGCGTTCTCTTCCTCCAGGTCCAGGATATCGACCAGGCCGCCCGGCAGGAACTCGGTGTCCCCAGCGTCTTCGACCTTAACCTTGCGCAACATCTGGCGGATCACGATTTCGATATGCTTGTCGTTGATGTCGACGCCCTGCATCCGGTAAACCCTCTGCACTTCCTGGAGCAGGTAGAGCTGGACGGCCCACGGTCCTTTAATCTTCAGCAAGTCGTGCGGGTTTACCGAACCCTCGGTAAGCTCGTCGCCGGCCTCGACGCTGTCCCCGCTCTTGACCTTCAAGCGAGCCCCGTAAGGAACGGCGTACTGCATGCGTTCGCCGTTGGCGCTCGTAATCTCGATCTCACGTCGCCCTTTCTGCTCGCGGACCTCCACCGTCCCGCCGATCTCGGCGACCACGGCCTGCCCCTTGGGCCTCCGGGCTTCGAAAAGCTCCTCGACGCGCGGCAGACCCTGCGTAATGTCCTCGCCGGCGACGCCGCCGGTATGGAAGGTGCGCATCGTGAGCTGGGTTCCGGGTTCGCCGATCGACTGGGCGGCAATCGTGCCGACAGCCTCGCCGATATCGACGATGTATCCGGTGGCCAGGTTACGGCCATAGCACTTGCGACAGACGCCGTGGCGGGTCTTGCAGGTCACGGACGAACGGACCTTGACCTTTTTGATGCCTAGGCTGACGATCAGCTCGCCGGCGTCGTCCTTGATCTCTTCGTTCTTTCGTACGATAACCTTGCCGGTCTCGGGATGGACGATGTCTTCCGCCGCAAACCGGCCGATAATGCGGTCTTCGAGAGGCTCGATGACCTCCGAGCCGTCCTTGATTTCGGAAACCACGATGTAGTCGTCGGTCCCGCAGTCATCCTCGCGCACGATGACGTCCTGCGCGACGTCGACCAGCCGCCGCGTCAGGTAACCGGAGTCGGCGGTGCGCAGGGCGGTGTCGGCCAGGCCCTTGCGGGCGCCGTGCGTGGAAATGAAGTATTCCAGCACGGTAAGGCCCTCCCGGAAACTGGCCTTGATCGGCAGGTCGATGATCCGGCCGGAAGGGTCGGCCATCAATCCGCGCATGCCGGCGAGCTGCCTGATCTGCTGGATGTTGCCGCGGGCGCCCGAGGTGGCCATCATGTAAACCGGGTTGAAGCGGTCAAGCGTGTCCAGGAGTTCCTTCGTCACAGTCTCGGTGGCCTCGTTCCAGGCGCCGATGACCTTGCGGTAGCGCTCGTCGGCCGTAATTAAGCCGCGGCGGAACTGCTCCTCGACGGTCTCCACGCGTTTCTCGGTTTCCTGCAGAATCCGGCTCTTCTTCTCGGGGATCACGATGTCTTCGACGCCGATGGTCATCCCCGCGCGGGTCGCGAAGCGGAAGCCCAACGACTTGACGCCGTCGAGAAATTCGGCGGTTTCAGCATATCCCAGCTTACGGTAACACTTGTCGACAACCTTGGCCAGGACCTTCTTGTCGGCGATCTTGTTGATGTACGGAAGGTCCTTGGGAAGGATGGAATTGAAGATGATCCTGCCCACGGTGGTTTCGAGCATCTGCCCGCGCACGTCGTAGTTCACGGTTTCATCGTCGGGCATCCGTACCCTCACCCTGGCTTGCAGGGATACCGCGCCGCTGTCGTAAGCCAGCACGGCTTCCTCAGGATCCTTGAACGCCTTGCCCTCACCGGACGCGCCGGGTCTTTCAATGGTCAAGTAATAGATGCCCAGGACCATATCCTGCGTGGGCACGGTTACCGGTCGCCCGTCCTTGGGATTGAGGATGTTGTTGGTTGAGAGCATCAAAAGGCGCGCCTCTGCCTGGGCCTCGGCCGACAGGGGAACGTGCACGGCCATCTGGTCGCCGTCAAAGTCGGCGTTGTAGGCTGTACAAACCATAGGGTGGATCTGGATGGCCCGCCCCTCGACCAGGACCGGCTCAAAAGCCTGGATACCCAGGCGGTGCAAAGTCGGGGCACGGTTCAACAGCACCGGGTGGTCCTTGATGACCTCTTCCAGGACGTCCCATACCTCGGGCCGCACGCGCTCCACCATACGCTTGGCGCTCTTGATGTTGTGGGCCAGGCCGCTGGCGACAAGGCGCTTCATAACAAAAGGCTTGAACAGTTCGAGGGCCATTTCCTTCGGCAGGCCGCACTGGTGCAGCTTGAGCGTCGGGCCGACGACGATAACCGAACGGCCGGAATAGTCCACGCGCTTGCCCAGGAGGTTCTGGCGGAAGCGGCCCTGCTTGCCTTTGAGCATGTCGGAGAGGGATTTCAAGGGCCGGTTCCCGGGCCCGGTAACCGGCCGGCCGCGCCGACCGTTGTCAATCAGGGCGTCAACCGCCTCCTGGAGCATGCGCTTTTCGTTGCGGACGATGATGTCCGGGGCGCCGAGCTCGAGTAGTCTCTTCAGGCGGTTGTTGCGGTTAATGACCCTCCGGTACAGGTCGTTGAGGTCGGACGTGGCAAACCGGCCGCCGTCCAGCTGGACCATAGGCCTGAGCTCCGGCGGGATGACAGGAAGAACATCCAGGATCATCCACTCGGGGCGGTTGTGCGACTTCCGGAAAGCCTCGACCACTTCCAGGCGGCGAATGGCCCTGATCCGCCTTTGGCCAGTCACGTCGCGGATCTCCTGGCGCAGTTCCTGGGCCAGGGTCTGTAAATCGATCTCCTGGAGGAGCGACTTGATGGCCTCGGCGCCCATGCCCGCCTTGAAGGCATTGCCGTACTTTTCGCGATACTCCCGGTATTCCTGCTCGGTCAGTAGTTGTTTCTTGATCAGAGGGGTGTCCCCAGGATCGGTGACAATGTAAGAAACAAAATACAAAACCTTCTCCAGGGCGCGCGGGGACATATCCAGCAAAAGGCCCATCCGCGAAGGGATGCCCTTGAAGTACCAGATGTGCGAAACCGGCGCCGCCAGTTCGATGTGCCCGAGACGCTCGCGCCTGACCCTTGAACGGGTGACCTCCACCCCGCAGCGGTCGCAGATGACGCCCTTGTAACGCACACGCTTGTATTTGCCGCAGTGACACTCCCAGTCCCTGGTGGGACCGAAAATGCGCTCGCAAAAGAGCCCGTCCCGTTCGGGCTTCAGGGTCCGGTAATTGATTGTCTCAGGCTTCTTAACCTCGCCGTGCGACCAGGCGCGGATATGTTCAGGTGAAGCTAATCCGATGCGGATACGATCAAAATTGGTGAGTTCCGGCACGTGCGCTCCCTCCTAATATCGTTCGTCGTCTTCTAGAGGGATATCGTCATCCTCGGCTTCGCCCTCCTCCAATTCGTCTAACGCCCCCTCGTCCAAGTCTTCTTCGTCTTCGGGGTTCTCGTTGTCTTCACCGTATTCCCTGAGTTCATCGTAGGTTTCTTCGTCCTCTTCCTCCTCGCCGGCGTCCACGCCGAGGTCAAGGTCCTCGCCGGCGTCGTCCTCATCCTCGCCGGCCGCCCCGTCAGGCTCGGCCACGCCGCGGAAATCAAAGTCGAGCTCCTTGCTGGTCTCGGCGATGTCCTCCTCGACCTCGCGGATTTCCACCTCGCGGTCGTCTTCGGCCAAGACCTTGACGTCCAGGGCCAGGCTCTGCAGCTCCTTGATGAGGACCTTGAAGGATTCCGGAACGCCCGGTTCAGGCACGTTTTCGCCCTTAACGATGGCTTCGTACGTCCTAACACGCCCGACGACATCGTCCGATTTCACCGTCAGGATCTCCTGCAAGGTATAGGCGGCGCCGTAGGCCTCCAGCGCCCAGACCTCCATCTCGCCGAACCTCTGGCCGCCGAACTGCGCCTTGCCGCCCAGCGGCTGCTGCGTAACCAGCGAGTACGGCCCGGTGGAACGGGCGTGAATCTTGTCGTCAACAAGGTGGGCCAGCTTGAGCATGTAGAGGTACCCCACCGTGATGGGGTTGTCGAAAGCCTCGCCCGTTCGCCCGTCATAAAGGGTGATCTTGCCCTCGGGGGGAAGACCCACGCGCTGGAGGGTCTCTTTGATGTCCGACTCCACGGCGCCGTTGAAGACCGGCGTGGCGATATTGTACCCCAGGGCATGGGCGGCCCAGCCGAGGTGGGCTTCCAGCACCTGCCCGATGTTCATGCGGGAGGGCACGCCCAGCGGGTTCAGCACAATGTCGACCGGCGTACCGTCAGGCAGGAAGGGCATATCCTCTTCGGGCATAATGCGGGCGATGACGCCCTTGTTGCCGTGACGGCCGGCCATCTTATCGCCCTCAGAAAGCTTGCGTTTTTGGGCCACGTAGACTCGCACAAGCTGGTTGACGCCGGGCGGCAGCTCGTCGCCGTTTTCCCGCGAGAAAACCTTAACGTCGACGACCTTGCCCGACTCCCCGTGGGGGACGCGCAGGCTGGTGTCGCGCACCTCGCGGGCCTTTTCCCCGAAGATGGCCCGTAAGAGACGCTCCTCCGCCGTCAGTTCGGTTTCGCCCTTGGGGGTCACCTTACCGACCAGGATATCCCCCGGACGCACCTCGGCGCCCACGCGGATAATGCCTCGCTCGTCCAGGTCCTTGAGGGCCTCCTCGCCGACGTTGGGGATGTCCCTGGTGATTTCTTCGGGACCCAGCTTGGTGTCACGGGCGTCGCATTCGTATTCCTCGATGTGAATCGAGGTGTACATATCTTCTTTAGACAGCTTTTCACTGACCAGGATGGCGTCCTCGTAGTTGTAGCCCTCCCAGGGCATGAAGGCCACCAGCACGTTTCGTCCCAGGGCGAGTTCGCCGTGGTCGGTGCACGGGCCGTCCGCGATCACCTGGCCTTTCCTGACGCGCTGGTTGGCGTGCACGATCGGTTTCTGGTTCAGGCACGTTCCCTGGTTGGAACGGGCGAACTTCATCAGGCGGTAGGTGTCGACGTTGCCGCTGTCCGTCCGGATCTTGATGGTGGTGGCCGTGACGCGTTCGACAACTCCGTCGTTGTCCGCGATGATTACGACGCCGGAGTCGTAAGCGGCCTTGGCCTCGATGCCTGTCCCAATCAGCGGCGCTTCGGCGTTGATCAAGGGCACGGCCTGGCGCTGCATGTTCGCGCCCATCAGGGCACGGTTGGCGTCGTCGTGTTCGAGGAACGGGATAAGCGAGGTGCCGACGCTGAAGACCTGCTTGGGCGAAACGTCGACAAAGTCTATCCTGTCTGCGGGGGCCACCATGATCTCCCCGCGATAACGGGCATTGACGGTCTTGGTGAGGAAACGCCCTTCCTCGTCCAGCTCGACGTTGGCCTGGCCGATCACGTACTCCTCTTCTTCGTCAGCCGTCATGTAGACGATCTCGTCGGTGACACGCCCCTTTTCCTTGTCCACCTTGCGGTAGGGCGTCTCGATAAAGCCGAACTCGTTAACGCGCGCGTACGTGGTAAGCGAGCCGATCAGGCCGATGTTGGGACCTTCAGGGGTCTCAATAGGGCAGACGCGGCCGTAGTGGGAATGGTGGACGTCACGGACCTCAAACCCGGCGCGTTCCCTGGACAGGCCTCCGGGGCCCAACGCCGAGAGGCGCCGCTTGTGGGTCAGCTCGGCCAGCGGGTTGGTCTGGTCCATGAACTGGGACAGCTGGCTCGAACCGAAAAATTCCTTGATGGCGGCGACGACCGGCCTGATATTGATCAAAACCTGGGGTGTAATGACCTCGACATCCTGGATCGTCATGCGTTCCCGGACCACGCGCTCCATACGCGCCAGGCCGATACGGAACTGGTTCTGCAGAAGCTCGCCGACCGAACGGAGGCGCCTGTTTCCCAAGTGGTCGATGTCGTCGGCGCGGCCTTCGCCCTGCATAAGGTTGATCATGTAGCGGACGGCGGCCACGATGTCTTCCTTGGTCAGTTCCCGGATAAAATCACGGTCCACGGGAACTTCCTGCCGCAGGTACGGGTCAAACTCGGTTTTGGCCGTGTTCTCGCCATACCGGTAGAGAACCCCGTGCTTCAGCTTCTTAAACAGCTTGTACCGCCCTACCGGAGCCAAGTCATAGCGCTTGGGATCGAAGAATAATGTTTCGATAAGGGCGCGCGCGCTGTCGGCCGTGGGGGGCTCGCCCGGCCGCAGGCGCTTGTAGATTTCGACGAGGGCCTCTTCCTGGTTCTCGGTGTTGTCCTTGGAAAGCGTTTCCTGGATGCTCTTGTAGTTGTCGAACAGTTCCAGGATCTGCGTCTTGGAACTGTACCCCAGGGCACGGATAAGCACGGTGACCGGGATCTTGCGCGTGCGGTCGACGCGCACCCAGATGTGGTCGAGAGCGTCACTTTCAAATTCAAGCCATGCCCCGCGGTTGGGAATAATAGTGGCGGTGTAGATAAGTTTGCCGTTGGGGTCAGGGGTCGCCCCGAAATAGACACCGGGGGAACGAACCAATTGGCTGACGATCACTCTCTCCGCGCCATTAATAATGAAGGTACCCTTGTCGGTCATGAGCGGAAAATCGCCCATGAAAACGTCCTGTTCCTTGACTTCGCCTGTCTCACGGTTGATCAGGCGGACTTTGACGCGCAGCGGTGCAGCATAGGTTACGTCCCGGTCCTTGCACTCCTGTACCGAATACTTCGGCTCACCCAGAGTGTAGTCGAGAAACTCCAGGACCAGGTTGCCGGTAAAATCTTGGATTGGGGAAATATCTTGAAAAACCTCGCGCAGACCCTTGTCCAAGAACCACCGGTAAGAGTTTTTCTGTGTGGCGACAAGGTCCGGCAAGTCAAGGGCCTCACGCAGCTTACCGAAAACCACACGTTCCTTTGGCTTTGTGGCTGGCATCCCTCAACCCCCTGCAAAGTAAATACTAAAAGCAAGGTTACCAAAAATTACCTCGCTTTTTCGCCAAAAACCTATCCATGTATTATTACCCAGTTCACCAAAGAAATTCTGCAGGCACACATGCCTTATGATGTTATCATATAAAATTTCCCCCGTCAAGATAAAATACACCCCGGGGGAAAGCTGAACCGGGGTGTATTAAAGCGTTCCTTCCGCTGTTCCGGCGGGGTTGTTTAACAAACTACTTGATCTTGACGCTGGCGCCGACCTCGGTGAGCTTGGCCTTGATGGCCTCGGCCTCTTCCTTGTTGACCTTTTCCTTGACGGGCTTCGGCGCGCCGTCGACCAGGTCCTTGGCTTCCTTCAGGCCAAGGCCGGTGATCTCGCGGACAACCTTGATGACCTTGATCTTCTCGGCTCCGACGGCCTCGAGGATGACGTCGAATTCGGTCTGCTCCTCCTCCTCGGCGGCCGGCGCAGCGGCGGCAGCGGCCGGGGCAGCGGCAACGGCGGCTACGGGCGCGGCGGCGGAAACGCCGAATTCCTCTTCCATGGCCTTAACCAGGTCGGCGAGTTCGAGAACGGTCATGCCCTTAACGATTTCAAGGACTTCGTTTACCTTAGACATCATGTGTTACCTCCTCAGAGTATTTTACATTATCCAACGTTTAAGCTTCGCCTGCTTTCTGCTTCCGGACGGCCTCAAGGACATAGACAAAGTTGCGGATATTCCCCTGCAGGACATTGACGAGACCGGCGATCGGAGCCTGCATCGCACCGACGACCTGGGCCAACAAGACCTCGCGCGGCGGCAGGTCGGCGACCCTTTTGACCCCCGTGCCGTCGACATACTTGCCCTCGATCACGCCGCCGATGATCTCAAAAGGCGCCGTTTTGGCATAGTCTTTCTGGAACTGGGTGATGGCTTTGACCACCGTCACCGGGTCGTCGTAACCGTAGGTGATGGCAATCGGTCCGCGAAGCTTGTCGTCGAGACCCTCAATGCCGACTTCACGCGCCGCGATCCGGGCCAGGGTGTTCTTGGACACCTGCATCTGGCCGCCGGACTCGCGGATCTTGCGCCGCAAGCTGGTCATCACGGCAACATTCAGACCCCTGTACTCGGACAGGACCATAACCCTGGCGCGGGACATCTTGTCCTTCAGCTTGTTTACCCGAGCAACCTTTTCTTCCCTGCGTAACGCCATCGCTGCACCTCCCTTAACCTGAGATTCAAAATATGAAAGCCCCTGCAGAACAATGGACATGCAGGGGCCTATATAACCCTGACAAGCCTCGGCTGGCGGCCTGAAAGCCATTATGTCGACTGACACCAGCGGTCTGCAGCTTGGAGCTTTCATATTCAGTTCGAGTAAAAGCCTTTACTGAGTGAGCTTCAGGGCGTTAATCCGGACACCGGGACCCATCGTGGAGGAAACTGTAACTCCCCTGACGTACTGTCCCTTTGCAGCAGCGGGCTTGGCCCGGATCAGCGCGTCCATCAACGCCTTGAGGTTTTCATACAGCTTTTCGGTCTCGAAAGAGACCTTTCCGATCGGGGCGTGGATGTTACCCGCCTTGTCGACGCGGTAAGAAATCTTACCGGCCTTGACCTCCTTTACCGCACGCTCGATATCGAAAGTAACCGTGCCCGTCTTGGGGTTGGGCATCAAGCCCCTGGGGCCCAGCAGACGGCCGATCTTACCGACCATACCCATCATATCGGGGGTGGCAATGGCGACGTCGAAATCAAACCAGCCCCCCTGGATCTGGGCGATGAGATCTTCGGCGCCCACAAAGTCAGCGCCGGCGTTCTCGGCTTCCTTGGCCTTCTCGCCCTTGGCGAAAACCAGCACCTTACGGGTTTTCCCGGTGCCGTGGGGCAGAACGACCGCGCCGCGGACCTGCTGGTCAGCGTGCCTGGGGTCTACCCCCAGCCGTACCGCCGCTTCCACCGTCTCGTCAAACTTGGCCGGAGCGAGTTTCTTCACTGTTTCAAGGGCTTCCATCGGATCCAGAGCAGCTTCGCGGTTGACCTGTTTCTTTGCTTCCAGATACTTCTTACCGTGTCTCGGCATTGGTGAAATCCTCCTTGTGGTTAGTCGGGGTTTTCCAAACCCCTCCCACATATTCGGTCGTCAGTCGTCAGTCGCCCGTCGTCGGGCTCGAAGGAATTCTCTGACGAGAATTCCTGTACTATTCGCTGGTCGGTCGCTCGGAAATCGGACGTTGGGTTCTAAAACAACCTGGAAGCGAACTCTCTTCTGTCCTACGACTTACGACTTACAACTAAGCTACTACTCTTCGATAGTAATGCCCATACTACGGGCTGTGCCCTCGATCATGCGTTCGGCCGCTTCGACAGAGGCGGCGTTGAGGTCGGGCATTTTCAGTTCGGCAATCTCGCGAATCTTGGCACGCGTTACCTTACCGACTTTTTTCTTGTTGGGCTCGCCCGAACCCGTCTCGATACCCGCCGCCTTCTTCAGCAGCACCGAAGCCGGCGGTGTCTTGGTTACAAAACTGAAGCTCCTGTCTTCATAAATAGTGATCTCGACAGGAATGATCAATCCTGCCTGAGCTGCAGTCCGGTCGTTATATTCTTTGACAAAGGCCATGATATTAACGCCGTGCTGCCCGAGTGCGGGACCGACCGGGGGTGCCGGGGTGGCCTTACCCGCAGGAATCTGCAACTTAACTATTGCCGCTACCTTTTTTGCCATACCGTCACCTCCTTACCCTATTTTCTCAACCTGGAAATACTCCAGTTCAATCGGCGTTTCACGGCCGAACATGGAGATGGTCACCCGGATCTTGCCTTTTTCGTGGTTTACCTCTTCCACGGTCCCGATGAAACTTTCAAAGGGGCCGGAGGTAACCCTCACCTTCTCGCCGACAGCGACGTCGATACGAAAGCGCGGCTCCTCTCCAACCATCTGCCTGATGATCGCCGCCGCCTCGTCTTCCGTCAGGGGTACGGGTTTGGACCCGACGCCGGTGCTCCCTACAAAGCCCGTCACTCCCGGGGTGTTTCTCACCACCCGGTAAGCGTCATCGGACATGATCATCTCGACCAGGACGTAGCCAGGAAAGATCTTACGCTTTGATATCTTACGCTTGCCGTCCTTGATCTCGATCTCGTCTTCCACGGGGACGACAATCCGGAAGATCTTGTCGGCCATATTCATGGATTCGATGCGCTTCTCCATGTTGGCCTTGACCTTGTTCTCATACCCGGAATAGGTATGTACCACGAACCACTGCTTCACAAAGCGGAGGACGAGCGCTGGTTAAGATAGCAACGCCCGGACCTCGCACCCCCTTAATAAAACGGTCGTCAGTCGTCAGCCGTCGGACTCGATGAATCCGCAAAAACCGAACCTCCGGCCTCAGGCTTCGGACCTCTTTTTTAGCGGATGATAAGTCCCAGGACCTGGCTGAGGATGGAATCGAAAATCCAGATGACGATGCCGACCAGGGTTACAGACACGAGCACCACGGAGGTATAGATGACGACCTCGCGGCGGGTGGGCCAGTGAACCTTCTTTAGCTCTCTGACGACCTCTTCGAAGAAGCGCCTGACAGTCAAAAAGTTGAGGTTAGCCTTCCTTTTATTGGAGGTAACCTCTCTCTTCGGGTCTTTCGCGGAAACCTTGTTGTCCTTTTTGAAGATCAAAGGTTTTCTCGGTTTCCGTTCTTCCTGCGGGTCTTTCCCTGCAGCCTTCCCGTCTGTCTTGACCGGCGCCTTCTTAGCCTTGCTGTCTTCCTTCGATTTCTTGTCAATTGCCATTGTAAGACCTACTTTGTTTCTTTATGTGGCGTATGGGTGCCGCACCACCGGCAATACTTCTTGAGTTCGATGCGGCCGGGATCGCTCTTCTTGTTCTTGGTCGTAATATAATTACGCCGTTTGCACTGCGAACAGGCAAGCGTAACATCCACGCGCATAAGTAAAACACCTCCCAAAACTAAAAAAAGGACCAATCCCCCAAAATTTACGAATTGACTTTACCACACCCGTTGGGAGATGTCAAGAAAGACGTCGGACACCAGACGTCAGAAGTCGGAAATTGAGGGGACAGAAGGAATTTGGCCTGTGCCAAATTCCTTCTGATAATCCTGATACTTAACGCTGCAATGCTTAGTGCTTTATTGTTTCACGGCCGTGACGACACCGGCACCAACGGTCCGGCCGCCCTCGCGAATGGCGAAACGCAAACCTTCCTCGATGGCGATCGGCGTGATCAAGGTGATGTCCACCCGGATGTTGTCGCCCGGCATGACCATCTCCACGCCCTCCGGCAGCTTGATGACGCCGGTGACGTCGGTGGTCCGGAAGTAAAACTGGGGACGGTAGCCGTTGAAGAACGGGGTGTGCCGCCCGCCCTCTTCCTTGGTCAGGACGTAAACCTCGGCCGAAAACTCGGTGAGGGGCTTGATGCTCCCCGGCTTCGCCAGGACTTGACCGCGCTCGAGTTCTTTGCGGTCGACGCCTCTGAGCAACAAACCTACGTTGTCGCCTGCCACGGCTTCGTCCAGGATTTTACGGAACATTTCCACGCCGGTCACGACGGTCTTGCGCGGTTTCTCCATGAAGCCGACGATCTCGACTTCGTCGCCGGTCTTGACCCTGCCGCGCTCGACCCTGCCGGTGCCGACGGTGCCGCGCCCGGTGATGGAGAAGACGTCTTCCACGGGCATGAGGAAGGGCTTGTCGACGTCGCGCTCGGGGGTGGGAATGAATTCGTCGACGGCGTCCATGAGCTTGAGGATGGGGGCGCAGGCGTCGCATTCGTTTTTGCCGCAGCCGCATTCAAGGGCTTTTAAAGCCGAACCGGCGATGACGGGCGTGTCGTCACCGGGAAATTCGTAGTTGCTCAAGAGTTCCCTGACTTCCATTTCGACGAGTTCGAGAAGTTCGGGGTCGTCGACCATGTCGGCCTTGTTCAGGAAGACGACGATGGAAGGCACGGCAACCTGGCGGGCCAGAAGGATGTGCTCTCTGGTCTGCGGCATGGGACCGTCGGCGGCGGAAACGACGAGGATGGCGCCGTCCATCTGGGCCGCGCCGGTGATCATGTTTTTGATGTAGTCGGCGTGCCCGGGGCAGTCGACGTGCGCGTAGTGGCGCTTGGCGGTCTCGTATTCGACGTGGGCGGTGTTAATGGTGATGCCGCGGGCCTTTTCTTCCGGCGCCGCGTCGATTTCGTCATACTTTTTGTAGGTGGCCTGACCGTACTTGGACAGGATCAGGGTGATCGCCGCCGTCAGGGTGGTCTTGCCGTGGTCGACGTGACCGATGGTTCCAATGTTTACGTGGGGCTTGGTGCGCACAAATTTGGCTTTCGCCATTTACAAACAGACCTCCTTAAGCCCGTTAATTGGCTATAATTTACTTTTCCCGGAAAGCCAACTGGTTTATTCGCGGTCTGCATGCGATTTCCTTCTCTGGCCAATGAAAAACGATGATAAATCTCCAAGCGGAAATCTTATTGTAGAAACGTTTTTATAAAGGGATCGGGCTCTCCTCAGAGCCGCAAAAAATAAAACAGCCTTGAGTTCTCTCAAGGCCGTCTTAGTTACCGCTGGTAGCGGTGGAGGGACTCGAACCCCCGGCGCAGCGGGTATGAACCGCTTGCTCTACCAACTGAGCTACACCGCCGAAAAAATGGAGCCCATAGGCGGGATCGAACCGCCGACCTTATCCTTACCAAGGATACGCTCTGCCTACTGAGCTATATGGGCTTGATTTTAATATTGGTTGCGGGGGTTGGATTTGAACCAACGACCTTCGGGTTATGAGCCCGACGAGCTACCGGCTGCTCCACCCCGCGATGTTAACGAATCAAATATACCACAGTCAGGATGTCGAATGCAAGAACCCTTAACGCGCCGGCCGCCCTGATCACGGCAGCCGCAAGAAACAGCATACCACAGATTCCTGATCGCCGCAACTTTAAATTATTGTCATGAGCGAAGATGCTTGATGCGTTCTTCGGGGCTGAGGATGCTGGTGATGCGCACCCCGAAATTCTCGTTGACGACGACGACTTCTCCCCTGGCCACCACCGTGTCGTTGACCAGGACGTCGACAGGTTCGTCGGCAAGCGACGAGAGCTCGACGATACTTCCCGGCACAAGGGAGAGGATCTCGTTCACCGGGCGCTTGGTGCGGCCGAGAATAACCGAAACCTTCAAGGGGATATCCATAAAAAGCCGTAGCTTGTCGTCTTCGATCACCGTTGAAAATCCGGCGGCCTCTTTCTCTTTCGGCGGCTGTTCCCGTAAACCTGCCTGGGGACGAGGCTGCTCCTCAACAGCCGAGGCCGCCTGCTCGCCTGGCGGGGGAGCCGGCTCGAGATCCCACTCCCTGCTCTCCTGGACGGTTTCCCCCGCTTCCGCCCCGATGCTGTTCAGGAGCAGCGCCGCCTCCTGCTTGGCCGTCGGAACGGACATGATGTTCATTATTTCAGTCGAAATCAAATCCTCTACCGTCATTTTGAAGGCTACGACAACCATAGGGTCGTTGAGATCAAAGGGGATGCCGTCAGCCGACCCGTCAACGTCCAAATAGATGGCGTTCGGCGGGGCGATGTTGACGGGCCGGCCGACCAGCGACGCCAGAGCGGTGGAAGAGCTGCCGATCATCTGGTTCATGGCCTCGGCCGCAGCGCTGATCTCCATCTCTCCAAGCTCCTGGGGAGGCGAGGTTCCGTCATTACCCATCATCAGGTCGGCGATGACGGCCGCATCCGGAGCCTTGATCACAAACATGGCCGAACCTTCAATCCCCTCAGTGAACACCACCTGGATGGCTACCAGCGGAACTTCAAACGTACGGAGAAACTCTTCTTTATTACTAATGAATACCTTCGGGCTGGTAATTTTAACCTGCCGGTTCAACAGCATAGAAAGAGCGGTGGACGCCGAGCCCATGCAGATGTTGCCGATTTCCCCCAGGGCATCGCTTTCCTCCGGCGTCAGGTAGCCTTCCATGCCCCCGGATTTGCCTAACAAAGCCTCGCGTTCCGCATCGTTTAAGACATTATCCATTAAGCTTCTCCCATTTCCTTGAATGATGTAATCTGCACCGCGTTGTAACGTCCCAAAACCCCCGCCTGGACCTTGAATTTGCAAACGTCCTCAACCAGGAGATCAAGGTCCTGCGTAACGCGCCTGTTGATCGGCACCACATCGCCTACCTGCAACTGCAGGAAATCCCTCACCAATATCTCCGTTTCGCCCGTCACGACCGTTAAGGAGACAGAGGCTCGTTCAATCCACTGCTGGATTCTAGCCGCTTCGTCGCCTTCGGCCTGCAGGGCGTTTGTTTCGTAACGGCGGTAGCTCGAAAGGTAGGAAAGCATGGGGTCGAGAGTGATATGCGGAAGACAAAGGTTCATCAGCCCCCGTGCCGTACCATCCCCCACAACGGTGGTAAAAGTAATCACGGCCACGATTTCGCTCGGTGAGATAATCTGGTGCAGCCGGGGCTTGGTCTCTAGGGATTCGATCTCCGGCTCAACCTTGTAAACATCATTCCAGGCAAACCCAAGGTTTTCCAGAAGCTTGGCAGCCAGCTTACGCATCACCGCCATTTCGATATCGGTCAGGTCGCGCACCCGCCTGGGCAGCTCGCCCGGTCCCCCGAAAAGAAGGTCGATAACCGGGAAAAGAAACTGCGGGTTCATTTCCATAACGGCCATGCCCTTCAACGGCTTGAGACTGAAAACCGTCAAAAGCGTGGGCGTAGGCACCGAGCGCACGAAATCGTCAAAAGTAAACTGGTCAACCGAGGCGACGCGTACCACGACGTTGGCCCTTAAATAACCCGAAAGGAAACTGGAAAGGATACGGGCGTAGTTGTCGTGAAGGGTCTGCAAAGTCCTCAGGTGCTCCTTGGAAAACTTGTTCGGCCGCCTGAAGTCGTAGGGACGGCACTGCGCCTCTTTCTTTGTCTCCTTAAAGTCGTCTATTTTGACCTTTCCCGAGGATAAAGCGGCAAGAATGGCGTCGATTTCACCCTGGGACAGAGTCTCCTTCGTCAAACCTTCACCCCCATAAAGAAGTCTGAAGTCGGAAGCCAGAAGTCGGATCCCTGGGAAATTCACTACATAATCTCAGCTAGATCAGCGGCCGGAGAAAGAATGTCCTAACCCCAAGACGAATCGCAGGATGAATTCCACACCGCTTTTAAGTCCAGATACCTTGTTTTCAGGGCTAAGGTGCCAACCAGAGCCCAGGGGAACAGATTTCACCCTTTCTGACATCTGACCTCTGGCCTCTGACTAACGTCAGAACCCGGAATCGCATCCGCGATTCCTTCATCTGTTCAGACATCTGACTTCTGGCCTCTGACTTCCTTATTCTACCGGTTTAGGGCGCTTTCGATGGCCTGGAGGACGCGGTCCTGCTGGAAAGGCTTGACGATAAAGTCCTTGGCGCCCGCCTGCACCGCTTCCATAACCATGGCCTGCTGCCCCATGGCGCTGATCATGACGATCCTGGCCTGGGGATCGACCTGCTTGAGAGCCTTAACCGCCTCGATGCCGTTCATTTCGGGCATCGTGATATCCATTGTGACGACATCCGGTTTCAGCTCTTTGTACAAGTCCAGGGCTGTCCTGCCGTTCTCGGCTTCGCCGACAATCTCGTATCCGGCCTTGGTAAGGATGTTCCGGAGCATCATACGCATAAAGGCCGCGTCGTCAACGATAAGTACCCTCTTAGACAACTATCCTTCACTCCTCCTGAAACCTAAAATAATGGCCTAAAACCTTTTCAATGCGGTATCGTATAATTTTTGCAGGCTGCCCTCATCGGGCAAAAGCAATAAGTGACTGTCAATGTCACCGGATTCCTTCTTCAAGACGGTTTCAAACAGGAGCACCTGATCGGCGTCCCCGCAAATCGCCGACAGCAGCGTGGCCATAATCGCCTCGACCATGTCGAACGCGAAGAGCGGCGTGGACGGCAGGATGCTCATGGCGGTCATATCGGCGATGGCGTTCAAGAAGGCCCCCGTCAAGACGTTGCCGATTTCCGAGATCATCGAACCGGTCATTGCATCAGGAGCTGTGCCTATCTCCACGCCGGGGCCGATCAACTGCTCGGCCAGATTGGCCACCCCGGCCGCGTTTATGACGTGGGCGATGTAACCCTGGATGTCCCCCTCCAGCGAAAAGAAGACGCAGGCCACGGGCTTGTCCGACCCCGGGATGACCTTCGCCGCATCCTCGATGGAACGGAGATAGACCCTCGGGATGGACATGTCGACCCGGCACTGTAAAAGAGACGCCAGGCTCGTGGCGGCGTGCGCCGCACCGATATTGCCCATTTCACGCAGGATGTCCAGGTCCGCTTCTTGGATGACTTTTTTCATTGAGCGCCTCCTGCCTAAGAGAGTGTTGTCAAAACTATGTTTTTGCGGTAGAAACACGGGGCCAACCTCTCCAAGCTTAGGGGCTTGTAGTCCAGGATACTTTCGCTGGCCCCGATGAAAAGAACCCCGCCGTTGACAAGCGCCTTTACGAGCCTTTCGTTCAGGCGCAGCTGGGCTTCACGCGTGAAATATATCTGTACATTCCGGCAGACGATAAGGTGGTACCCCTGGCTGATCGCGTCCTTCAAAAGGTCGTGGCGCCGGAAGTTAACCATCCGCCGGATCTCCGGGATGACGACGGCCGTATCCCCGGACTGCGTAAAGTACCTTTGCATCCGAGAGGCGCTGATATTGCGGCAAAGAGACAGCGGGTACCTCCCGGCGGCGGCAAGCTGTAAAACTTCTTCGTTGATGTCGGTGGCTTCTATCGACCGACCGTTGATGCCCAGTTCCTTAAGCATGATTGCCAGGGAATAGGGTTCGGCCCCGTTGGAACAGGCGGCGCTCCATATCCGCAAGGGCTTGTATTCGGCGGCGAGCCGGGGAAGGATCTCTCTTTCCAGCCGCTGCCAGGCGGAGATATCCCTGAAGAACTCGGTTACATTGATTGTAAGGTAATTGACCAGTTCTTCGAGCAGGTTGGCGTCCCGGCTTAGAAGCCTGTAATACTCCTCGTAGCCGGAAACCCTCTTGCGGGCCATGAAGCTTTCCAGCCGGCGCTGCAACTGGGCAGGCTTGTAGCTGGTCAGGTCAAAACCCAGATGGCTCTTGACCTTGATGCGAAACTCCTCAAAATCCATTGCTCGCTTACTTAAACTCACTCGTTATCAACTTCCCCCGGCAAGACTTGACCAGGACCTGCTGCATACCGCAGCGTTTCCTAAATCTCCACGGCGGGACCGCCCAATGTCTTAACCACGGTCAGCCCCGTCACCGTATCGAAGATCAGGGTCCGTCCCCGGTTGCCCCCGACATCCGCCCCGGCGACCCGAATCCCCTGTTTGGCCAGGGCTTCGTAGACAGCCTTGATGTTCCTCTCGCCGATGGAAAGGATGGCCTGGTTTCCGGCACCCGAAAACATTTGCGCACCGCCGGCCAGCTTGGCTTTGAGCAGCCTTAAACGCGCCCCGTTTCTCACCAGTTCGTTGATCAGCGCGGGTATGCCGGTATCAGCGAACTTGGCCGGCTTCGCCACCGTAAACCCCGCGCTGCTCGGCAGCATGATATGGGCCAGGCCGCCGAGCCGCAGGCCCTCGTCGTAGATCACCACCCCGATGCACGAGCCCAGGCCGAGGGTCGTCAGCCGGTAAGGCGCGCGGGTAACGGCATAGTCAGCTATGCCCACGTGCACATCCAGGGCGGTGTCTTCCATTTTGGATTCGCCAGCAGACTTGGGTTTCGTTATCACAGGCCACCCTCACTGATTTATAATGCTAATGCTTATAGCCGATTTTCAAGGTCTTTCTAGCGCAAGACACCGACCTGGTTGATCACCCGGTCGCTGAGCTCGTCCTCGGCCTGCACGGCCTTGAGGTTAGCGGAATAGGCGCGGGACGCCTGGATCAACTCCACAAACTCGGTAGCCAGGTCGACGTTCGGCGCTTCGAGCGCGCCCGGGATGAGCGCGCTTGCCTCCGCGCTTTGCGGCTCGGTTCCGGCTCCGGCGCGGTACAGGTCGTCGCTGACCCGCGCAAGCTCATTATTGTCAGAAAAAGTAACGATACTGATTTTGTCGACAATCTGGCCGGAAACTTTAACGGTGCCGTCCGCCAGGATCTCGATGTCCCGAAACTCGGACTGGATGGGGCCCGCCTCGCCCAGAACCCTGGCCCCGGAAGGTACGGCCAGGTAGCCCTCGGCGTCCAGCCTGAAGGCTCCGTTGCGCGTATACAGGGTCTCGTCACCCTGCTGTACGGCAAAAAACCCTTCCCCCCGGATGGCGAAATCCAAGGCCCCTCCCGTCGACACGACGGCCCCCGGCGCGAAATCGGTAAAGGGCCCCACGACGGTTACGCCGGGATAGAGACCCCCTGCATCGGCGCTCGCAGCGGCCGGATGTCCTTCCTGAAGGCTTACGCTTTGCCTTCTGAAACCCGTGGTCGAAGCATTGGCTATGTTGTGGGCCGTGACGTCCACCCTGCGCTGGGTGGCCTGCAGCCCGAGGAACGAGGTTTGTAGACCCCTGATCAAAACGTACAGCCCCCTTTCAAGCGCATCTTGTGCATCTTCAGCATCAGTTCAATCTCCCCCTGACCCCGCCCCAATTCCCGGGCAAGGTCTTCGATGCTCTTGCCCTTCTCGTAGGCCCTGGCCACCTCCTCCGCCAGCGAAGGGACCGTGCCGTTGTAAGGTATGCCCACAACACTCAAAGACTCCAACTGGACCTCCACCTTGGCCAGGCCATCCTTAACACCCTCCAGGGCGGCTCTGAACGCGGCCAGTTCGGCCGCGATTTTGTCCAGGCGTTCGTTAAGGTCGACCTGTTCCTCAACCGCCGCCGCGAGCTCGCCTTCAAATTGCCGCCGTCTTTGACCCCTGCGCCGGATAAGCACCCAGCCCAGCCACGCCAGTCCCAGGAACAGCAGCAAGATGGCGCCGATATAGGTCAGGCTGAACACCAGGGGGCTGTCCATAAGCAAGTTACTTGGCATCGCGGTTCCCCTTTTTCTCCAATTCCACGATTATCTTGCGCAGCCGGTTGATGGCCTTGGTATGCAACTGGCAGACCCTCGATTCGGAGACGTTGAGCACCAGGCCGATTTCCTTCAAAGTCAAGCCGTCCTGGTAGTACAGGGCGAGAATCAGCTTGTCCCGCTCGCCCAGCAGGTTGATCGCCTCGACGAGGGTCTCTTTATACTCCTTGTCCAGCAAAGAGTTCAAGGGATCGGGACTGCTTTCGTCCTCCAGAAAATCAGTCCAGGACACGTGGTCCCCGTCCCCGGCCGTAAACGGCTCGTCCAGGGAAATCGGCGAGGTCGATTGAAAATGGGCCATCAACTGGTGATACTCGCTCAGGGAAAGGCCCAGCGTATCGGCCACCTGCTCGTTTGTCGCCGGCAGCCCGGAATCGTGTTCGATTGTCTCGCGCACCGCGTTGATTTGCTGGAGTTTCTGCCACAGGGAGCGCGGAACCCAGGCCAGTTTCCTGATCTCGTCAAGCATCGCCCCCCGGATGCGGTAGTAGGCGTAACCCTGAAAGTCAGTACCGTGCGAGGGGTCATATTTCTCCACGGCTTCGATCAGCCCGAAAACGCCCCATCCCTCCAGGTCCTCCTGGGCGACGAAAGCCGGAAGACGGACGGCCAAGCGCCCGGCGATGTGCTTTACCAGGTGCAGGTGCTCCAGGATCAGTTCTTCACGCAGCTCGCTGCTGCGGGTTTCCAAATACTTCTGCCAGGTTTCTTCTACAGTCAAGCCTATTCACCTCTCACGAGCAGAGACTTCTGCCTGCTCATCTCCCCGAGGATGAACCCGACTATCCGGTCTTGGTCGCCGATGCTGATGTCTTTAAAGTAGACTGAGACCTCGGAAAACCTCATGTCCTTCTCCCACGGCTCGGTTCTTACCACCTTCGCCGTAGCCTCAATGGGCCTTTGCACCTTTGACCTCGGCAGGACGAAGTTCACGGCAAGCAACTGGTTCAGGGCATAGCGCTTACGACCTGTAAAACGCAGCCCCCCGCCGCTGATGTTGATGACCTGGGCGTTTTCATGCCCGGCACCGCGCGCCTTGTGCTCCGGAGACGGCCAGACACGGATGCCGAAAAGCGTATTTATCCGCGCAAATTCGCGCCGTTGGATACGCCTTACCGAAGAAGGATGGGCAACAACATATAAGAGCGTATCCCCGGCCGCCTTCTGGTGTATCGTCGCCTCGAACGCGTAAACGGCGTCTCCTCCCCGGAACCGGATCTGTACTTCGTCGCCCGGCTCCAGGATCAGGGGTGCGCGCTGCTGGTACGGACAGGTGAACACCAGAAAGCCGTCGAGGACTTCGTATAAAGCCGCAACGTAGAACTCCGACGGATCGGACAGCTTGGCGACTTCGAGTTTGAGCCCGGGAACCAAGTGCTGCATCGTTTAAGCAAACAACCGGCAGAGCCTGTTGACGAAAGACTCTACGGCTCCTACTCCTTTCCCGCCCTCACCTGCCAGGGTCAGGGCGATATGCTCGATGTTTCTTGAAGCCAGCGCCTTCGGGTTGCTGACGATGAAGGGCTCCTGGTCCCGGACCGCCTGGGCGACAACGGCGTCGTCCACAACCGTTCCCGCATGGCTGACCTGGAAATCTAAAAACCTCCCGGCGGCCGAAGCGAGACGTTTCGCTGTCAGCAGCCCTTCGGCGTTGTTCCTCGCCCGGTTTACGACGACCGACGCGTCGGTACGCACTCTGTTCTCGGCCAGAACCTTCATCAGCGCGTAGGCGTCGGTTATGGACGTGGGCTCGGGCGTGACCACGAAAAGCACTTCCCGGGCCGCAGCCACAAAACCCAGCACAGTCTTATTGATACCGGCCCCGGTATCGATCAGCAGGAAATCGGCCATTGCCCCCAGCCTCTTAAAGGATTCGAGCACGTGGGACCGCATGGCCTGGTCGAGGCTGGTCATTTCCTGGATGCCCGAACCCCCTGAAACGAGTTTCAGGCCGAAGGTCGTTTCCCAGACCACTTCACCGATGTCCTTCCCCCGATACAAGACGTCGAAGAGGGAAAACGGGGGCGTGGTCCCCAGGAGCACCTCGGCGTTGGCCAGACCCAGGTCCGCGTCGACCAGCACTACCCTCTTGCCGGCCTTAGCCAGGGCCAGACCGAGGTTGACGGCGATACTGGTCTTGCCCACCCCGCCTTTCCCGCTGGTGACCGCGATCACACGCGAGGCGGACTCGACTGTGTGCTGTTTCCCGACAAACCTCTGCTGCATAGCCAGGCGCAGGTTATGTGCCTGATCCAGCACAGCGCCCACCCCCTTGCAGAACCAGGGAAGCCAGCTTCGCCGGGTTGACGGCCTCTATATCGTCCGGCACGCTCTGGCCGTTCGTAACGTAGACGACCGGCCTCTGCGTCAGTTCCACGAGATTGACGATCGGACCCAAAGTTTGTGTTTCATCGATCTTCGTCACGATCAGCTTGGAACACCGCAGTGGCGCGAAATCTTCGGCCTGCCTGGCCAGATCTGCGGCCCTGGTAGGGGCGCTGAGCACCAGCACGACATCCAATCCCTTATCTATTACATCGGTAAATTCCTTCGTCTGCATTACCTGTTGATAGCTGTAACTCGGCCTTCCCGCAGTGTCGACCAGAATGTAGTCCTTGTTGTCGTGCAGTGCCAGGGCTTCCTTAAATCCCGCTGGTGTATGGGCGACCTCCAGCGGTACGCCCATGATCTCGGCGTAGGTCCTGATCTGCTCGACCGCACCGATCCTGTAGGTGTCGATGGTAACGATGGCCACCGACCGCCCGAACAGGACGAGCTGGCCAGCCAGCTTGGCCAGTGTCGTCGTTTTGCCCACGCCGGTAGGCCCTACGAAAACGATCACCTTCTTCAGACGGAGATCCCGGTAGAGGTCCGCCACCAAACCGGTGATCGCCCCCTCAAGGTTTTCTTCGATAGACGCTTCGGTGTTGTCATTTAAAAGCCCGCGCCTTTCAGCCGCATCCCGAACAATCCTCCGTGCGACCTGAACGTCCACCTCGCGCCGCACCAGGAAGTCCACCCAGAGGTGGGTATCGTGGGACTGCTCCCGTTCGTCCCGGAGCACGACTTTGGCCAGAAGACTTTTAACCTCGGCCAGTTCTTGCAGCAGGCCGATATTCTCTTCCAGGGTTTCCGGTTCCGGCAGGCGCGGCAGCCCCGGCGGACCGCCCGCTGCAAGCGCGGCCGTGGGCGTATCCAGGGCGGCGGTGACCTCAAGAAACCGGGGCTTCAGGCAGCCCGCCAGCCCGCGGGCCCTGACCCGGCGGCTTGAAATGATCACCGCGTCGGGACCCAGGTCGGTTTTGATCAGGCCCAGCGCCTCCCGCATGTCGCGCGCCAGGTAGCGTTTAATCTTCATTCCACATCACCGTGCCCAATACTTCCAGTTCCACCAGGTTGCTTACCTCGGCAAGGGCGAGAACGGGAACCGTCACGCCGTGGTGATCGAGGAAGCGGCGCAGCGGCAGCCGGATTCTGCCGGAACAGAGAACGACCGGAACAACCCCGCGCCGGCCGGCTTCTTCGACAGCGCTGACAATGGCTTTGGCCGCCCGCTGCGCCGCCTGGGGCTCAAGCAGCGGGTAATTGCCGAAAGAAGTCAACTGGATGGATTCCGTAATCGCCTGCTCCAGCCGCGGATGGAGCGTAATCGCCGGCAGTTTCTTGTTTTCGTCCGCGTACTGCAGCGAGATCGTGCGCGCCAGGGCCTGGCGCACCGATTCCGTCAGGAAGTCAACGTCCCGGTTGACCCTGGCCCCGTCGGCCAGGACTTCCAGGATGCCTACGAGGTCGCGGATGGGTACGCCCTCTTTGAGGAGGTTCTGCAGCACCTTCTGGACCTCGCCCAGGGTCAGCAGGTTGGGCACCAGTTCCTCGACGACGGCCGCGTTCTTCTCCTTGACCACGTTGAGGAGCTCCTGCAGTTCCTGCCGGCCTAAGAGCTGCCACCCCTGGCGCTTGATGAACTCCGACAGGTGGGTGATCAGGACCGTAACGCAATCGACAACGGTGTAGCCCTGCGCCTCGGCCTGTTCCCTCTCCTTCTCGGTGATCCACCAGGCCGGCAGGCCGAAGGTCGGCTCCTTGGTCGGAATGCCCCTGATGCTCCCGCCGCCGCCGGGACTCATCGCCAGGTAGTAGCCGGGCATCAGTTCGCCCTGGGCCGCTTCCACCCCGCGCAGCTTGAAGACGTAGCTGTTGGGCTTCAACTGCAGGTTGTCCCTGATGCGGATGGGCCGCACGTAAATGCCGAGGTCCTGAGCGCTCTGCCGCCGCACGGTCGCCACTCTCTGCAGGAGGTCCCCTCCCTGTTCCTCGGAAGCGAGAACGACAAGGTTATAGCCGATCTCCACCTCGAGCGGATCGACCTGAAAGTACTTCAGGACGTTTTCCGGTTCCGGTTTCGGTTCCGCGGGACGTTTGGCCGCCACAGCCTGCTGCTCGACCCTGGTCTGTTCGGTCTTGACCATGTTATAGGAGATGAGGCCGAGTCCACCGCCGAGGGTGAGAAACAGCAGGTTGGGCATGCCCGGGAAGAGCCCCATGGCGACCAGGATGCCGGAAGCGACCATGAGCACCTTGGGGAAACGGGTCAGCTGTTTCGAAATCTCCAAACCGAAGCTGGCGTCGGAAGTCGCGCGCGTAACCAGCACGCCCGCCGCCGTAGATACCAGCACCGCGGGAAGCTGGGCGACAAGACCGTCGCCGATGGTCAGGATGGTATAGGTGCGCAAGGCATCGCCGATCGACAGGCCCATCACCGCGACGCCCATAATGAAACCGCCGATGATGTTGATAAAGGTGATGATCAGGCCGGCGATCGCGTCCCCCTTGACGAACTTGGAAGCGCCGTCCATCGCCCCGAAGAAGTCCGCCTCGCGCTGGAGCCTGCGCCGCCGCTCGCGGGCTTCTTCTTCCGTAATCAGGCCGGCGTTGAAATCGCTGTCGATAGCCATCTGTTTGCCGGGCATGGCGTCGAGGGTGAACCTGGCCCCTACCTCGGCCACGCGCCCCGCGCCGTTGGTGATGACGGCGAATTGGATAACGGTGATGATCAGAAAGACCACAAAACCGACGATGTAACTTCCCCCGACGACCACCTGGCCGAAGGCGTCGATAACGTTACCAGCCGCGGCCTGGCCCAGGATCAGGCGGGTGGAGGAGATGTTCAGGGCCAGCCGGTACAGCGTCAGCACCAGGAGCAGCGTGGGGAAAACCGAAAACTGCAGGGGGTCGGTCGTAAACAACGTGATCAGCAGGACGAGCAACCCGCTGGTAATGCTGACGATCAACAGCACGTCCAGCGCAAACGGGGGCAGGGGGATGACGATCAGCAGTACGATGCCGATGATCAGGGCTGCCACCAAGTAGTCCAGGTTCCGTCTTAATCCTGCCGGGTTAAGCAGTGACTCAGCCATGATTACCTCTCTCAGTTATTTAGCCCGCCCGTTTTTGCACCTTCAGCCTGTAAACGAAGGCCAGGATTTCGGCCACCGCCTGATATAGCTGTACGGGGATCTCCTTCCCGACATCGACTTTCCAGTAGAGGTACCGGGCAACGTCCCTGTTTTCCACAACGGGAACGTTGTGTTCTCGGGCCAAATCCTTAATCAGCGCGGCCATCCGGTCGGCGCCCTTGGCCACCACCTGAGGGGCGGCCATTTTGTGTCCCTCGTAGCGTAGCGCCACGGCGAAGTGGGTCGGGTTGGTCACCACAACCGTAGCCCGCGGCACCTCTTGGCGGATTCTGTTCAGGGCCATCTGCCGCTGCCGCTGCCTGATCCAACTCTTGAGGTAGGGGTCGCCTTCCGCGTGTTTCAAATCTTCCTTCAACTCGGTGCGCGTCATCATCAGGCTGCGGTTGTAGGTGACGCGCTGGTAGGCGAAGTCGGCCAGCGCCAGCACCAGGTACCCGATTCCGACCGTGACCGTCAGCTTTACCAGCAGCTTCGTGACGGTAACAAAACCCGCCGCGGGAGTCGTGGCGGTGAGGGTGAAAAGCTGCAGCATGTGCGCCTTCAGTATCAGGTAGGCCAGGATAAACACGACAAGCACCTTGGCGCAGGCCTTCCCCAACTCGAACAGGCTCCTGGTGCTGAAAATCCTCTGCAGCCCGCTGACCGGGCTGATCCTTTCGAGCTTCGGCGCCAGGCTTCCCGGAGCGAAAAGGAAACCGACCTGGGCCAGGTTGCTCAGAACGGCGATGATCAGGGCGACCGCCAGCATGGGGGCGAGCAGGACCAGCATGTTGTACAGTTCCATCTGAACCAGGAAAACCAGGCTCCTTTCGTCCACGTTGAAGGTCGAAAAACTCCTCAGGTGCAGCGTAAAGAGCCTGTAAAACTGCTCGATGTACCATTCGGAACTGGTGGCCATTAAGGTGACCAGCGACAGAAGAACGAAGGCGCCGGTAAGCTCCTGGCTTTTCGCCACCTGTCCCTTGCGGCGGGCTTCCTGGATCCGCCGCGGCGTCGCCTGTTCGGTTTTGTTCTGTCCGGCGTCGTTTGCCAAGGTCAGCCTCCCAGGTACCGGATAACGGTCAGGCAGTCCGCGCTCAACTGGGCGAATGTCTTCTGCAGCAGCCAGTTAATCAGGGGCGCGGTCAGCATGATCACCATAAAACCCGCGAAAATCTTGATCGGGAAACCCAGCATGAAAACGTTCATCTGCGGGACCAGGCGGGACATCAGCCCCATAACCACGTCGGCCGTGAAAAGTATAGCGATCAGGGGTCCTACAATCTTTAAGGCTACGACGAACATCTCGGCAAACTTGTCAATGATATACAGCGTAAGCTCCCCGGTAAGTACCCCGTGACCGAGGGGAACGATCTCGATACTCTTCATCAGGCCGGCGATCAGGGCGTGGTGCCCGTTGACCGTCAGGAACAGCACCAGCGTCCAGAGGTAGAAAAACTGGGCCAGAGCAATGCTGTGCCCCCCGCTCGACGGGTCGATGAACTCGGCCATCGCCAGGCCCATCTGAAGGCCCACCAGGGAACCGGCCACCTGGGCCGCAAAGAAGACGAGACTGACAAATAGTCCTAAGCCCACGCCTATAGCGGCCTCGCCCAGGATGGCCAGGGACAGGGACAACCAGTGATCGGTTGCCGGCGGCGCCGCCGGAATAAGCGGTAGAGCCGCCAGCGCCAGCATCAGTCCCAGCCCGGTCTTCACCAGGGGAGGGACCATCCGCGCCGAAAACACGGGGCAGACGGCGACAAAGGCGGTCGCCCGCGTCAACACCAGCAGGAACAGCGCCAGCCGGTCCATACCCAGGCCGAATATTTCACCAGGCACGCACGTCAGCCATCCTCAAGAAGATGTCCCCCGTAAAACGCAGCATGACGTTGATGTACCAGGGCGCGAACAGCAGCAGGCCCAGCAGTACGGCAATGATCTTGGGCACGAACTGGATCATCTGGTCCTGGATCTGCGTCGTCGCCTGCAGGATACTGATGACCAGGCCGACCGCCAGGCTGATCAGCAGGGGCGGGGCGGCCAGCAATAGGATCATCATCAGTGACTTCTGCACCAGTTCCAGGGCTATCGAGGTAGCCATGTGCATCCCTCCGTTATACAGCACTCAACACTCGGCATTAGGCACTCGGATTTGGAACCTTTATTGAAAGGGTATTGCTTGATTCCGAATGCTGAACGCTGAATGCCAGCTAAGCGAAGCTTTCTACCAGTGACTTCACGACCAGGTACCAGCCGTCGACCAGCACGAAGAGCAAGATTTTAAAAGGAAGTGACATCATCACCGGCGGAACCATGAACATGCCGAGCGACATCAGGATGCTGGCCACCACCATGTCGATCACCAGGAAGGGCAGGTACAACAAGAAACCCATCTGAAAGGCCGTCCTCAGCTCGCTGGTGACGAAGGCCGGGGCGACAACCGTTATGGGCAGGCTCTCCTTGTCCGGTTTCTGGATTTTGGCCATCTTCACGAACAGTTCCAGGTCCTTGTCCCGCGTCTGCTTCAACATGAACTCCCGCAGGGGGGCCGCCGCCCTTTCCTGCGCGGTTTCGAGCGTGATTCTGTTCTCGACGAAAGGCTTCAGGGCCTGTTCGTTGATCTCGTTGTATACCGGAGCCATAATAAAAAAGGTAAGGAACAGGGCCAGGCCCACCAGGACCATGTTGGGCGGAGCTTGCTGGGCTCCCAGCGCCGTGCGTAAAAACGATAAAACAATCACGATCCGCGTAAAAGAGGTCACCATCACCAGGAAAGCCGGGAGCAGGGACAGGATGGTCAGGAAAATGAAAATCTGGACGGTCTTGACCATCTCAGCCGGCGACCCGGGCTGGCTGACGTTGATGTTGACCCCCGGCACCGGCGTCAGCGTCTCGGGGGGCGCCGCCGCTGCAGGCCCGGCAGCCAAGAAGGCGGCGATAACCGCCGTTAGGAGGATCAGTTGTCTTAACCTACTCACCGGGCGGCCTCCCCAGTCCCTCGCCGGATCTCTTTGCGGTACGGCGTAAAAAATGTAAAAAAGGCTTTATCGAGAGCCTCTCGGGGAAACCCTCTTGGATGGGAGTCCACTCGAAGGCTTCGGGCAGGTCCTGGAACTCCTTCAACAGGGTGGTGCCGTTCTCGCCGTGCCCCAGCAAGTAATAGGCGCCGCCTACCCTAACCAGGCTGATGCGGGACTTGCCTCCCAGGGGAAGTTGCTCGATGACCCGCATCCGACGCTTGCCCGTCCATCCCACCGGCTTCGCCGCAGCCAGGAAGTGGAAACACACGTAGATCAACAGGATAGTCAGCGGGAGAGCGACCACCAGCCTCAATACAGCGCCAAGCAGATCCATCGTTATTTCTTCGCTCCCCCGGCCTGGTAAGCCCGCGGCGCTAAGATGCTGTGAATGCGCACGGCGAAGGAGTCATCGAGAACGATGACCTCACCCCTGGCAAAACGCTGGTCGTTGAGGTAAACGCTGACGGCTTCCCCGACCGCCTTTTCCAGTTCGATCACCGAACCCTCTTCAAGCTGAAGGATATCACCGGCGCGGATGGTCTTCCGGCCCAGTTCCACCCAAAGGCTGAGCTTCACGTCTTCCAGGTAGCGGAGACTGTTCTTGACTTTCGGAGCCGGCGTCTGGCTGTCCAGCTTGGGGAAACTCACCTTGTGGACCGTCGTCCCCTCATCGCTGAGCGCCGACAAAAAGGTGCTGATCTCGCTCTTCCGCAGTGCTGATCCCCCCGTTCCAACCGTTACTGGACGAGGAACTCGACGATATAAATTTCCTTGGCTTTGAACCCGTGCAGTTCACTGTTGACCTGGTCCAGCAGTTCCTTGCGCAGATCGTCGGTTTTGTCCACGGCCAGGATTTCGGCGGCCGTCTTGCGGCGCAGGATGTTGATGATGCGGTCCTTGATCTGCACGTCCTTCTCGTGGATCTCCTCGGCCTTTTTCTCCGGGATCGAAATCGCCAACCCGATCTTGAGATAGCGGGCTGTCTGGACGTCGGCGAGATTGACGACGATGGTGCCGAGTTCGACCAGCTTGTACTTCTCCTCTTTCTTGGGCAGCTTCAATCCCACTTTTGCCTGCAAGGCGGGAGAAGATTTGTAGTAGGCGGCGGCGATACCGCCGCCTACTATGAGCAACACCAGCATTAAAGCGATGAGCTTGACGGGCAGCCGGCGCCTGGGCGCCGGGACTGCCTTGGGTTCTTGCGCTTCACCGGAACCGGGCATCAGCATAACTCCTTACTACGAAACTTACCGCTTAATGTCGATCAACTCGCGCAGCATATCGTCCGATACGGTGATCACCCTGGCGCTGGCCTGGTAGCCGCGCTGCGTGATGATCATGTTGGAAAATTCGGTGGAGAGGTCGACGTTGGACATCTCCAGGTTACCGGAGAGGGCTTTGCCCCGGCCGCCGGACTCCGGCGCACCCCAACCGGTGCTTGTGGGAACGTTTTGGTCATCAACCGGAACCTCCAGAAGGTTAAACCCCAGCTTCATGAGGTTTTCGGGGTTGGGGTAGTTGTCCAGCCCGATCGTACCGATGTAGCCGCTTGAACGGGTACCAGTGTCATCGTAGACAGTCACCCAAATGCCGCCGTCACTGGTGATGCGGATGGTCTCCAACCCGTGTGTGGTAGGGTCATAAAGGCGAATCGGCGCACGAGCCGTGTCATCGAACGCGGCAAGATCCGGAGCAATGTCCTGAGAATTGCCCAAAACGTACAACCCCGACGAGTTGACCAGGTAACCTGCTTCGTTAACGTAGAAGGCGCCGTCCCTGGTATAGAAGTTCTTGGTTGGTACAGCCCCGTCACTGACTACGCCGCCTTGAACATCGTTCGGATCGAACGAGGCAAGTACAAACAGGCCGTTGCCGTCAACGGTGAGGTCCAGGACGCGGTTGGTAGCCATCAGCGACCCCTGCCCGAACAGACAGTCGATGGCCGAAACGGTCACTCCCAAGCCGACCTGGGCAGGGTTGATGGAGTTGACCCCGATCTGGGAAGTCGAGTTGCCGCGGATGTTCTGGCTCAACAGTTCGGTGAACAGAACGCGCCCGCTCTTGAAGGAAGTGGTGTTGACGTTGGCGATGTTGTTGGCGATGACGTCCATGCGGATCTGCTGGCTCTTCAGTCCAGCCACGCCTGACATTAAAGAACGAATCACGCTAAATACCCTCCTTGGAATGTGTGGGCTGCCTCAGTCGGTCCGCAGCCCGCAGCCTCCTTTCGGGCCGGCTGCCTACTTGACCAATACCGCACTGTCGATGTTGGTAAAGACCTGGTTCTGTCGTTCGTCGTTGACGACGGCCGTGACGATGACTCCGTTGGCCACGCTGGTCACCAGGGCCATGTTCTTGTACAGGATCAACGACTCCCGCGCACCCTTAAGACGGGCCTCGGCCGCCGCGCTGCCGATCTTCTGCAAGTCGGCGGGTGAAAGAACGATGTTCCTCTCACTGAGACGGCGGCTGGCGTGCGCCGAGAGCTTAACCTCCTGCTGCTTGAGCTCGCGGGCCAGGATCTCGGCGAAGGAGCCGCTGTTCTTGACCGCTCCCTGTGCGGCCGGTGACGGCCCGGCCGGCGGTATGCCGCCTGTGCGATTTACCACCATCTAGATAACCCTCACCTCCTCGCATACTGTGCTAAACGATTGCCCCGTCATACCGCCTGTGTTTCGGCAACGCTGGTCTCCGCAGCAGGCTCCTGGGTTCCGGGGACTTTGATCTCGGCTACCTGGGCCAGGAGATAAGACTCGCCGCCAACAACGATCAGGGGCCCTTCCTCGTTAAAGGTCACTTTCCGGACGGTGCCCGTGATCTCGCCGGACTCGGTCTTCAGAACGACCTCCTTGCCGAGCAGGTCCAGGGCCTCGCGCACCCGCGTCGCTTTGCCCATCTGCTCCAGGGCCTGTTCCACGGCGAAGAGCCTCTCCAGCATTCCGAACTGGACCATCTGCCCGATCTGCGACGTCATGTCCTGCGGCGCAAACGGGTCCGGATGCTGCAGCTGGGCCACGAGGACCTTGAGGAAGGTGTCCTTGTCAAATGTGTTGCGGGGCGCGGCCTTGGGCTGCGCCTGGGTAACCCCGCCGATAGCATCTACCGCCATCTTCACACCTCCTTGTATCTACGCCAGCAGGTTGATTCCGCGCGGCGCACCGCCGAAGCAATCATCCGTCCCGTCAAGCAGCGCCTCGGTGACCGGCGCATCCGCCATCCGGGCCGCAGCCCCGTCCGCGGGCGCCCCCCGGCGTTCACCGTCCGCGCCGAGGAAAACGTCCCCGCTTAAAAGATGAATGTCAAGACGCGTCAGGCTGTCCCTGAGCAGGGGCAGCGCCTGCTGAACGGCCTCCCTCACGCCGTGTTCGGCGGCGAAGAATTTGACATCCACGTCCTGGGCCGAGGAATAGACGATCTTCACCCTCACGCTCCCCAGGTGGGGCGGGTCCAGCCGGATTTCCAGCACGGCTTTCCCATCGGGCAACCATCTGGCTTTCTCGACAGCTTTGGCAACCTTGCCGGCCAGTTGACTGGCAAAAGTCTGCGTGTTGAAGACACCGTCCGGTCCGGCAACCTTAGCTACATTCTTAACCGGCGTATCCGGGGCGTTCACGGTTACCACGAATGCGGGAACGCCGGGTCGCTCCGCCTTGCCTTCCTGTCCCGGCAACAGCCCTTCCGGCCTGGTTCCCGGAGTCGCCGCCTGCCCGCGGGTCCCGGTGTTTTCAAAGACTCTCCCGGTTATTAACGGTGATTCCCCACCGGACCTTAAACCGCCCGGCCTTGTTCCGGCCGATACGTCCATAATCCTGGGAGCCGCCGCGCCCGCGTTCCGCCCGTACCCCTCGCCCGGGCGCTCGAGGCCGGCAAGCGGACCGGCATCCACCGTCCCTGACGGCGCAAGCGCCGGAGACTTAAGCACAGCATCCGCCGGCACCGAAACGTTCGGGCCGGGCGCAACCGGATTCTTTACAGTACCCGTCTCAACGCCAGGGCTGCTTGTGACATGGGGCTTTACGACGGTTGCCCCCTCCGGAAACCTGCCCGGCGGCATTGCGGGGGAGGACGGTACCCGGCTCGCATCCTGACCCGGATCAACCGCCGACAGGGGCGTCAGAACCGGGGAGTCCAGAGACGGTACCTGGACGACCGGCCGCAAGGTTACGGGCTGACCACGCAACGATGGGGACTCGCCAGGGATGTGGGATGACGCTCCGGCGGCAACTTGCTCCACGGCAACATCCCCGGCTTGTACCGCCTCTCCGGGACCGCCCGCCGATCCGGCCGGGGTTGCGGCATCAGTCAACGAGGATAACCTGTCCGGCGGCGGTCCGGCAGTGCCGGCGGCTTTTACAGCCTCAATGTTAACGTCCCAACCCGTACTTGTCGGCGGCGTGCTTCCGACGGGAGTTTCCGTCGAAGCATCTAAAACCGGCGGACTGTTTACGACAGGCAACGGTATCAAGCCCGGCGCGTCAACGTCCCGCAGCGTTTGTTCCAGTTCCGGGACAGGTTCTCCGCCAGGGTCTTGGAACCCGACAACCGTCTGTCCCGCAGTTGAGGCGCAGGCCGGCATGCGGAGGTCGGCATGCGCGCCCGGGCACTTTGCCGCTGAAGGGGATGCGGAACCCGGCAGCGGGTCGGAGACTGCAGGCAATGGCGCTTCAACAGGGCCTGCGCTTGCGGTGCAGGGCGCTGCTGTGGCCGGCGGCAATGTCTCCGCAAAGGCTGCCGCCTTAACGAGGAGCACTGCGGCACCAGCTCCCGTGTCGGGACACACTGCTTCGCCGAAGCGTATCGCCGCAGGAAGCGCCGCGAACGCCGCCGGATGACCCGTAGCGGGCTGTCCCATTCCCAGGACGTCCAGCAACCCCTGCAGAAAGCACGGCCCGGTATTCCGGCCGCCGCCCAAGCCGGGTTGCTGCGGCTGCGCGACCATATTCGGTGTCAAAACCAAACCCGGTAACAACCTACATCCCTCCTTTCTTTATGGAATACGAGATCGTAGCCAAGGCATCCATTTCCCGGTTTGTCTTCCGCGTCACCTCCCTTTCGAAAGCATTTTGCTGCTTTTGTTTCAGCGACTCCAGAACCATACGTTCCTTCATCGCTGTTACAGCCTCGCTGCGTTTGCTGTCAGCCTCCTGCAGGCTTTCCTGCAGTTCCCGCTCGGCCTGGGAAATGCGCGCGTCGAGCAGGCCGCGGTAGGCCTCAAAATCGACCATGGCTACGATATCGGACAGGTTGATACCGGACTCCTGAACGTTCGCCAGCATTTCCTTGAGTTTTGCGAGGTTTTCGCGGCAGGCTTGAGTAGCGGCATCGGCCGCCGCCAGTTCCTGCAGCACAGCCTGTTCCCTCGCCGACTTGACCTGCAGCACCGGTTCCAGGCTGAAAGCAAACTTGGACATCAGTCAGCATCGCCTCCGAGGATTTGTCTGAACATCGACAGCGTGGTTTCGAACTCGCAGTATTCAGTCTGGTCCTGCTGGAGAAAGTTTATCAGCTCGGGGTATACGGCAAGGGCCTGGTCCACAAGCGGGTCTGAGCCCTTAACGTAGGCCCCGATGTTGATCAAGTCCTCGGCCTTGCGATAGGCCCCCAGCAACCGCTTGGCCTTTTGGGCAAGTCTTACGTGTTCCTCCTCGGTCACGTCGGGCATTAAACGGCTGTTGCTCTGGAGGATGTCGATCGCGGGGTAGTAGCCGGCTTCCGCCAGTTCCCTGGAGAGGATGATATGCCCGTCAAGGATACCCCGCACCGCATCGGCAATGGGTTCCTGCATATCGTCCCCTTCCACCAGCACGCTGTAGAAACCGGTGATCGTACCCCTGGCGTTGGTCCCGGACCGTTCCAGCAGCTTCGGCAGGGCCGCGAACACCGAAGGCGTGTAACCCCTGGTCGTCGGCGGTTCGCCGATAGCCAGGCCGATCTCTCTCTGGGCGAGGGCGAAACGTGTCACCGAATCCATCAGGAACATAACGTTGTGTCCCCTGTCGCGAAAGTATTCCGCGATAGCCGTGGCCACCGCGGCGGCGCGCACCCGCACTAAAGCCGACTGGTCAGAGGTGGCCACGACAACGACGGACTTGGCCAGGCTGTTGCCGAGGTGGCGTTCCAGGAAGTCCCGGACCTCGCGGCCGCGCTCCCCGATCAGGGCGACGACGTTCACGTCCGACGCGCAGTAGCGGCAGAGCATGCCCAGTAAAACGCTTTTCCCCACCCCGCTCCCGGCAAAAATCCCCAGCCTCTGCCCCCTGCCGCAGGTAAGGAGAGCGTCGACGGCCCGGATGCCGGTCGGCAGGGGCTCCTTGATGCGCGGCCTCTCTAGAGGATTGGGAGGGTTGTTGTCCACCGGGAAGGACTCCCCTGCGATGTGCTTGCCGCTGAAGGGCCGGCCTAACCCGTTGAGCACCTCGCCCAGCAAGGCCTCTCCGATCGTGATCGTCAGCCGGCGCCCGGCGGGCGTTACCAGGCAGCCGGGGTGCACGCCCTTTAAGTCGCCGAGAGGCATCAGGAGCGACACCCTGTCGCGGAACCCCACCACTTCGGCCTTTACGGGTAAAGGCTCGCGGGGGACGATGATGTCGCAGACCTCGCCGATCGGCACGCTAAGGCCCACGACTTCCACGGTAAGGCCCACGACCTTGCTCACCTTGCCGCTGACTCTGAGAACCGGGGCACGCTGCACGTTGGCAACCCAGCGGTCCAAATCGATGTTCACCGCACCGCGCGCCATCGCCTAACCCAACCCCCCACCGTCAACGATATTTTTCAACTGCATCCCAAGGCCTTGCGGATGCTTTGCCATCGCACATCCCAGGAAGCATCAACCAGGCCGTCGTCGGTGTCGATTTTACAAGCCCCCCGCGGCAAGGCCGGGTCTTCGATAATGTTCACCTCGCTGCCGGGAACCACTTCCAGCAACGCGTTCAAATTTTCCCGCATGACGCCGGCGTCATCGGTGCCGGCCAGGATGGTTATCCGCGGTCTGGCGCGCACGACAGCGAGGGCCTCTTTAACGATGGCGACAACGGTGTCTTCCTTGAGGGCAAGCTGTTCGGCGACCAGTCTTTCGGCGATGGTGCAGGCCAAGCTCAACAGCGCGGGCTCGAGGTCGTCCAGGGTCTGCCGGTAGATCTCCCGTGCCTGCTGCAGGACGCCCAAAGCCTGCCGCCGGATTTCAGCGGCTTCCTGCTTCGCCTTGTTCATACCCTCGCGGTAGCCTTCCTGGAACCCCTGTTCCCGGGCCTTGGCGCGCAGTTCCTCGCATTCGGTCTCCAGTTCCCGGCGCAAGGTCGCCTCGTCGCACACGGGGCGAATCAGGGCCGCGGGCGAAAGGGTTCGCAGGGGCAGCGAGATCTTGCTCCTGTCTTCAAGGAGGGTCCCTTTAAGAATCCGTTCGCTAGATAACAAGGGCATCTTCCCCTCCTCTGGAAATGACAATCTCACCGGCCTCGTCCAGCGAGCGGATGATCTTGACTATGCGCTGCTGGGCCTCTTCAACTTCGCGCAGGCGCACCGGGCCCATAAATTCGATCTCTTCTTTGAGCATCTGCGAGGCGCGCTGGGACTGGTTCTTGTAGATGCGCTCGCGCACGCTCTCGTTGGCGCCGCGCAGGGCGAGGGCCAGGACTTTATTGTCAACTTCGCGCAATATGCGCTGAATCGAGATGTCGTCCAGTTTAACGATGTCTTCGAAGATGAACATCTGCTGGCGGACTTCCTCGGCCAGGCCCGGATCGTCGTACTCCAGTTCTTCCAGGATCTTCTTTTCTGTCGCGCGATCGGCCTGGTTGAGGATCTTGACCAGCGCCTGCAAACCGCCCACAGTGTAACTCTCTTGCTGGACCAGGGCGGCCATCTTACGTTCAAGGATTTTTTCCACGTCCTGAACCACCTCGGGGGAGGTCTTGTCCATGAGCGCGATGCGCCGAGCGACGTCGGCCCGGATTTCCTGGGGCAGCATCGACAGGCAGGCCGAGGCCTGGTTGGGCTCCAGGTAGGCGAGGATCATAGCGATGGTTTGAGGGTGCTCGTCCCGGATGAAGTTGGCCAGGTACCTGGGTTCCGTCTTACGCAGGGCGCTGAAGGGCAAAATCTTCGAGGTGCTGGTCAGCTTCTTGATGATCTCGGAAGCTCTATTCGGCCCGACGGTTTTCTCCAGAAGCTCCTTGGCGTATTTGATACCGCCCTGGAGAATGTACTGCTTGGCTTGGTACAGGTCCTCAAACTCGGTCAGGATGTTGTCGCGCGTCTCGGGGGAAACCCTCCCCATGTTGCTGATGGTATAGGTGATTCTTTCAATATCCTCATCGTAGAAGTTCTGGCGAAGGACCTGGGACGACAGGTCGGCGCCCAGAGCCAGCAGAAGTACGGCTGCTTTTTCAACGCCTGTTAATGTCCTTGCCATCGCTTATCTCCCCTGATCGGTAGTCAGCCAGACCTTGATGATTTCCGCCACCTGTTCCGGTTTCTGCTTGGCCAGCTCGCGAATCGGCGACGGGTCTTTGCCGGACTGCTTTTGGCCGTCGAGCTGTCCGATCATAACCGGCGTGACCTCCTGGACCGCAGGCTGTTTAGCGGGAACCTTGCGCCCGCGCAGCACCGACATCGCGACAAACCCGATAATCGCGAGCAGCAGCGCCCCGCCGCCGGCCGCGACGTACAAAAGCCACCTGTTCTTTTGCGTAGCCGGTTCGGGAGCCGGTTCCAGGTCTTCCTCCGCGCCGGGCTCAAAGGCCAGGCTGGACACCATCACCTGGTCGCCGCGCTGCTCGTCCAACCCCAAAGCCGCCGCTACAACCTGCTGAATCTGCTGCTGGCGGCCCGGCGCCACCGTATCGTCCACCACAATGGCCGCCGAGATCCGCTTTACCGCCCCCGGGGCCTTGACAGTGGTTTCATGCACCGTCCCGACCTGATAAGTTTTGCTCGATTCCTCGCGCTCGTACGAGGACCCGGCACCCTGGCCGGTATTGTAGGTAGGCACCTGGGAAAGGCTGTTTTCGGTCTCCGGGATCCCGCCGGCCCGTCCCCCGCTGCCCGTTTCGCGCGAATTGTGTTCGGTAAGCACCGCGGAGTTCTCCGACGGGATATTCGAAACCAGCTCCTGGCGGTCGAAGTCCAATTCGGCCGTCACCTGCACGACGAACTTCCCGGCGCCGAGGACCCGTTCGAGCACGGAGTGCACTTTCTTCTCGCACTCGCGCTCGAAGGTGCGTGTCGCTTCGTGCTGGGCCAGGGCCGCGCCGGTCAATTCGTCGGCAGCCATGTCGCCGTTCAAGACGCGTCCCCGGGCATCAACGACGTGGACGTTTTCGCTGTGCAGCCCCTCGACGCTGCCGGTAGCCAGGGCAACGATGCCTTCGACCTGCTGGCGCGAGAGACCGGCCCCCGGCTTCAGCTTCACGACTATGGAAGCCTTCGCTTCCGCCTCTTCGTCGCTAAAAACGCTCTTCTCGGGGATCACCAGGTGGACCCTGGCCTGCTCGACCTCGACAAGCTGGACGATGGTGCGACGGAGTTCTTCCTGGAGGGCACGCTGGTAATCGACTTTCTGTTCGAACTCGGTCACGCCGAACCGAGTCTTGTCAAAGAGCTCGAAGCCAGGTCCGTCAACACCGATGGCGCCCGAGGTAGCCAGTTGGATACGGGCCTCGTGCACCTTGCTTTTGGGGACCTCGATCGTCGTTCCCTGGTCCTTGAGGATGTAGGGGATCTTCATTTGTTTCAGGCTTTCGGTGATCGTGCCCGCTTCCTTGGGATCGAGCCCTGTGAAGAGCGGGGCGTAGTTCACCGTCTTCAGCCAGTTGAAAAGGAGATAGACGCCCGCAACGAAGGCGATCAGCAGGAGCACGACTGCCCCCTTTTGCACGGCGGACATGGCCTGCCAGCGACTTAGCAGGTTCCCCTGTACCGGCTGGTCAGCCACCCCTTAAAACCTCCCTGTCATTGGACGTAGGACATAGGACGTAGGACTTAAGGAAGAACTCGGGAATCAACTTCAGGCCGGGCCCGCTACGCTCACCTGTTTCGGCCCTACCCGCGAAACCATCATAAACCGTATCGGTTGTAGACCGGTATTTCGGCTGTTCCGTACCACGTACGACATACGACCGACGACTGATTCTAAGTCAGGAATCAGCGTAACCGGTTCCTTCCGGGTTCCCGACGACGAACGACCGTTTTTGAGTCAGGAATCGGCGTAGCCGATTCGGTCCTCTGTTTCCGACGACGGACGACCGTTTAGACAGGCATGCGTGACAGCTCTTGATAAGCCTCGACCAGCTTGTTCCGGACTTCCAGGGAAAGCTGCATCATCAGGTGAGCCTCTTCAAGGGCGATCATCACCTGGTGTACGTCCTTGACCTCCCCGGAGAGAAAGCCCTGCACGGCCTTGTCAGCCTTGACCTGCGAAGCGTTCAGCTCCTCAATCGCCCTGGTCAGGACCTCCCCGAAAGCCGGCCCTTTCGCTGCTCCAACCCTGTTATCCGTAACAAGAGTCGGTACGTTGTTGATCGAAGCGATATCCTTTATCATCGGTTCCCATCCCCCTGCATCCTGCATCTACATCCTACATCCTACATCCTATACCCTACACCGTCCTTAGAACTTAGAGCTTAGGCTCCAAGTTCTAAGGCTTTTAAAAGCATCTGTTTCGACGCCTCAAAGGCTGATACGTTGGCCTGGTAAGCTCTCGTTGCGCCGATCATGTTCACCATTTCCTGCCCGAGGTCGACGGCCGGGTAGGCTACGAAGCCTTTAGCGTCGGCATCAGGATGGCCGGGCTCCTGCACCCTGACGGGTGAAGAGGGATCGGGCACCAGCGCGGTCACCGCCACCCCGCCGGAAAGCATCTCCGTAAAGACGGGCATATTCCGGCGGTAGGGCCCGCCCCCGGGGGTCCTGGTGGTATGGATGTTGGCGATGTTGTTGGCCAGCAGGTCGAGGCGGAAGCGCTGCGCGGTCATCCCCGAACCGCTGATGCGTAAGCCGGAAAAGAACACGCCCATTTTAGCTACCTCCTACCCTGGATAACTTCGCGCAGGATAGCAATATGCTTTTTTAAACACTGCGTCGTGGTGTTGTACATTAAGGAGTTGGCGCTAAGCTCGATCATCTCTTCTTCCAGGTCGACGTTGTTCCCGTCCGGGCGGAGCGACGGGCGGTTGTCACGGACGACCCTGGGCTCGACGCCCACCGTTGCGCCCCCGTTAAGGGTGCGGTCAAGCACCTGCTCGAAAACCACACGTTCCTTTTTATAGCCGGGGGTGTCAATGTTGGCGACGTTCTTGGCCGCAGCCTTTTGCCGCAGGGCCTGGGCATCAAGACCTTTATGGAGAAGCGTTATGGTAGGGTCGTTAAGGATGCGCACGATACATCCCTCCCAAAAATCTCACCGTGTAATAAGAGAAGGCTACCCCGAAACCGGGATAGCCTTCATTTCTCTCTCCCGTTTCGGTAACCGGCTACCTTAACCAACTTGACAGTGGCTTTAGGTCCTTGGCTTTGCGTCCCCATCTTTCGATAGGTTTGCCTTTTCGACGGAGTATTATCTGCTTGGCCAAACAATGGCGGCGTTTCCATCTCTAGCTAAGTTTACAGTCAATCTACACAAGTTGACAATAGTTGTCGAAATGCCGCATTTGCCACCGATAAAAGTTTATGGAGGGAACTCCCTGATTTACCGCCCTAACGGCAGGAGGATAACCGCTCGAAACGACGTAAACCCGGGAGTCAAACGGATTGCAAAAGACGGGGAGGCCTTGCATGGCAAGACCTCCCATGATAATGGACGGGTGAAACAAGCATATAGCTACTATAACAAAGTTTTATAATGGTATCGCCTTAAAATGTATCCCTGTCCAAGACAAAGACACCACAAGCCTGATGAAACTACATCAGGCTAATTTAAAAATTTGCATGCTTCTACGCTATTATAGTTTTTGTCTTAGATGCTTGGACGTGCTATTCTGATTAGTTATGCAATTTCATCAGGTACTACTTGTTTTGTTGCAGAAACATCGCTTAGATAATATATCGGTACCCTCCCCCTAAACTTTAGCCCCCATTTGTAAAAACCCATAAAAATTTTATTAAGGGCTAAATTTGACTAAATAGGTCTTAAGTTTGCCCGGTGGGCTCCGAAATTATTGTCAGAGGGGCTTCCCGGGGGCCCTCGAGCTTTACCCAAATAAAGGGGGAAAACAGAATGCAGATTTACCACAATATCGCGGCCCTGAACGCCACGCGGCAGCTGGGCATCAACACCGTGTCGGCCAACAAGGCCCTGGCGCGGCTTTCCTCGGGCCTGCGCATCAACTCCGCGGCCGACGACGCCGCCGGGCTGGCCATCTCGGAAAAGATGAGACTGCAGATCAGGGGTCTCGACCAGGCCATTAAAAACTCGCAGGACGGGACCTCGATGGTACAGACGGCTGACAGTGCTCTCCAGGAGATTCACGGCATGCTCGACCGCATGTACGAACTGGCCAACCAGGCCGCCAACGGCCTCCTCACCGATGCTGACCGGAATGTAGCCCAGGAAGAGGTTAGCTCACTGCTCAGCCAGATTAACACTATCGCCAAGTCTACAAAGTTTAACAATAAGATTCTTCTTGACGGCAATTTTGGCGTAACCCGCAGCGGCGGCACCCTGGCAGCCACGGACGGTGCCCTTTCAGTAGACGTAGCGGGAGCCAAGGCGAGTACGACTTACACCCTGGCAAATACTACTGATGGCGTGGTCTCATTGAGTGACGGCAGTGGCAACCAGCAGACATTAAGTGGCGTTACTGGCAATTCAACGCTGAACTTCGATAAGCTCGGCGTCAAGATTGTCCTTTCAGGCGCGACCGTAACGTCTGTAGGTTCCACTCTAAATGGTAAGACAATCATCACCAGTGCTAACGATCCTGTAACCTTGCAAATCGGCGCGGAGAACAGCGTTGATCAGAGAATCGGCGTTTCGATTGCCGACATGGACACCACGGCCCTCGGCATTAACACCATCAACATCTCGACACAGACAGACGCCCAAAACGCCATGACCAATCTGGATACAGCTAAAACCACAGTTAACACCCAACGGGCCAAGCTGGGTGCTCTCCAGAACCGCCTGGAATATACGATCAAGAACCTCGGCGCGACCAAGGAAAATATGGCCACTGCCGAAGCCCGCATCCGCGACGCCGATATGGCCAAGGAAATGATGGAGTTCACCAAGTTCAACATCCTCAACCAGGCGGCCACGGCGATGCTCGCCCAGGCCAACCAGATGCCGCAGACCGTCCTGCAGCTTCTGAGGTAACGCGACTAACGCTCTTAAAGAGGCCGTTCGCTAAAAAGGGCGGCCTCTTAGTATTTCTATGATCGTTTTTAGGGCCAGGGTCCCTAAAGTTGATCCTCGCTTAACCCGATTAACGAGGTAAGAAGAGGAAACCGGAGGGGTAGCGATGAACGTTACCAAGATGGGCAACCCGCCAATCGTGGTACGTACGGCAACCGCACAGCGGCCCGGCACGGAAGTCCGGAACCAGCAGCCTTTGGAAGCGGGCGTTGCCAAACCCGAAAGCGGCCCGGTAAAACTGGAACTCCCGGCGAGCGGCGGGACCTTCCTGCAGTTTTCCGTGCACGAGCAGACCAAGGACGTCATCGTCCGGGTGCTCGACAGCGCCACCGGCGATGTGATCCGGGAGTTCCCCCCTGAAGCGATCCTGGATATGGTCGCCAATCTGCTCGACCTGGCCGGACTGCTCGTGGACGAGAAGAGATAACACCGAGGTGAACGCGCAATGTCCAACACCTTTCGCATAAGCGGCCTGGCCTCCGGGATCGACACCGACCAGATGGTCCGCGACCTCATGAAAGCCCACCGGATGCCTCTGGACAAATTGAAACAACAGCGGCAGGTGCTGGAGTGGAAACGAGCCGACTACCGGGCCGTCAACAAGGCCCTGTACGACTTTCGCACCGGTACCGCCTTTGCCATGAAGCTCAGTTCCACCTATACAAAACGGCAGGCAACCAGCAGCGACAGCAGCGTTGTAACGGCCTCGGCGTCTTCAAGTGCTTCCAGCGGGACCTATCAGGTTACGGTAGGTTCTCTGGCCACGGCGGCGTATAACGTCAGCACGGCGGCCGTTTCCGCCAACCAGGCGGACAAAGTCGACGCCGCGGCCACCCTGTGGTCGCAGCGCGCTAAGTTCGCCGACACCGGCTTCGGGTGGATCAACGCCGACGCAACGGACGCGATCAGCGTATCGTTGAGCGGCACCACATTTAACCTGACGCGCGACGCCATAGTGAGCGTCGCTTCGATCGACGTGGACGGCGTGGGATATACGGTTTTTACGGACCAGGCAGCCTACGACGCGAGCGGCGACCCGAATAAGGTCCTGGTGAACCTGAATACCGGCGGGTTAACCTTCAACAACACCATCAACGCCGGCCAGACGATTAACGCCAGCTATACTTACAACACCAAGACCTTCAAGTTCACCGTTACCACGTACGGCGACACCGGCGCCAACACGCGGGAATTCACCGTCGACGCCAGCCAGAAGAGCCTCAACGCCGTGCTGGCCGACATCTCGGCGGCTAGTGCTTTGGGCCTTACCGCCTTTTACGAGAGCGGCGCCGACAAGGTCTCGATCTCCCGAACGGCCACCGGGAATTTCAATACCTCGGGAGAGGAAATCACCGTCGGAACCACGGGATTCCTGGCCCAGGTGCTGAAGATCGACCAGGCGCTCGAGCAGGGCGGGACCGACGCCGACGTGACCGTCAACGGCCTGGCGCTGAAACAACACAGCAACACCTTCACCCTCAACAGCGTGAACTTCACCCTGAAAAAGGGAGGCACGGCCACCGTCACCGTGGCCACAGACACCGACGGTCTTGTGAGCACCATCAAGGGCTTCGTCGACAGTTATAACGCCCTGGTCGACACGATCCGGTCGGAACTGCAGGAAACCCGTTACCCGGATTACCTGCCCTTAACCGACGACCAGAAAGAGGGACTCACCGACCGCCAGATCGACCAGTGGGAGGATAAAGCGAGGAGCGGCCTGCTGCAAAACGACCGCATCCTCGAATCAGCACTTCGAGAAATACGTACGGCCTTTTACGGCGTTGTGTCTGGAGTAAGCGGCAAGTACGACCATCTCTCGGACATCGGCATTACGACTATCGACTACGCTTCCGGAGGCAGACTCCAGGTTGACGAGGCCAAATTGCGGGCGGCCATCGAAGCCGACCCCGACGGCGTGAAGGAACTCTTCACGAAATCGGGCACCACCGACGCGGAGAAAGGCCTGGGAGTCAGGCTTTACGATACTATTCAGAAGTCTCTCGACAAGCTGACCAGCCAAGCGGGCAGTTTTACCAGCTCCACCGGTTACGACAACAGCTACCTGGGTAAGACACTCCAGTCGATGGACAGCCAAATAGACCGCATGGAAGAGCATTTACAGTACCTTGAGGACAAATACTGGCAGCAATTTACCGCTATGGAGCAGGCGATCAGCAGGATGAACGCCCAGAGCGCCTGGCTCTCCCAGCAGTTCGCCGGCGACCGTTAATCATTCTAGGAGGATAATAGATGGCAATGACCAACCCCTACGCCAGGTACAAGGAAACAGCCATAGCCATCGCCAGGCCGGAGGAACTGGTCCTGATGTGCTACCGCGGTCTCGCGCAGTATGCCCGCCAGGCCGCCGAAGCGGTTGGGGCGCGCGACATCCCCGCGGCGCACCAAGCCCTGGTGCGGGCCCAGGACATCTGCACCTACCTCCGTACCACGGTGGACACGCGGTACGAAATCGGGGAGCGCCTGGACGCTCTTTACGAGTATATGTACAACCGCCTCGTCGAGGCTAACCTGAGTAAGGCTTCGGAACCCATCGAGGAAGTCCTGGCGCTGGCGGAAGACCTGAGGGACACCTGGGCCGCAGCCATACGCGCCGGCAAAGAAGGAGAACAGGGATAGCCCGGAGAAGATGATTTTATGATGTCGGTTGCGGATGACTGTACCAAGCAGCCTGCCGATCTCTGGACCAGGCTGTTTGTCTTGACGGAGAAAATCGGCGCCGTCCTCGACGGCCCGGACGGCGAAATCGACACGAAAGCCATGGGCGAACTCCTGGAGGAGCGCCGGGAATGCATGGATGCGCTCGACCGCCTGGCGGCCTTGGGGATACGCCCCGTTATCGACGACTCATTCCAAGAACTGATCAGACAGATTATCGATCTGGACCGGGAGAACCAGCGCAAGGCGGAAAAACTGCTTGCCGGAACGAACCGGAAATTGCACGAGGTCCGCCAGAGCAGGAAGGCGGTTAGGGCCTACGGCAGCAGGCGAAGACGGGATGAAGGGGTCTTTCTGGACGACAAAAAATAACGCCCTTATGGGCGTTGATGTTAGTTGTTAGCTGTCGGCTGTTGGATGGGTATAAGGTATAGGGTATAAGGTGTTATTTGGAGTGCGGGGTGTAGAAAAGGTTGGTCCGAACGACCAACCTTTTACTATCGGAGGAAGTTCAGGAGCGAGATCTGCAGCATCCTGGCCGTTGCACTGAGGGTTGCTTCGTAGACCAACTGCTGCTCGTTGAGCCGGATGACGGCGTCCTCCAGCTTCGTTCCCGCCAGGGTGTTGACCGACTCCGCCAGGTTAGCGTCCTGCGCTCCCAGTTGCTCCTTCACCGCATTCAAGGTATTGATTTTTGCTCCCACGGCGGACTGTTCGCTTACAGCCGTATTATGATGCTTAACCAAAGCATCGAGGGCGGTACCGATGGCGTCGACATCGTTATGCACAAGCGCATCTTTCAGGTCGAGCAGAGCCTTGAACATGCTGTTGCCGGCAGTGGCCGACCCCGCATCGGTGCTTTCGCCGAAAACGGCCGCCCAGTCGATGGTCTCCGCCGTCTCGCCGGCCAGGGCGCTCATCCATGGATCGGCCGACACCAAAGCAGCTTCACCGGCAGGGGTTACGTCCTGTTTTTGGACGATGTCCTCCGACACCCTTACGTACAGTTGCTCGGAAGAATTCGTCAGACCGCGTGAAGCGTTGGCCAGGACGACAACACGGTCGATTAAACCGTCCACTTCGCCGGCAATTGCCTTGCGGTCGTCCCCGGAAAGCGTCCCGTTCTTAGCTTGCAGCGCCAGTTCCTGGGCGCGGGCAAGTACGTCTACCACGCCGGCGAGGGCGCTCTCCGTCCTCTGGTACCGCCCGATCCGCTGCTCCACCATACCGGTATAGTGGCCCAGTCTGACCATCCCGGACCGCATATTCAGGAAGGATCTTAACGTGGAAGGATCGTCGCTGAGATGGTTGATCCGCAGCCCGGAGGCGATCTCTTTCCGTAGCGTCTCCATCCGCTCGGCGTTCTTCTGTATGCTGAAGATGCTGCTCTGACCCATCCAGTTAGTCGCTATGCGCACGATGCCCATCCCCCTACGTCTTACGTCCTACGTCCTACTTTCTAACGCATCTTGTTGATGAGCGTATCCAGCATTTCGTCGATGATCGTTACAACCCTCGCCGACGCCTGGTAGGCGTACTGGAACTGCATCATATTGGTCAGTTCTTCGTCGATGGAGACCCCCATAACCGACTGGCGCAGCGCCCCCACCTGCTGGACCACGGCGTTGTGCAGCCCCAGGTTGTTTTTCGCAGCGTTAAGGTCGCTGCCGATGCGGGTCAGCAGGTCGGCGTAGAGGTTGCCGATTTCCGGCTCCAGCTGGGCCACGTTGAGCGCATGTTGCGGCTGCAGCGCCTTTAGATCGGCTATAACGGTTTGCTTGTCGCCGTTAACGGCGAAATCCGCAGCGCCGGAACCGGTAAAGAAAGCGGTTTGGGCATACGCGTTAACGTCTTGTGTAAGGGTTATCGCCAGGTTGTCCAGGTCGGCCATGTAACCGTCAAGCTTGTCTACGAGCGCAAGCAGCGCCGGCAGAGAACCCGCCGGCAGGGGGTCGCCGGGGGGAACATTAATGTCCGTGAAATCGGCGACATCAACCGCCTCGGCATAGCCGTAGCTTTCAGCAATACTCTCCCACTTGCTCCCGTCGACCAACGTATGACCCATTACGACCACTGTTACCGCCCCGAAGCCGCCGCTGACGGGCGCGACCGTGAGCGGCCCGAACTTGGCCAGTTCGTCGAGGAGCGTGTCACGCTGGTCTATCAAGTCATTTGCCGTGTTGCCCAGTTGCATCTGCCGCCCTATCTCGTGGTTCAGCCGGGCGATTTTCTGGCCCAACTCGTTTATGCTCTGCAGCTGGTCGCCGATCTGCGCGTTGTTCACCTCGTCCCGAAGGGCTTGCAACTGCCCGTAGGCCACGCGGATACTGTCGGCCAGGGCCTTGCCCGCGCCGTAAACCACCTCGGCGGGAGGGTTATCGGGGTTCTGGCTGAGGTCGTACCAGGACCCGAAGAAATCGTCCAGGAACTTTCGGATACCGAAGTCGGAAGGCTCCGGAAACATGGCCTCGACACGCCCGAGAACAGCGGCCTCTTCCTCGTACTGGCCGACGTTGGCCAGGGTATTGCGCATCTGCACGTCCAGGTAGCCGTCCCGTACCCGCTGGACCTGGGCGATGTCCACACCCGCACCGAGCTGGTAAGCCCCCGTCTCCCGCAAGAGCGAGGGGGAAGGAAAGGGCGTGGCCGCTGTAAAGACGGCGCGCTGGCGGGAATAGCCCGTGCGCGAAGCGTTCGAGATATTGTGGGCCGTGATATCCATCGCCCGGGTGTGGGCCTGCAGGCTGCGCCGGGCGATCTCCAACCCCAGGAACGTCGAAGCCACAGCATATCACCGCTTTCGGTTAAACCTTGGCGTTAAGGAGGATGTTCTTCCCTTCTATCTCCAGTTGCGCGTCGGCCCCGTACTTGTGCCGGTTGCCCACCAGGTGTTTGAGGAGGAACTGGTTGAAACGATGGGCGTTGGCCGACAGGACGAAGTTGGTATTGTTCAGGCCGGCCATCCTCTCCACCAGTTCCACCAGCTGGGTGGCGACCATGTGCAATTCCAGGCTGATATCCTCCGGCGCCCTGGCCAGGATCTCGCTCAGAGTAGCATCGGGGCCGAGGCCTTCCACGGAGGCGGCGGCCAGGATCCCGGCGCGCCTCTCCTCTTCGGCCTGAACTTTCTTCTGGAACTCTTCAACAGCCCCTAAAGATTCTTGAAGCCCTGCAACGTCTCCGTCAAGCAGGGCCTTCTGTTGTACCTCGAGGGCTCGGTTGAGTTCCCTGACAATCTCCAATTCGTCCTTCAGGCACTCAATCAACTGGTTGTACAACGTCTTTACTCTTTCCACCTCACGGCGGCCTCCGGCTATTTCTCGGTATCGGTTAAACAAGCTTATCCAGCAGCCGCTCCTGGATCATACCCTCGGCAATCTTGCGGGCGTCGGCGACGTAAGTACCGTCCTTAATCCGCTGGGCGATCGACGCAACCAGGTCGGCCCGGACATTCGGGATACCTTCCAGCTCGGCCTTGTAAGCCTGCATTGCCTTGGCTTCGGCGGAAATCTCAAGCCTGTCACCCTCGACCCCGGTCGGCGTCGCAACCGGTGAGGTCGGTTTTTCACTCTTTTGCTGGGTTCCGTAAATCTTCGCCAGATCGACGGACCCGTTGTTGCCGATGTTGTTGATCTTCATCAACTTAACCTCCCGAGGAGAGGTGCTTCTTCCCTTCTTATCGGCCGTATGCTGATAACCTTTATACTTCGCTGCTGATTTCGGCCGCAATTTCGTGCAGCGGCATGACCTTGTCGACAGCACCCACTTCAATGGCTGCCGCAGGCATACCAAACACCACGCTGGTCTCCTGGTCCTGGGCGATCGTCCGCCCGCCCTTGGCCTTGATCAGCGCCATTCCCCTAGCGCCGTCACGCCCCATGCCCGTCAGCAGGACCCCCAGGGTACCGGACCCGTAGACCGCGACAGCCTCGGCCATCACGTCATCCACCGAGGGGCAAAAACCACCGGGCGGCAAAGGACTGTTTCTAGCCTTTAGGATAACTTTAACAGTGTTTCCTTCTTTGCGCAAGAGAAAATCTGAACCTGAAGGCGCCACAAGTACCTTCCCCGGCTCAAGAACGTCGTTCTCGGACGCGTGCACTACTTTAAGCCGGCACTGCAGATCCAGGTGATGGGCCAGGGAAGCTGTGAACCCTACAGGCATGTGTTGCACCACGATGACGGGAAAAGGCAATGATGCCGGAAGTTTCGGCAGGATAAGGCGTAAGGCCGCAGGTCCTCCGGTCGAACAGCCGATGACCGCTGCCTTCACCTTCTGCCCGCGCTGCAGGGCGCCCGCCGTCCGGTCCTCCGGCCGCACCTCTTTCCGGGCAGCGGTCTTGATAGCCCGAAACCGCGGCGCCGCAGCGGCCAGCTTGATCTTGGCGATGAGCTCGGCGGCCACCGTCCTCACCTGGATACCGGACTCCGGCTTGGTGACAAAATCAAAAGCCCCGTAACTCAGGGCCGCTACCGTAACCTCGCTGCCCCGGCGCGTATGGGCGCTAAGCATAATGACCTGGCACGAGTGCTCGGCGACTATCCTCTTTAACGTATCCAGCCCATCCATGACGGGCATTTCCACATCGAGGACGACAACTTCGGGAGACGTTCTGGGGATGGCCGTCAGCGCCTCCGCGCCGTTAGCCGCCGTACCGACCACCTGCAGGTCCCTGTCCTCTTCCAGCAAGCGTTTGAGTGTCACCCTTAGAACAGCCGAATCGTCGACGATTAAAACCTTAATGGGCTGCATTTACCGCCTTTATTCTCCCTTTTTCTTCTTTACTCTGTTTTATCATGGCCCGCACGTCAAGGATCAGGGCCACCCGGCCGTCGCCGAGGATGGTCGCTCCTGACAAGCCGCGGATCTGACCGAGATAATCCCCCAGAGATTTGATGACGATCTCCTGGTCGCCAAGGAGCGTGTCCACAAGCACGCCGGCTCGCTCACGCCCAGAGCCGACCACCACCACATACTGCATTTCGCCCGCGGCTTTAAGCCCGAAGAACCTGTCCAGCCGGATGAGCGGCAGAACCGAGCCGCGCAACATGACAAACTCGGCCTCGCCGACGCGGTTGATGTCCTCCGGCCGTACCTGGATAATCTCCGTCACGTGCCCCATCGGGAAGGCATAGGTCTGGCTGCCCAGGTTAACGAGCAGCGAACGGATAATCGCCAGGGTCAGCGGCAGCTTGATCGTGAACTTGGTCCCCGCTCCCGGCTCGCTTTCGACGTCCAGGGTGCCGTTGATGCGCTCGACGTGGGTGCGGACGATATCCATGCCGACCCCGCGCCCGGATAGGTCGCTGACCGTATCGGCCGTCGAAAACCCGGGCAGGAAGATGAGCTCGTAGGCGTCTTCGTCTTCCATCCTATCCGCTTCTTCCCGGGAGATCAACCCCATGGAAAGGGCCCTGGCCTTCAAGGCCTCCGCCTTCAGGCCCCGCCCGTCGTCCTGGACAATGATAAAGATGTGGTTTTCCCGGTGGTGGGCCCGGAGTTTGATCGTCCCCGCTTCGGGCTTGCCAAGAGCCAGCCTCTCTTCAGGAGATTCAATGCCGTGGTCCACGGCATTGCGAATAAGGTGAATCAACGGGTCGTTGATCAGTTCGATCACGTTGCGGTCCAACTCGGTCTCCCGGCCTTCAACCACCAGTTCGATTTTCTTGCCCAGCTTGTTGGAAAGGTCTCTTACCAACCGCGGGAAGCGGTTGAAAATCTGCGCGATGGGCAGCATCCTGGCCTTCATGATCTGATCCTGCAGGTCTCCGGCCACCTGGCCGAAGTGCCCCGAAATCTCCCTGAGTTCATCGATAAACGTTTCGCTATCCTCCGTGCCGAGCAGCCCCAGAAGCCTGTCCAGGCGCGTGCGCTCGATAACCAGTTCCCCGACCAGGTTCATCATGTTGTCCAGCTTGCTCACGTCGATGCGGACGGTCTTTACCATCCCCTGCTCGCTGCTGCCGGCACCCGCAGCAGGCCGTTCTTTATTATTGCCGTTGCCAACCTCTTTGACCGCAGCGTCCGCCTTGGCGGAGGTCTTCACCGCCTCGCCAGCCAGGGCCTCGCGGTCCAAGCTTTTAACGGTAACCTCGGCCACGTCGGCCATGCTGGCAATCAGGTTCCGGAGTTCCTCGCCGTCTTCCTGCGAACAGTAGGTTAATTTTAGAGTGGTGCCGCACACCCCGTCTTTGATCTCGCCCGGGGAAGGAACAGAATCCTCAATTACCCCGTGCGCACCCAGTGCTTCAATAATAATGAAAGCCCTTACAGCAGGCATCGGGCAGCTTGGTTCGAAAGTAACGCGGATTTCGTAGAGGGAGTCGCCCCTGGCAATGTCGCGGTGTCTATCTTCTACAGGTTTAAGGCCGTTTTCCAGGACGGTGTCTTGAGCAATGGGCGCCACCGCTTGGGGGAAAGGCGCCTGGCCGCCCGATGCCTGGCAGCCGCGCAGCTTTTGTACGATAGACCCCGTATCTACGCCGTCCGTATCCCTGCCGAGAATTTTCTCACGCAGTCCCCGCAAGGCATCCAGAGCCTCAAAAAGGACGTTGACAAGCCAGGGAGAGACTTCCAGCTTTCCCCCGCGCAACGCATCGAGCAGGCTTTCCAATTCGTGGGTGAGCGATGCAACATCCTCGAACCCCATCATTGCCGAAGAACCCTTGATGGTGTGCGCGGCCCGGAAGACCTCCTGAAGGACGTCGGAACGGGCCCCCTCGCGTTCCAGAGTCATAAACCCTTCCGTCAGGACCTGGATCTTCTCGTCCATTTCATCGAGAAAAACGCCCATTTCTTCGGCGGAAAAATCCAATTCCCTTCCCCCCTAAGGTTCCTCGAACACGTCATTTATGTTAAAAACATAAAGGCCTTTATTTCTTAGTCGGCAACAGAGCAAACAAGCTTTACAACATCATGTTCTACATTAAGGGTTTAGGAATGGATGTTGCCTACCGATTAGTTAACTGACAGCATTTTTTGGGAGGACACCTATGGACTTAATTACGCTTATCGGCATTACGCTGGCATCGGCGATGCTGATCCTCGCTTTTACGATGGAAGGCGGGCATATCGGGATGCTCCTGAAGCCCACTTCCATAATGATCGTTTTCGGGGGTACCATCGGCGCCACCCTGGCCGGAGCGTCCCCAGACCAGATCCGTTCAATACCGCAGAGCTTGAAAGCTATTCTATTTCAGAAACTGCCTGAAAAACAAGAAGTTATCGAGCAAATGGTGTGGCTGGCCGAAAAGGCGCGCCGGGAAGGCCTGCTTTTCCTGGAAAACCATCTCTCCGAAATACCGGACCCTTATCTCCGTAAAGGCCTGCAGCTCGTCATCGACGGGGCCGAGCCGGAGGTGGTCCGCTCGGTAATGGAAAATGAAATGTTCGCTATCGAGGAACGCCACCGCAAAAGCCGGGAGCTCTTTGAAGCCGCCGGCGGGTACGCCCCTACCATGGGGATTATCGGTACGGTCATGGGCCTGATTCACGTGCTCGCAAACCTGTCCAACCCGGAAACCCTGGGACCTGCCATCGCCGTGGCCTTTACCGCGACACTGTACGGCGTCGCCTCGGCCAATGTCGTCTTCTTCCCTATCGGGATGCGCTTGAAAACAATCAGCGAGCAGGAACTGATGATCAAGGCGCTCATGCTGGAAGGCGTTATCGCCCTTCAGGCCGGAAACAACCCGATAATCATCCGTGAACGGCTGAACGCCTTTGTCAGGCCGAAGAAGAACCAGGGTGACAGAAAGGGAGAAAGGGATGTCGTCGCCGAGAAGACTTAGACGCCATGGCGGAGGACATATAAACAACGAGCGCTGGCTGATCACATACGCCGACCTGATTACCCTGTTGATGATTTTCTTTGTTGTTCTTTACACCTTCAGCAATGTCGATGCTAAAAAATTCCAGGCTATCGCCGAGTCCCTGTCCGGCGCGCTGGGGGGCGAGGTAATCTTTGAAAATCCCCTCATCACGCAGTCGGAACCGGCGACGGAGGCTAACCTGAGAGATCTCGAAAACCTGGGTAAGGTCAAGGAACAGATCGAAAAACTGATCGCGGAGGAAGGGCTGGTGGGGACTGTCACTGTCAATGCCGAAGAACGCGGTCTGGTGATCAGCATCCAGAACACGGTCTTCTTTGCCTCGGGTTCGGCTGACTTGACGCCGTACGCCAGGAAAATCATCAGCAAGGTGACGACTATCCTCGGCCAGGTGCCCAACCTGGTGCGCGTGGAGGGACATACCGACAACCTGCCGATCAACACCGCCCGTTTTCCCTCGAACTGGGAACTTTCGGTGCTCCGCTCCACCAGCGTGGTGCACGAAATGATCCGGAACGGTCTTCCTCCCCAGCGCATCAGCGCCAGCGGATACGGAGAGTTTCGACCCAAAGCGCCGAACGACACGGAAGAACACCGGCAGCAGAACAGGCGCGTGGATTTCGTCATCCTGCGGGAAGGCCTCCGTGCCTCCGAGCCGGAGGCTGTCCAGAAGCCCCGCCTGGAAGACGTTATCCCGCCGCTGGAGCCAGTTCGCCATTAAGTCTAAGGATTACTTTGAAGGAGGGTTCATCTTGGAACAGCTTCAGGAGGGTCAGCTCATCGTTTTTGAACTCTTAGGCCAGCGCTACGCCATCCCGGTCCTCAAAACACAGGAGATTATCCGCATGACCGAAATCACACCGGTCCCTCAGACGTCAAAATACGTGGCCGGGATCATCAACCTTCGCGGATCCATCGTCCCGGTGATCGACCTCAACAAGAGGATGGGGCTCCCGATGTCGGAGTCGAACAAGGACTCCCGGATTATTGTCGTCGAACACCAGGGACAAAGCATCGGCATGATCGTCGACCGCGTGCAGGAAGTCGCTCATTTTACTCCCGACGAAGTAGAAGACACGTCGGGAACCGTCGACGGCAACGCCTTCGTGGGAGGCATCGTCAAGAAAAAGGACGCGCTCTGGCTGCTCCTGGATGTGGAGAAAGTCGTGAGCTGACGCTAATCCTTCGGATTGAGCGTCAGTCAGCAGTTAGAAGTTGGACTTGAAGGCATTCCTGTTCAGGAATGCCTGTTCTATTTCGGACGTCGGTCGTCGGTCGTAAGTCGTCGGACTCGAAGGCCTTCCCTTCCGGGAATGTCTAATCTTCCGACAACGGAGAGCTAACAGCCGTCGTGATCATCCGGACCCTGAAGACCTGGCTTTTTACAACGGTACGTCCAGCGGCGGATACAGGTTGGCGCCGGGAGCGTCAAAGTGCCACCACTCCAATGGCAGGGGAACAAAGCCTTCCGCCTTCATGGCTTCTTCCAGAATCGCGCGGTGTGACCGGGCCGCCGGGGAAACGTCCTGGTAACTGCGCGCAGCTCTGGGGCTGAACTCGTCGAAACCCGTCGGCATCTCGACATCCCTACCGTCGATAGTGACCAGTGTACAGTCCACAGCCGCTCCACGGCAGTGATACGAGCCGGCCCAAGGGTCAGCCAGGTAAATGCTGTCACGAACCCTGGAGTAAAGCTGCCGGTGGGCACTGAGCGGCCTGTAAGCGTCGTAGATTTTCAAACGGTAACCTTTTTTTTGCAGAGCCGCATTAACCTCTTTAAGGCGCATAGCAACATCTGCTACCAGGTACGGCCTGGCGTCTTTAGGGTAAATAGCCTTACCGGCCACATTGTTATGCGTTGCATAGCGCAGTTCAACGGCGATGGTGGGATCGATTTCGGTAACGTCCACCAACGGCGGGCTGATAACCCGGGCGAACGGCTCCAGGTCTGATATCTTGTAGACCAGGAGAGTGGCGCTGACAACACGCGCCACACTCGCAACCGGCCTAACCAGCCGGCCGTCGGACGAAGCCTCCGCCAGTTTTCGGGTCAGTTTTTCGGGGTCGGCCACAGGACCGACGTCTGTTCCTTCAGTGAGAATCAGGCCGTGCGTCCGGCGCAACGCCGGTTTCGACCGGCCGTTCGCCTCCGCCGAACGGTTAATCCCGAAAAGAATCGCCGGGGTCGTTCGAAGTTTGTCCTTCGACAACAGCATGCCATCCAGCATACGCCTGTGCCATGGCGCCGTATGGTCGCCGACCATCTCCACATACCCCAGGACGGCGAACGTGCCTTTGTTGCGCTCTTCGATGCCGCGGTACAGGCTGTCGATGCTTATGGACTTGCCGGGAGGCAAATAATAGATGCCCATTGGTGCGGCGCTGTCGCTGAGGCCGGCCAAGGAGCGGGCGTTCAGCAGGTTCGAGGATACAGACAGCTTATCCCCCGGGTTCAGGGGGTCCTGAACAAAGGCCCGGCCGTTTAAGATAATGAACTGCGTCTCCTTTGATCCGAGGTAAGATGCGCTTCCCTGTCCCAGCGCCGCTTTGACGCCCCTCAGATCGACCTGCCGAAAGGAAGTGTCCTCGGCTGTCAACAGGTAGGCTACAGTACTATGGCCGAACGCGGCAACGCGCAGGTAACCCCGGTCAACCTCCCGCGCAAAGGCAAGCATTAACAGCAAAACCAATGGAAGAAAAACGAGGCATCGTGTAAGGCGTCTGGCGTAACGCATTAAGGCCTCCCGAACACCTTTTACATGTGTTTTCGGGAGCTACCGCCCAACACTGAAGCTGTTTTACTCACTCCAATATACAAACCTGTCGTCAGAAAACAAGCCCATTGGGATCCTGGAAGCTGGTATAAGCGTAAGCATTAGTGTTTTAAGGTGTTAATACCGGCCAGGCCCAAGAGGCCCGCCAGGATCAGCAACACTGTCCAGAGAACGATACCGCTTCCCATCCACAATACCAGGCGTCCGGCGGAGGCTCCCAGAAAGAGCCCCAACACCGTACCCAGCGGCGCGCCGGTAAGCAAGGGAGCCAGCAGCCCCAGCCCGACGACCCCGTAGCGGTCCCAGATACGGTGAAGGCGTTGGTACCGCCCCCTCGCAACCGCTGGATCACGCCGTTTGAACAACCGCGCCCGTACTTGTTCACCGAGAAAAACGACGGCCAGTATGCCGGCAACAGCGCCACCAGCGGCGGCAATGCCCGTCGCAACAGGGTGCAGCCCCAGGGCTAGGCCGGCGGGAACGGCCGCCCACAATTCGACCGCACCCAATCCAAACACTGTTAAAAGCTTGATTGCCTGTTCCACGATACGATATCCCCTTTTTTAAGGTACTATACACTATATCTCCTTGCCAGGTTTCACGTCAGATTATTTGTGCTGAGCAGGCTGACGGTTCGCCGGTCCGTGGCTATCCCTGATTAAAACATAGTAACGATAATTTTTGTATTTACTTTGTTTAATTGTAATTAAACTAATTAGCTAATATAATAACACCAGGATCAAAGACCGGATGGTTGATTAGCTGCTTCTCCCGGAGAGAGGTGTGGGAAACGGACTTGCCAGAGTTGGATTTTATCGAAGAAATGGGGCTTCTGATGGAGAAGCACGGCGGCTCGAAAACCCTTGGCCGGGTGTTCGCCTACCTCCTCCTGGCCGACCGGCCGAAAACGCTGGACGAGATTGCGGAAGACCTGCTTTTCAGTAAGGCCACCGCATCCCTGACCGTCCGCCAGGGGCTGATGCTGCGGTTTTTCGAAAAAGTAAGCATCCCCGGAGAACGCAAGGCCCATTACCGGGCCGACGCGCGTTGCTGGATCGACGCCCAGTCCGCCAAGCTCGAGGCCATCCGGGAATGGGAGAGTCTCGCCGATGTCGGGCTAAGCCTTGTCCCGCCCGGCAATCAGGCTGCTCGAGAGAACCTCCGGAGCTTAAAAGACTATTTTGTTTTTTTGCGGTGGTATCTCTCGGACATAACCGAGCAGTACGAGCGCTGGAAGAAAGGCGAAATCAATCCGCAGAAGCAAAGACCCAAAGGGAATGTGTAACTACTATGACGCAGAATGTCCTGATGAGACTGGACAGGGTCACTAAAACATACACGATGGGCGAGGTGGTCGTGGAGGCCCTGAAGGAAACCTCGCTGGACATCTATGAAGGCGAGATCCTCGTGATCCTGGGGCCCAGCGGCTCGGGCAAGAGCACCCTGCTGAACCTGATGGGAGGCATGGACCGGCCGTCCAGCGGGTCGATCTACTTCCGGCAGGAAAACCTGAGCGCGGCCGGGGATGCCAGACTGACCCTTTTCCGGCGTCATGAGGTGGGCTTTGTGTTTCAATTCTACAACTTGATCCCCGACCTGACTGCCAGGGAAAACGTCGACCTCGCCGCCAACCTCGTGGACAGCCCGCTGTCCACCGTCGAAGTCTTAAGGGAAGTCGGGCTGGAAAACAGGCTCGACCACTTCCCTTCCCAGCTCAGCGGCGGTGAGCAACAGAGGGTGTCGATCGCCCGCGCCGCCGTCAAGAACCCGCGCCTGTTGCTCTGCGACGAGCCCACGGGCGCCCTGGACCACCAGACCGGCAGAATGATCCTGGGCCTGCTGGCGAAGATCAATCAAAAGCGCGGCAGTACGGTAATCATCGTCACGCATAACACCGTTATCGCCGACATGGCCGACCGCATCGTGCGGATAAGCAGCGGCAAAATCGTGGAAATCGGCGTCAACCAATCCCCCGTTTCCCCCGAAAGGATCGAATGGTAATGGCCGGAAAAGTCCTTGCCAAAAAACTCTTGCGCACCATCTGGAACACCAAGGGGCAGTTCCTGGCCATCACGGCCGTGATTACGATCGGCATCCTGGTCTATATCTCCATGACCACAACCTTTTACAACCTTAACCGGTCAAAGGATAAGCTCTACAGGGAAACCGGCTTCGCCGACTACTACTTCCACGTCATCAAGGCCCCTCAGCAGGTGACCAGACAGGTTGAAGCCGTTCCGGGAGTCATCAAGGTCACAGGACGCATTCAGAAAGACATCCCCCTGATCAAGGACGGCAACCAGAGGGGAACGGTGCGCCTGGTAAGCTATCCCCTGCCGATGAACTCCGAAGTGAACAGGGTTTATTTGCTCTCCGGCCGTCTGTTCGAAAAAGAGCCGCCAAGCGGCGGGATTGAGGTCCTGGTTGATCCCCAGTTTGCCGCGGCCAACCGCCTCGGTGTTAACGACACCATCACCGTCGTTGCGGAAGGCAGGCGCATTTCTTTGACCGTGGTGGGCACCGCGACCAGCCCCGAGTTCGTCTACCCGATCAAGGACGCGGCCAGCCTGCTCCCCGAGCCGGAGACATTCGGCATCGTGATGCTGCCTCTCAACCAGGCGCAGCAGGTATTGAACCTGCCCGGACAGGTCAACCAGCTCGTGCTGAAGCTGGCCCCGGGCGCAGACGAGGAAAGGATCGCCGCACAGGTTAGAAGCATCCTCAAACCTTACGGCGACCTGGCCGGCTACCCCCGCAAGCAGCATCTGAGCGACGTCGTCCTGCAGGGAGAACTCGACCAGTTGCGTACCACGGCCCGTACTATGCCCGTAATCTTCCTCGGCATCGCCGCCGCCATCCAGTTCGTTATGCTCGGCCGCATGGTTAGAACGCAGCGTCTGCAGATCGGCGTCATGAAGGCCATCGGCTATACCAGCCGGGAAATCATCGCGCATTATACCGGATACGCCCTGGCGGCGGCTGTCTCCGGGGCTGTGCTGGGTACACTTTGCGGGTGGTCCTTGTCTTCTGCCTTCTTAAAGCTATATGCTGAGTTTTTCAACCTGCCCGAGACTGTCGGCGGAATCCACTGGCAGACTGTCGCCTACGGTTTTCTGCTCAGCCTCGGTGTGGGAACAACCGCCGGGCTGTTGGCCTCCCGCGGCATCGTCACCATCAACCCTGCCGAATCGATGCGCCCGGAGCCGCCCAAGGGCGGCGGCAGAGTCTTTCTTGAGAGATGGACCCGGCTCTGGCAAAGGCTGGACCCGTCATGGAAGATGGGCTTGCGGACCGTGCTGCGTAACCGGATGCGCTCCGGCGTAACGCTGGTGGGGGTCATTTTCGCGGTGGGTTTGCTGATTATCGCCGTCTTCTCCAAAGACTCGGTCGATTACATACTCCAAGAGCATTTCCACAGGCAGCAGCACTACGACTACCTGGTCCGTTTTACCGCCCCCGTAAAGGAATACGAGCTGCTGAACCTGTCCCGTATCGACGGCGTCGTGAGAGCGGAGCCGATACTTGAGGTGCCCGTGAGGATGCACTTCCAGGGTCGTTCGAGGGAAGACATCCTCCTCGGGCTGCCCCCGGACGTATCGCTGAAGGAGCTGGTCAGCGACACGGGGCAACGCATGCCTCTGCCCGAGGAAGGGATGCTCATCAGCCAGCGAACAGCCGAGAAGCTGGGAGTGCAGGCAGGTGACCGCGTCATCGTGGAGACACTGCTCGGTTTCGGCCCCTCCCGTACCGCCGGCGTAAAAGTCGCGGGCATCAACAGCCAGCTTATCGGCAGCGCGTCTTACGTTACCCTGGAGCAGGCCAACCGGGCTCTCCAGGAGCGGCAGCTCGTATCCGGAGCCATGCTGAAAGTCGACCCGGGCAAAGCGGAATACGTTGAGAACCAGCTTAACGATATGACAGGAGTATCTTCCATCCTCAGCCGCCAGAAGGAACTAGCGGCCTTCAACAAGAACCTGGACAGCCTCGTCTACTCGATTGCCGTCATGGTCGCCTTCGCCGCAGTGCTGGGCTTTGCCATTGTCTACAACTCTACTGTGATCAGCTTTGCCGAACGCAAGCGGGAACTGGCATCCCTTAGAGTGGTGGGCTTTACAGCCCGGGAGGTTTCCGGGCTGCTCTTTAAGGAAAACCTGCTGCAAACGCTTCTGGGCGTGGCCCTGGGCCTGCCGTTCGGCCGCATGATGGCGGAAGCCTTCATCAAGGCCTCCAGCAGCGATCTCTTCACTCTGCCGGTGGTGATCTATCCGTCGACCTATTTCATCGCTGCCTTGGGAGGGATTTTCTTTATCTGGGTCGCCCACCTCTTCGCCGCTAAGGGAGTCAAGCGGCTGGACCTGGTCGAGGTGCTGAAGAGCAAAGATTAACCGGGAGGATTCACGTATGAAGCTGAGCAAGAAAGTCTACCTGGGTGTCGGGGTTCTGGCAGCAGCCGTTGTGGCCGGGTTAATGCTTTCGAGCGCCCGCACGGAGGTCGAAACGGTGGAGGCCCGGTCCGGCGGCATTATTCGTACGGTTGAAGATACGGGTTACGTGCAGGCCTCCACCGACTACAGCCTTTATGCCGCCCAGGGCGGCAGGGTGATTAAAGTTGCTGTCGAAGCCGGACAGCCGGTTAAGCAGGGGCAAACCCTGGCCGTGCTGGAAAACCTGGACCTGGCCGTCCAGGCAAACGATGCCCGCACCCAGCTGGCCAACGCACGTGCCGCCGAAGCCGGCGCGCAGGCGGCGCTGGAACGCACCAGGCTGGAACTGAACGATGCCAAAGAGAACCTGGCCCGTATGAGCGAATTGCTGGCCGCCGGAGCGGCCACCCAGGCGGAGTACGAAAAAGCGCAACTGCTGGTAAAGACTTACGAACAAGGGCTGAAAGAACAGCAGGCCCGCCAAGAAAGCGCCCAGGCGCAAGCAGCCGCCTTGGAGAAAGTCCTGCAGGACCTTACCACCAAAGAGCAGCAACTGGCGGTCAAGAGTCCGGCCGCCGGCGTCGTGCTGGACGTAGCTGCAAAAAAGGAGCAGGTGCTGGTCCCCGGCAGCCTAGTCGCAACGGTGGCCGTGCTGGACCGGCTCGAAGTCAGGGCTGACATTCTAAGCGACGACCTGCGGGAGGTGCGAGTCGGTCAGAAGGTTGCCGTCTCCGCGCCCGCCCTGGGCGAAAAGGTACTGCAAGGCGAAGTCAAGAAAATCTACCCGCGGGCGGAGGAAAAGCAATCCGCGCTGGGGATCGTCCAGCGGAGGGTCCCGGTCATCATTTCCTTAAGCGAAACAGCGAATCTTAAGCCTGGGTACGAGGTCAACGTGGCCATCGAAACCTTCAGGAAGCAGAACATGTTGATCATCCCGAGGGAGGCCGTGCGCACGCTGGAAGACGGCCGGAAACAGGTCAAGGTCGTGGTTGACGGGCGTGTCCGGCATCGCCTGATCGAAACCGGGGCCAGCGACAGGGAGAACATCGAGGTTATCGATGGCTTGAGGTCAGGAGACCTGGTTGTCAGAGACGGAAGCCTCGATCTGGCGGAAGGCGCCAGGGTTAGGTGTAGGATTTAGGATTTAGGACGTGAGAATAAACGCTCCCTTGCGGAGCGTTTTCGTTTAACTACAGCTCGAAGGTGACGGCCCGGTTGAAGTAATGGGAGTGGTACTGCCGGTACCACGTGGGAATGGAATCAAAATCAAACTTCATCAGCACGTTGATCCTTGAACCGGGGCTGAGCCGGCCGGTTGCCACGAGAGCTTGCTTCAGCTGCTCGTCCAGGTCGTCCAGGCTTCGGCCGCTGGCCGTAATGGTCCCGTTATTGCTGCTGGCGACCCACTGTTCGCCGTCGTGGATAAGCTTAAGCTCCAAATCGGCCTTCAACGTCAGCCCCCCTAACGTATCTTATCCGCGAACGCCTCGCCGAACGCCTCGCATTCCTTGAGGTTCTCGGGCGCGGGGTCCCATTTCATCTTGAGGGGTTCCGCGATGATTTCGATGCCCGCCTCGGCCAGCCTGTCCTGAATGATTTTCGGGGACTCCCCGCTCCAGCCGTAGGAACCGAAGGCCGCCCCGACCTTACCCTTGAACTTCAAGCCTTTAATCACCTCAAGGATGGCCGCCGTATCGCTCAAGACGCTCCGGTTGATGGTAGAACTGCCGACGATCACGCCCCTGGCCTTGAACACTTCGGTGACAACGTCAGCCTTATCGCTCTTTCCCAGGTTGAAGAGCTTGGCCCCCACTCCCTTGTTCTCCAGCCCCCTGGCGATGGCCAAAGCCATCTTCCTGGTCGCGCCCCACATCGTGTCGTACAGGATCGCCGCCGTACCCTCATGGTAGCCGTCCGCCCACTGCTCGTACTTTTCCACGATCTGCAGCGGATTGTCGCGCCAGATGATGCCGTGACTGGGGGCAATCATATCTATGGGCAGATTCAAACCCTTGATTTCCGCGATTTTCTTCTTGACCAGGTCGCTGTAGGGGGTCAGGATGTTGGCGTAATACTTGACGGCTTCCTGAAACAGCTCGCCTTGGTCGACCTGATCGTTGTACAGGGACGACGATACGTAGTGCTGCCCGAAGGCGTCGTTGGACAAAAGCACATTGGCTCCCGCGACATAAGTGGCCATGGAATCGGGCCAGTGAAGCATGGGCATCTCCACGAAAACAAGCTTGTACTCGCCGAGGTCGACACTATCCCCGGTCTTGACGACGTTGAAGTTCCAGTCCTTGTGAAAGTGCCCCTTGATCATCGCCGCCCCGTTCCGGGTGCAGTAGATCGGCGTATCGGGGATTTTCTCCATTAAGTAGAGGAGGCTGCCGGCGTGGTCCTGCTCGGTGTGGTTGATGACGATGAGGTCTATGTTCTGTAACCCTATTTCCCTGTCCAGTTGCTCCACGAACCCTTCATGAAACGGAGTCCAGACCGTGTCGACCAGGGCTACCTTTTTGTCCTTGATCAGGTAAGAATTGTAGGTCGAACCGCGGTGCGTGGAGAGTTCCTCGCCGTGAAACCGCTTGAGCTCCCAGTCCCTGACCCCCACCCAGTAGATGTTTTTCTTGATCTCCAGCATCAATGCTCACGCTCCCTTCATAGACGATGGAGTGCCGTATCATCACAGATCTTTCCAGCTATTATACCAGCAAAACTGCCCGGGATATACTGCAGAATAATACAGCACGTAGGAAAAGGCCCGCCGGGCCAATACCGGGCGGGCCTTTGGTGTTCCGACAATTATCTGGTTAGCCAAGGATGGCCTTGATGTCCTCGTCGGGAGTGGTGATCATCCGTAGGTTGTAGTTCTCCTGGATGACGGACAGCACGTTCGGCGTCAGGAAGGCCGGGGCCGTGGGGCCGATCCGGATGTTCTTCACGCCCAGGTGCAGCAGGGTCAGCAGAATAGCGACGGCCTTCTGCTCAAACCAGGACAGGACCAGAGAGAGCGGCAGGTCGTTGACGCCGCAGTTGAAGGCCTTGGCCAGGGCCAGGGCGACCTGGATGGCCGAGTAGGCGTTGTTGCACTGGCCCATGTCCAGCAGGCGCGGAATCCCGTCGATGTCGCCGAGGTCAAGGTGGTTGAAGCGGTACTTCCCGCAGCCGAGGGTCAGGACCACGCAGTCCTCGGGCAGCTTCTGCACGAACTCGGTGTAGTAGCTGCGCGCAGCCCTGGAACCCTCGCACCCGCCGACCAGGAAGAAGTGGCGGATCTTGCCCGCCTTGACGGCCTCCACGATCTTGTCGGCGATGGAGAGCACGAAGTTGTGGTGGAATCCGGTCGTCAGAACGCCGCCTTCCTTCTCGGGCAGGGATCCGAGAGCCTTGGCCTTTTCGATGACAGCCTTGAAGTCCCGGTTTTCAATATGCGTTACGCTTGGGAGACGGGCGATCCCGCAGGTGAACATGCGGTCCTTGTAGGACTCCTTCGGGATCAGGACGCAGTTGGTGGTACCCAGGATGGCGCCGGGAAACTCTTCGAACTCCTTCTTCTGGTTCTGCCACGCGCTGCCGTAGTGGCCGGCCAGGTTCGGGAACCTCTTCAGGACGGGGTAGGCATGGGCCGGCAGCATCTCGCCGTGCGTGTAGACGTTGACGCCCTCAAGCTCGGCCTGGCGTAGGAGTTCATACAGATCGAGAAGGTCGTGCCCGGTAATCAGGATCGCGGGGCCCGGCTTGAAGCCCGTCGAAACCTCCACCGGCGTGGGGGAACCGAACCGTTCCACATGGGCCTTATCCAGGAGTTCCATCGCGCGGAGGTTCATCTCGCCGCACTTCAGGACCTTCTGAATGTGGTTCCCAAGATCAAAGTTGACGTTGGTCAGAGTGGTAAACAAAGCGTCGTGCATGAAGGCGTCAATCTCTTCATCGCGCGCCCCCAGTTCCCGGGCGTGATAGGCGTATGCAGCCACACCCTTGAGCCCGATCAGGAGGGTATCCTGCAGGCTGGCAATGTCCTCGTTCTTGCCGCATACCCCGATCTTGGTGCAGCCTGTGCCGCTGGCGGTCTGTTCACACTGGTAGCAGAACATCATGCTGTATACCTCCCGGTGATCTTTTTTCTTTTACCTTATAAGACCGCCGGGAGCGGCACTATGATCTAGATCACACCCCCCACTTGATGTTTATCACACCAGGCGCCAGGCCAATGCCCCTTATACATGTAAAAAGGCCGCCCGCGGGCAGCCTGTTAAAAACACTACCGGTTTCAATGTGTCACCAGGGCGACAATGGTTCCGGCGAAGCCGACAACAATCGCGACCACCGTACCTACAGCCCAGAACCGCAGGTTGTCCAGCTTCTGGTCCAACCGCCGGGTTTCTGCTCTAATCTCCCCAATCTCCCCGCTCAGCTTTTCCTCGACACGATCAACCCTGGCGCCGAGTTTAGATTCTACGGCTTTAATCTCACCGGTCAGTTTTTCATCCAACTGATCAATTCGGGCACTAAGCTTTTCGTCTACCCGGTCAATCCGTTGAAGCAGGAAAAAGAACTCCTGCGAGGCCAACCCACGCGGGGGTTCGCTGGTTGCGGCAACTTCCCGCATGACCTCTTCCGGCACGGCGCTCACCTTCTCTCACCCTTTCACCTGTCCATATTCTACCATAATACCGGTTTTAAAAATAGTAACACAGTGAAAGGACCATATGCTGTCACACAACCTTAGTTTTTCTCGTTCAAGGTTCAAGGTTCAACGTTCAACGTTCGAGGTTCGACGTTTAAGTTCTCAGTCCTAAGTCGTTGTGTCCTACGTCCATTCTGATACCTGACACCTGATCCCCGATACCAGATACCGTCCTAAGTCTTACATCTTAAATCCTACGTCCATTCCGACTACTGACTACCGTCCAGCGGTCCCTGTGCGACAACGTGTTTTACCACCCGGGAAGACAGGACCAGGGAAGTGGTGGTCTGCCCATACGGACTAAAACGTGAAATCAGTGCTTCCAGATGCGGAATCGACGATACCACGACCTTCATGATGAAAGCCTCTCCGCCCGTGACGTGGTGGCATTCAAGGACTTCAGGAAGCTCGCCGGCCAAGGCGATGATACGGGGATACTTCTCAGGGGCCGCGTTGAGACGGATATAGGCCGTGAGCTGCAGCCCCAGCTTTTCCAGGTTTACAGCGGCGTGATACCCGGTGATGATCCCCGCTTCTTCCATCCTGCGCACGCGCTCGGCCACGGCAGGCGGGGATAAGCCGACCATCCTGCCCAGCTCTGCAAAAGAAAGGCGGGCGTTTTCCTGAAGGGCGCGCAGGATCTGCCAACCGGTGTTGTCCAGGGTTTTTTCGATATCTAAAGTCATATGCAATTTCTACCTTACAATAATAGCCTGTTGCCGGTCAATTTTTTTGTTTCGTCATTCAATTAGCGTCATTAACCAAATAACATTAGGATAATGCAGGTCACAGGAGTCGTGAGACGTAAATGGATATTGCTTTCTTTCTGAAAGGACTGATTCTCGGTTTTTCCATCGCGGCGCCGGTTGGCCCCATTGGTCTCCTGTGCATCCAGCGGACACTGGAAGGCGGAAGGCTACTGGGACTGGTAACCGGCCTCGGGGCGGCCACCGCCGACGCCGCGTACAGTTCGGTGGCCGGGTTCAGTTTGACCTTTGTCTCCAGGTTTCTCGTCAACCAGCAGGGATGGCTCGGCCTGGTTGGAGGTCTGTTTCTAATCTACCTGGGGGTCCGGATACTGTTCTCCCGCCCGGCTGAAGAAGCGGCTCCGGCGCAGCACAACGGGCTGGGGAAGGCCTATGCCTCGACCCTCTTCCTGACGTTGACCAACCCCATGACCATCCTCTCGTTCACCGCCGTTTTTGCCGGGTTGGGTATCGGCGCCGTGCGAGGAGATTATTATTCGGCGGCTTTTCTGGTTGCCGGGGTGTTTTGCGGTTCGGCCCTGTGGTGGCTGCTCTTAAGCGGCGGCGTCGGAGCCCTGCGCGAAAAGGTCGACGCCCGTGCCCTCACCTGGGTGAACAGGATCTCGGGCACCATCGTCGGCGGATTCGGGCTGGTGGCCCTCATAACGGCGCTGAGCGCTGTGCATTGAGCACTGAGATTAATAAGGAGGAATCAGAATGATAACATGCTACCTACGGTACGTGATTGACCCGTACAAGGTCGAGGACTTCGAGGCCTATGCCAGAATGTGGATTCCCCTGGTTAACAAGTTCGGGGGAACACACCACGGCTATTTCCTGCCGCACGAGGGGCCCAACAACATCGCGGTGGCCCTCTTCAGTTTTCCCACCCTGGCTGCGTACGAGGAGTACCGCGAACGGATTAAGACCGACCCTGAATGCCAGGCTGCTTTCAACCTGGCGGAACGGACCCGGTGCATCGTAAGCTTCGAAAGAAGCTTTATGCGTCCCATCTTTGAGTAGTGAAGGGGCTACAGAACATACCGGAAGCTAAAACCATGCCGGATCATTCCGCATTTCTCGTAGAAGCGGTGAGCTTCTGTTCTTTCGATGTTTGATGTAAGCGATAACTTGTAGCAGCCAGTTTCCTCTGCAAGCCGCCGGGCGTAATCCAGCATGGCCCTGCCGATACCCTGACCGCGCCGGCAGGAGTGTACGATCAGGTTTTCAAGGATTGCCGCCGGCCGTCCGTTCCGGGTCAGGTTGGGGATGATGTACAGGGTAAATGTGCCCACTACCTGACTGTCACTGCGGGCAACGTAGACCTTGGCGCCGGGGTGCCCGGTAAGCGTGTCGAACGCCTTGCACACGTCATTGTAAGAGGTCGAATCAGCCGGGTGTAACTGCCGCAACAGGTTGAACACGCCCGGGAGATCATCGGGCTGGCAGGGACGAATCTCTATCACAGATACTCTCTCCGTGTTTTATGTTGGTAAGACTGTGGCCGATGGCCTTGTTTAAGGATAGCATGTCCGTGCCCCGCCGGGGCAGGTCGCCGGCGCTCAACCGGCGGCAGCGTTTTGTCTCGTCCGCCCGTTTTCCAGGTGGATGATGACGTCCCCCAGAATCCGCGCGTCCTCATCGTCGTGAGTGACAAGGATGAAAGGAATCCGCCATACCCGCTGCAAATGCTTCAATTCCCGCCGCAGTCTCGCCCGGGTGTCACTGTCGAGCGCGCTCAGAGGCTCATCCAGGAGGAGCAGCTTCGGCTGTGTGGCCAGCGCCCTGACCAGGGCCACCCGCTGCTTTTCCCCGCCAGAAAGCTGCCCGGGATACCTGTGAACCAGGTGTCCGACACCGAAGGCATCCAATAAGTCAACGGGTTTCAGGCGGCCATTCGCAGTCCTGGCCTTTTGACTCTTAAACCCGTACATCACGTTCTGGCCCACCGTCATATGCGGGAAGAGCGCATAGTCCTGAAAAAGATAACCCACGCCCCGCCGGCGGGCCGGAATATTGATCCCCTTCAACGACGAGTACAGGGTTGTTCCATCCAGCTCAATGGAACCGTACGACGGCTGCAGCAGCCCGGCAAGACAGTGCAAAGCGGTGGTCTTCCCCGCTCCTGACGGGCCCTGGAGCACCACAATCTGGCTGTCGACCTTCAGTCTGACTCTGAGGTCGAAGTGCCAGAGTTTTTTGCCGAAACTGGCTTCCAGCATCTCACTCACCGTCCCTGCGGTTGTGCCGTTTCGCCCAGCGGTTCACCCAAAAAACAACCGCGAAGCTGAAAACGGTAATGATGGCAACAAGTCTCCCGGCTGTAACGTTGTCCCCCGACTCAACGGCAAAGTAGATGGCCAGAGGAACAGTCTGTGTCTGCCCGGGAATATTTCCCGCCACCATCAGCGTAGCGCCGAATTCGCCCAAAGCACGGGCGAAAGAGAGAACGAGCCCGGCAAGAATCCCGGGCCAGGCCAGGGGCAGCGTAACCGTAAGAAAGACTCGCGTTTCGCCCGCTCCCAGGGTCCTCGCCGCCTTCTCGTAGTTGACGTCAACGCTCTTGAAGGCCGCCGTGGCGCTCTGATACATCAGGGGAAAGGCGACCACGGTAGAGGCCAGCACGGCCGCCCACCAGGTGAAGACCAGCGTGATCCCCAGGCTGTCCAGGAACTGGCCGATCACGCCGTTTTTGCCGACCAGCATCAGCAGGCCGTAGCCGATCACCGAAGGCGGGAGCACCAGCGGCAGGGTTATCGCCGCTTCAAGCATGTCCTTGCCGAAGAATTCCCGCCGGGCGAGCAGGCGAGCCAGGGGCAACGCCAGGCCGACGACAACGATGACGGCAATCAGGGCCACCCGGAGGGAAAGCAGCACCGGATGCCAGTCAACCGCATGTTCCAACATCGCTGCGCCACCTACCGGCCAAGCGGCTTAAAGCCGTGTTCGGCAAAGATCTTGGCGGCTTCATCGCTCGCGAGAAAAGCCGCAAAAGCTTTCGTCTCTTTCCGGTGTTTGGTTGTCTTGATGATGGCCATCGGGTAGACAATAGGCCCGTGGGAGTCTTCCGACGCTACGGCCACGATCTTGATGCCCTGCCCGGCCATGGCGTCGGAGCGGTAGACCAGGCCCGCATCAACATTGCCAGTCTCGACGTAGGTCAGGACCTGGCGGACATCCTTGGCCAGCACGGTTTTTGCCTGGAGCGCGTCCCAGAGCCCAAAGGTGGTCAAGGCTTCCCTGGCATACTTGCCCACCGGCGCCGTTTCCGGGTTGGCCACGCAGACTCTGGCGACACTCTCGTCAGCCAGACCGGGGAACCCGGTAAGTGTGCTTTCCTGCCCGGCGATAAGGACAAGCTCGTTGCCCAGGATGTCCCGGCGTGAGTCCTTGACAATCAACCCTTTTTCGGCCAGGGCGTCCATCTGTTCAGTCCCGGCCGAAATGAACAGATCCACCGGGGCGCCTTCTTCAATTTGCTTCTGCAGGGTTCCGGAGGAGGCAAAGTTGAATGTGATACTCATCGCAGGGTTTTCATCAGCGTAAATGGCTGCAAGTTCTTCAACGGCATCCTTGAGGCTTGTCGCAGCCGAAACGGTTAGACCCACCGCTTCCGCTTCGTTCGCCGGTTCCTTACCCGGACTCCCGCAGCCTACCAGGAGTCCCGCAAGAACAAGAAGCGTAGCCATAAAAGCAACAGCCTTCTTCACAAGCCCCCATCACCTTTCCAAGCACATACAACTAGAGCAAGGCCAACGTAAACATCGACAAGGCTTCCTCGTCCGGGGCCAAAACGTTGGCGAGCGCAACGATAAACGCCCGGAAGTCTGCTACCGCCTTTCGCATTGTCTGTTTCCTCCCGAACAGTTTTAAAGAGTGCCGGTGGCCAACCGATATCTCGTCTGTTCTCCGTTTCGCAAAGCCCGGTTAAAAGCCGCCAGAGTCAACCCGTAGTCCCGGTTGAAGAATGCAGCTCTCTTTCTAACGGAGTTTACCCATTCCTCCAGCATTGCCAGTTCGGTTTCCTCACGGACGACCTCCATCCCGTAGAACTGCCGGAGCCCGCGGGCGACCGCGCTTAGCGAAGCATTTCCGGCCCGCTCTCCAAGACCGTTGACAGTGACATCGAGATAGGTTGCCCCGCCCTTAACAGCCGCCAGGGTGTTGGCCGTGGCCATGCCGAAGTCGTTGTGGGCGTGAAACTCCAGAGGGATGTTGAGCTTGTGCGTCAGATCCGCTATGGCGTCCCGCGACCGGAAGGGGTCAAGCACCCCTACCGTGTCGCAGTACCGGAGGCGGCAGGCGCCGGCTTTCTCCGCTGCCCGCGCAAACTCCCGCAGGAACGCCGGGTCAGCCCGGGACGCATCCTCGGCTCCCACCGCAACCTCTCGTCCCGGGGCGACAGCCAGCGCCATCACTTCCTCCAGCCGCGCCAGTAACCAACTCCTCGTCCGCCCCAGCTTATGCTGCAGGTGAATGTCCGATACGGGGAAAGAGATGTGCAGGCAAGTCGCGCCGCAGGCCAGCGAGGCCTCGATATCAGACGGATGGGCGCGGTTCCAGGCCAGGACCCGGGCACGGAGGCCGGCGCCGAGGACCGCACGGACGGCCTTCTGTTCGTCAACCCCCATGGCCGGAATGCCGGCCTCAATCAACTCCACCCCCAACCGATCCAGGGCACAAGCAATAGCCGCCTTTTCCTCGGTGGAGAACACCAGGCCGGGGGTCTGTTCTCCGTCCCTTAACGTGGTATCGACAAGAAAGACTTGCGGCATAAAGCACCATCCCCTTTTACCAAATACCCAACACCCAACACCCAGAACCGGCGCTTGCGTTTAGTTACAGGCAGTCTTGAAACGGCGCCTACAAATGTGCAGAAGATGACAGTAAGCCATAAGCGTCCGCCCGGCACTGGCGGCACCAGCCCATCTGCTGTAAAACGCGGCCGGCGTGCTGCCGCACGGCACGCAGTTGCTCTTGTGTCGGACGGGACAGGTGTTTGAAGGAGCCGGCAGGATACAGCGGCATGATGTTCATGAGGCGCACCCCCAGCTGCTTGACGGTGAGGGCGATCCTCCTTGCATGCGCCTCGTTGATGCCCGGGATGAGCACCGTGTTTACCTTCACCGCAATGCCTCGGGCAACCACCTTTTTGATACCACCCAGCTGGTTGCTGATCAACCGCTCGGCAGCTTCTTCCCCGTAAAGGCGCCGGCCGCCGTACTCCACCCACTCGTAAACCCGTGCCCCGATCTCAGGATCAACAGCATTGACCGTTACCGTAAGCGCTTGAACCCGTAGCGCATGCAGTCGCTCGGCGTTTTCGGGAAGAAACAGGCCATTGGTGCTCAGGCACTTGATGACCCCCGGAAACTCGGCACCGACCAGTTCAAAGGTGCGGAAAGTCTCCTCGTTGGCCAAGGGGTCGCCTGGTCCGGCGACGGCCGCCACTCTGATCCGGGGTTCCTCGGCCAGCGCGCGGCGAAAGGCCGCGAGCGCATCCTCGGGGCTGATCACTTTGCTTGATGCTCCCGGCCGGCTCTCGTTCGCGCAGTCAAGCTTGCGGTCGCAGTAACCGCACTTGATGTTGCACCGGGGAGCAACCGGCAGGTGCATCCGCCCAAAGCGGTGGTGAGCGCTGGGATGAAAACATGGATGACCTTTCAAGCCGGCATCGGGCAGTACGTTCAGCATCACCGGGCACCTCCCTAAATCATCTGCCAAACCGGCGCCTTAAGGGCGGCCAGTATGTCGCGGGCGAAATTCAGGAAGCCGCTGTAACCGGCATAAGGACCGCTTTCCTGCGGGAAGACGGTGAAAGGTACGCCCAGTTTGTGCGCCGTCCACTTCTCCCGCGTCCCGCCGGCAATAACATCGGGGCGATACTGCCGGATAAAGCGGATCAGTTCTTCCTCGTTGACGTCGTCGACCAGTGCCGTTCCCGGCTTAACGTCCTGCCACGCAGCCTGGTAATCCTCCTGGCCGCCGAACTGGCTGCCGGCGACCAACACCTCCAACCCTAGCTCGCGGTAACCCTTGAGCATCGAACCGATCCGGGAACCGCCGAAGAACAGGCCCACTCTTTTTCCCGCCAACTCCCGGCGGAAACGTTCAATCTCTCGGGATACCGACGCCTCGCCCGCGGCGATCACTGCTTCGGCAGCCTCGCGCAGGTTGAACCATTCTCCCAAACGGCGCAGTGCATTGTTCGTTTCAGTGATCCCGAAGAAGGAGCCCTTAATGAAAGGCACGCCGTATTTGCGCTTCATTTCCTCGGCAATCAGGCCGCCAGTGCGCCGGCAGTGAACGACATTCAATTGAACACGGTGCGCCCGGGCCAAGCTGTCCACCGAAACGTCTCCCGTAACAGCCGAGACCACGTTTATCCCGACGCGCGCCAGGAGGCTTCTGATCACCTTTAAGTCCCCCATCACGTCGTACTCCCCGAGGATGTTGACGTCATAGGGCCCGGGGACGACGTCGTCATTGCGTCCGATAAAATGATCAAGCAAGACCCGCGCTCCGATTTCGTGACCCGCTGCCTGGCTGGGGCCCACAAATCCGGGGCAGTTCACAGGCACGCAGCGCATCCCTGTAGCCTGCTCGGCCTGCCGGCAGGCGCGTTGCACATCGTCGCCGATAATCCCCGGAGCGCAGGTAACGTAGACCAGAACCGCTCTGTACCCGGGAAAGCGGTGCGCCAGTTCGATAAGTGTTCCAAGCAGTTTCCCTTCCCCGCCGAAGATGACCTCGTGCTCGGTCATATCCGTTGAAAACACGGTGTACTTCTTCTTGCGCACCGTTTCGCCGTAGTAAGCACAGGATATGGGGCCGTGCACAAGGTGGACGACGTCCTTCAGCGGCGCCAGAAACCACCGCGCCCCGTAGTAAGCGCAAGCCCTCTGCGACAGGACGCCGGGAACGGTGCGCCTGTCGCAGGCCGGCAGCACGGGCACGGCAATGTTCTTCAATGTGCCGTGCTCCGCCCGCGCCGCATCGAGAAAGGGAACACGCAGGGGCATAACACATCCGGGAGTCTCTTTAAGCATACTCATTACAACTGCTCCGTCCGGGCCCCGGGATAGCCGTAATCCAGAATGGCGTTTACCAGGTCGGCCAGGAAGCGTTCCCCTCCCCGGTAACCGATTATTGGACGCTTGTAATAACCGACGCGGTCGTAAACGAACAAACCGGCCCTGACAAGCGGTACGCCCAATTCTTTGGAGATGTCGACACCCTTGGAGTTCCCGATAATGACCTCTACGGGCATCTCCTTCAGCGCTTCCTCAAACTCGAACAGGTCACTGCCGTTTAGAATCAGCGGTTTGGCCCCGAACTCGCTGACGATCTCTTCGATGTCTTCGGTAAACGTCTTGGTTGCCGTTCCGCTCATTACGGCTACCGGCTCCATACCCAGCTCGCATACAAAGCGGGTAATGCCGGTGACGATGTCCGGGTCGCCGAAGACGGCCGCCTTCTTCATCATTGTGTGGTGCAGGGTATCGGCCATGAAATCGAGCAGCCGGCCCCGCTCCTTTTTCAGGGAGGGCGGGACCTCCCTGCCGGTGACCTGGGAAAGACGCTGGAGGAACAGGTCGGTGTACTTGACACCTATCGGCAACGGCCCGACAAAGGCCGGGATTTCGAACTTCTGTTCCAGGTAACGGGCCCCCAGCCCGCCTTCGTTTCGGCAGAGCGCAAAAGTGGCCAGAGAGTTTCCCATGTCTTCAACATCTGCCACCCGGGTGCCACCCTCAGGATAATAGGGCATGATCTGCGGCGGCATCAAAGGCGTGTCGAAGACGTCGCTGATGTCGAACAGGATATACGCCTCGATGCCCATTTCGGCAAGCATATGTTTGATTTCCCGGATGTCTCCCGGCATCAGCATGCCGGGGATAATGTTCACCTTGTTGTTCGTTGTCGAGCGGTCCTTAGCCAGCGTCTCCAAAAAGGCCTTCGCGGCGCGGTCGTAGCCGGCGACGTGGGAACCGGCGAAACTTGGGGTGTTGACGAGGACGAGTTTAACCCGGTTCCCTTCCTCCTCTCCCAGTTCCTTAACGAGAAGCTTGCGGGCCTCCTTAATAAAACTGACCATGTCGTCGCCGATGATCTCGGATGAACAGGTCGTCACCACCGTGATTACGTCAGGCTTGTAGCGTACGACCAGGTTGCGGAGACCGTGCTTGAAGTTCTTGCGCCCCCCGAAAACGGCCGCGTCCTCGTGGAAAGAGGCGTTGGCGATTGACGCCGGCTCCTGGAAGATGCGGCAGAAGGTGTAACGTACGTACGTGGTGCAGCCCTGAGCGCCCTGGACGAAAGGTATGCCGCGGTGCATCCCCAGTCCGGCGAACATGGCTCCGAACGGCATGCAGGTCCGACAGGGGTTCATCACCACGGTACGATTACCGGAAGGGATGAGCGTCTCATCCCGGGGAACGTAGCTTTCACTGAGGGGCATCTTTTTGATAGCCAGCTGCTGGTAGGTGATGCCCTCGATCGGAATGTCTTTGGCCATAACTCCCTCCCCTTTACTAGCTCGTTAGATTTATTTAATGTTCTTTTGCCGGCACGCCTTGCCCCGGCATTACCTAAATGAGTTTCCAGACCGGCGCCGACACCGCTTGATAAATGTCCCGGGCAAAGTTGACGAATCCCGCGAAACCGGCATACGGTCCCTTCTCGTACGAATGCGAGTTCAGGGTGGCATAGCCCATCTTGCGCCCCAGAAACTTTTCCTTGAGCCCGGTCAGGAACAGGTCGGGCTTGCAGGTTTCGAGCATTTCCTCGATTTCAAACTCATTGGGGTTGTCGATGACCAGCACGCCGTTGGGAAGCTTCTCGTTAATTTTCTCATAGTCGTCCTCGTGGGCGAAGGTGCAGGCGCAGGCCACGACCTCCATCCCGAGCTCCTCCAGCACCTTGATCCAGTGCCATACGCGCGGCCCGCCTACATAGATGGCCGCCTTCTTGCCGCGCAGCCGTTCGCGGTAATACTCCAGGGCCGGCCAGACGCGGGCCATTTCCTCGGCAATCACGGCTTCCGCCCGCTCCTCAAGGCCGAACCACTTGGCCGTTTCCCGCAAGGCCTTGGAGGTCTGGTGCAGGCCGAACAAAGAGGCCCTGATATAAGGTACATCGTAGCCCTCCTTGATCAGGTCGGCGATGTAAGTCGCCGAGCGCTGGCAGTGCACGATGTTCAGCTTGGCGTCGGGCAGCTTCACCAGGTCCTCGATCGAGGCGTTGCCGGAAAAGGCGCAAAGGATGCGCACCCCGATGCGTTCAAAGAGCGGCAGGATCACGCGCAGGTCCCAGTCCATGTTGTATTCCCCGATCAGGACGGCATCATAGGGTGTCTTTTCCTCTTCTTTCATGCAGAGTTCGGGCCGCCGCTCCCGAAGCGCCCTTATCTGCGCGTAGAACTGGTGGTTGAAGTCGTGGTGCCCTCGGGATTGGCTTACGCCTGAGCAACCGGGAGACTCGATGGAAAAGATCGGTTTTCCGGTCTCCTTTTCCACCTGTTTGGCTACCGCCCTCACATCGTCACCGATCAGCCCGGTGGTACAGGTGGTAAACAAGATCAGGCCCCGGGCCTCGGGGAACAGTTGGAGTGCCTCAAGACACGCGTTTTTGAGCTTTTTCACCCCGCCGAAGACCACGTCTTTCTCCTGCATGTCGGTAACAAAACAGTAACGGCGGTTAAAAGCGCTATTGGTCAGCTTACCCGGCAAGGCCCAGGTATGCACGTCGGACATGTGCCTCCGGGTTGCCCATGTATAGAAGGCGCAGCCCACCGGTGCGTGCACCATCTGGATGATGTCGTTAATTGGTCCGCCCACGACCCCGCGGGCACCGGCGAACGCTCACCCGCGCTCGGTCATATCCCCGGGAATAGTAGGAGCGTTACACCGGGGGATGACAGGCTCAGCCTTGTCGTGGACGTAGGTGTGCCGGCCCCGTTCGGGAATGGCCGTATCGCATTTCAAGGTGATCAGGGGCACTTTTCTCCCTCCTTGCTCATATAAACGTTACTTGATGGCCGTTGGTCCGGTCTCCCCGGTGCGCATGCGTACCGCTTCCTCAATGGGTAGAACGAAGATACGCCCGTCACCAATCGCGCCTGTACGGTTAGTCGCCATGATTGTCTCAATCACTTCCTGCACCTGGTCATCATCGACGACGATAGTTAACATACGTTTAGGAACATAGGTCATATGCCCGTTTAAATCCACCAGGTTGGGATCGATCCTAAAGGTGAGCTCCTCGGCCACGCCCCGCTGTTTACCGCGTCCCAGTACTTTCTGGGCAGTCAGGGCGGGAAAACCCCTGGCTACAAGGGCCTCCTTGGTGGCATGCATTTTATTGGGCCGGATGATTGCCATAATTTCCTTCAACTTGTACTCCTCCCGGACGACCGCTGAGACGGTCCTCAGTTGTGTGGTTCCCGGCACCCCTACAGTTCCCGGCTGCCCGTCCTGATGGTGTAGGCGTCCTCAACCGGGCTCACGAAGATCTTGCCGTCGCCGAAGTTGCCGGTGTATCCGGCCCTGGCGATGATGCCCATGATCTCCTCGACCTTGCCGTCGTCGGCCACGATCATCAGCATCACCTTGGGAATCTCGTCGTAATGGACGCTGCCAACGCGAATGCCCATTTGCTTGCCGCGGCCGACCACGTCCATGCGGGTCAAGGCCGGGTAACCCGCCTGCTTGAGCTCGTCGACAATTTCATCCACCTTCTCGGGTCGTACGATCGCTCTGATCAGCTTCATCTTTTTTGCCTCCTCTTCTCAATCGAGCAGTCCGTATTTGACGACCAGCGCTTCCATCTCGTCCATCGTCATCGGGTCCGGGATGACGAAATGCCGGTTGTTGATGATCTTCCCGCCGAGTTCCCGGTAGACCATGGCCTGGCCGCTGTCCGGGGCGAACTGGGTGACCGTCTGGCGGTTGAACTCGGCCTTCTGGACAATGTTGTCGCGGGGCACGAACTGGATCATCTGAGTGCCTATCCTGGCACAAAACTCCTCCAGCAGTTCGCGCTCCCCGTCGACGTTGCGGCTGTTGCATATGATGCCGCCCAGGCGCACGCCGCTCTGCTCGGCGTACTTGACCATGCCGCGGCAGATATTGTTCGCGGCATAGAGGGCCATCATCTCACCCGAGGCCACAATGTAAATCTCCTGCGCCTTCCCTTCGCGGACCGGCATCGCGAACCCGCCGCACACGACGTCCCCGAGGACGTCAAAGAAAATGAAGTCGAGGTCCGAGGTGTAGGCTTCGCGCTCCTCCATCAGGTTGATGGCCGTGATTACGCCGCGTCCGGCGCAGCCCACCCCCGGTTCCGGCCCTCCGGACTCGACGCACTTAATGCCGCCGAATCCGGTATGCAGGACCTGGTCAAGGGTCACGGCATCTTCCCCTTCCTCACGCAGGGTGTCCATCACCGTGACCTGCGACTTGCCGCCGAGGATCAGGCGGGTAGAGTCGGCCTTGGGGTCACAGCCGTGAATCATGACCTTTTTCCCCCAGAAATAGCTGAGCGCCGCCGCCGTGTTCTGGGTTGTCGTGGATTTGCCGATACCGCCCTTTCCGTAGATCGCAACCTTTCTTGTCACCGTGAACCCTCCTTTTTGGTATTACGACTTCCTCAACCGTGTTTAGAAAAACAGAAAGCCCCTGGAACGGCCACATGCGTCGCCGGCAGGGGCTTCACTGCCCATCGGACGCTCCGGGAAACAAAAAGCCCCGGGGACTGCGCACGGCAGTCTCGCGGGGCACCGGTGCCCGGGCTTTCTGGCTTCCTTACCGTTTAACGCACCGCCTCGGGCGGCCGCCGGGGGCGATGTCGACGCCCCAAAAACAACAGGCGCCCTTCCAGGGCGCCATCGCTTGCAGACACTTCACTGTATCTACGGGTTAGTTTAAGACGGCCGGCTGCAAAAGTCAACAGCAAAAACGGTCACCGGTCAAAAAGGAAACCCGAACGGCAGCCATCTGACCCCATTCGGCCTTTTGCTATTCCCCGCCGTTTCCCGTCAGTTTCTCTCCGACCCGCAGTCCCGCCCACTGCCCCGCAACCGACAGAACAAGGGCCAGGGCCGAGGCGGCCAGCCAGTGAAGGTTCCACGCTTCCACCGACCAGGCAAAAGCAGGCAGGAGAAAACCGCCCACTGCGGCAAACGCCACGCCCTGGAGAGGCCTGGGAAAAGCCTCCGTAGCGCGCCGCGCGGCGGGCACGGACACGATGAAAAACGAAACCGCCAGAGCCGTAAAGACCGCCGCGCCCCCTTCAGGGATGGATTGCAGCAACGTCCGGGGGCTGATAAGCCCCAAGCTGGCGACAAGGCTGGAGTAGCCGATCAGGAGGACGGCAAAGAGCCGGCCGGCCCACTTCGCCTGTCTACGTTCCATTTGTTCAATACCCCCTCATATTTCTGGACTGCGGTACGGCTTAAGAGTTTTCCGCCCCGCGTCCTTTATCCATAAATCCCAAAAGCACCCGGTAAGGTCCCGGGGTGCCGGGGGGCACAAAGGCTACCCGGTCGCCGGGGGCAAGCGAGCAGTCAACGCGCCGGACCCTGCCGTTCACAAACACGACCTCCACTTTGTCCAGGGGGATGTCCAGTTCCCGCGCCAGGTCTGCGGCCCTGGCTCCGGCAGGCAGGTCGACGAAAAGCGGAAAGGGCCAGCTTCTCTCGTCAAAAAGCCGTTTCAGGTCGCCGAAGACCCTGACCTCAACCTTATCCATAGAATCCCCCTCGCCGTTGTGAAAGTCCTGTCTCGCCCGATACATAAAGCACAGCGCCTTTTTCCCGGCCGATTTTGCTTTTAATTATATGCCAAGAGCACTACGCAGACTATCCTTTCAACTGTTACAATTGTTACAATTTACCTAAGATGCCGCTGAAACACTTCGCCGGCTATTGGGAAGTGTAAGGTGAGAGGTCAGAGGTGACAGGATAAACGTGAACAGCTCAAGACACTAATAAAAAAGTTGGGTTTATGGAAGCAACAGTTTAAGGGATCAAATCGTTTGGCCGGGGGTGGTGCAAAACGTGTGGCACCAGAAGACAGCCCACGAAACGATCGAGGAACTCCAGACTTCCGGGGTGACCGGCTTAACCGCAGATGAGACGGCCCGGCGAAGCCACCGCTACGGGCCTAACGAGATCAAAGAAAAAGCCAAAATCTCTCCGGTCCTGATCCTGATCAACCAGTTTCGCAGCATCATCGTCGTCCTGCTTCTTGCCGCAACAGGCATCTCCCTGGCCCTTGGAGATTTCTTCGAAGCCGCCGCCATCTTTGTCGTAATCATCCTGAACGCCGTCCTCGGGTTTATTATGGAGTTCCGGGCCGAGCAGGCCGTCTCGGCTTTGAAGAAGATCATCACCCCCACGGCCAAGGTCATCCGCGACGGCCATCTGTCCGAAATCCCGGCCCGCGAGCTCGTGCCGGGGGACCTGATCGTTCTGGAAGAAGGCGACCGCGTCCCCGCCGACGCCAGACTGCTCGAGGCGAAGGAGTTAAGCGTTATCGAGGCGGCGCTGACCGGCGAGTCCGAACCGGTGGAGAAGAACACCGAGCCTATTTCGGACCCGAACCCGCCCTTGGGCGACCGCAAGAACACCGTCTTTTTGGGCACCAACGTGGCAAGGGGCAGCGGGCGCGCCGTTGTTACGGCTACCGGCATGGATACCGAATTGGGCCGGATCGCCCACCTCCTGGAAGACACGCCCGACGAGCACAGTCCCCTGGAAAAACGCCTGGAACGCATGGGCCGTTCTTTGGTCGGCATCAGCCTGGGCCTTGCCGCCATCATCGGCATCGCCGGTGTCCTGACAGGCAACCCGATCGGCCAGATGGTGGTCACCGCCATCGCCCTGGCCATCGCCGCCGTCCCGGAGGGCCTTCCCGCCGTCGCCACCATCACCCTGGCCATAGGGATGCAGCGCATGGCCCGGCAGAACGCCATCGTGCGCAGGCTTCCCGCCGTCGAAACGCTGGGTTCGACCACCGTCATCTGTACCGACAAAACCGGGACAATCACTGAAAACCGGATGCGGGTCGAAACGATCTGGCTGCCGGGCCGGGAAATCCAGATCAGCGGAGAAGGGTATGTTCCCACCGGGGGGTTTACAGGCCCGGACGGCCCCATCGACGTTCAAGCGGACCACGACCTTAAACTCTTCCTCCAGGCCGGGGCGCTTTCCAGCAAGGCCGGCATTCAGGAAGACGACAACGGTGAATGGGACGTAATCGGCGACCCGACCGAGGGGGCCCTCGTGGTCGCCGCCGCAAAGGCGGGTTTCCAGCGGGAGCAGGCCGAACGTAGCGGGTATACGTGGCTGGGGGAAGTCCCCTTCTCGTCGGAGACCCGGCGCAGCGCTGCTTTTTACAGGCTGCCGGACGGCACCGGGGCCGTATTCGCCAAAGGCGCTCCGGGGGCGATCCTTGACGTTTGTTCCAGGGTCCGCATCGGCGGGCGGGAGATCGAGCTCAACGAGGAGCTGCGCAAGGAGATCATGAGCCATAACGACGCCCTGGCACGCCGGGGCTTGCGCCTGCTGGCAGTGGCCTACAAGATTTGCGAAGACACCGACAGTCCGTTTGCCGATCTAGTCTTCCTCGGGCTCGCCGGGATTTCCGATCCCCCTCGCCCCGAGGTTGCCGCGGCGGTAGCCGAGGCGCAGCGCGCCGGAATCCGGGTGATGATGATCACAGGGGACCAGCCGGCGACGGCGGCGGCCATCGGGGAACGGATCGGCCTGAAGGGCGAGGTGGTCCACGGCCGGGATCTGGACGGCCTTTCCGCCGGCGAACTGGAGGAAAAGGTCAAGAAGGCCAGCATTTTTGCACGGGTATCGCCCCGCAACAAACTCGACATCGTCAACGTCTTAAAGAACAACCGGGAGATCGTCGCCATGACCGGGGACGGCGTCAACGACGCCCCGGCCCTCAAGAGGGCGGATATCGGGGTGGCCATGGGCCGCGGGGGTACGGCTGTAGCCCGGGAGGCATCCGACATGGTGCTGGCCGACGACAATTTCGCCACCATCATCCGGGCCGTGAAGCAGGGACGGATCATCTTTGACAACGTCCAGAAGTTCATCCAGTACATGTTCTCGTGTAACCTGAGCGAGATCGCCCTGATCTTTGTGGCCATCATCATTGGATTGCCGCTGCCCCTGGTCGTGCTCCAGATCCTGTGGATGAACCTGGTAACCGACGTTTTTCCGGCTCTGGCACTCGGTTGGGAACCGGGGGAAAGAGGGATTATGTGCCGTCCGCCCCGCAACCCCCGCCAGGATATACTTACCGCCAAGTTCAAGCTGACCATCCTGCTGCACGGGTCTGTACTGTCCCTCGGTCCCTTATTCATCTTTATCTACGCCCTAAACAACTTTACGCAGCTGGAGGTCGCCAGGACGCTGGCCTTCGCCACGCTGGCCGTGACCCAGGTGGGATACGCCCTTAACGTACGGCGGCGGAACGGCCTGGGCCTGGACCGGACCCTGCTGGAAAACCCCTATATGATCGGGGCTGTCATCATCACCCTGGGGCTCCAGTTCGCGGCCGTCCACGTGCCGGGGCTGAACGACGCCTTGAGCGCCGTCCCGCTCGGTGCGGGGCAGTGGGCGCTGGTGTTTCTCGGCGCCGTGCTGCCTAACCTGCTGATCTACCTGCTCAACCGCCTCCCCTATTTTCAGGATCAGGCCGGGCAGGCGGCATCAATTCATCCGGAAACGGAACGCCGCCGGAAACCGTGCGAGGACGCGCCGGCCCGGCAGCGCCCGGCGGGCGCGCTCCCTTTTGCCGACTGCAAGCGCCTGCGCTGATTGACATTGAAAGTGGTTTAGTTCTGTGAGGAAGATGATATACTTGTCTTAAGAAGCATACTTCACCAAGTAAGGAAAGGAGTTGCTGACAGGTGAAAGATTGTCCGGTTTGCCACGACCGTTTGAAAGAAGTGCCGCGCCACGGCGTGCTTATCGATGTCTGCCCCCGCTGCCGCGGGGTGTGGCTGGACCGCGGGGAGCTTGAAAAACTGGTTTCCCTGGCGGGAGATTTCGAAGCCGATTACGATGAGGACGCCCACAAGCGCCGCCACGAAGAGGACTACGAGGAGCCCCGCCGCAAATACGAGGACGACCGCTTTGAGGGCCATCGCTACCAGGATAGGGATTATCCGCATAAGCGAGACCACCACAAGAAAAAGAAAAAGTACGGCGTTTTCGATATCTTCGGCGATCTCTTTGATTGAACGTATTGAGTCCTAAGAGGGTGGTTGTTCTGCAAAGACCTGTTGACCTCGATGACGTTCAGGCCATTGAAGCCCTGGACAGCATGGGCATGTTCGGTACCGCGCGGGACCTCCCCGAGCAGTGCAGCCGCGCCCTGGATACGGCAGCCGACGTTCCGCTGCCGGCAGGCGGGCCGTTTCAGAATATCGTCGTGACCGGCCTCGGCGGCTCGGCCATCGGCGGAGACCTTTTACGCGTTTACGCTTTCACGTGCCTGGACATTCCGGTTACCGTTAACCGGGGTTATACATTGCCGCGTTTCGCGGGTCCCCGGACCCTGGTGTTGGCTGTAAGCTTTTCAGGCAACACTGAGGAAACGCTCGGCGCATACAACGAGGCCCGCCGGCGAGGGGCGGCGATCGTAGCTGTAACGAGCGGCGGCCAACTGGCTGCACAGGCGCGACGGGATGGGGTGCCGCTCATTACCGTGCCCGGGGGTATCGCCCCGCGATCGGCTATCGGTTATCTCTTCCTGCCGCTGTTAATGCTTTTGGACAGACTGGGTCTTGTCAACGGGATTGAAGCCGAGGCCGCCGAGGCGGTGCGCATTTTGCGGGAACTGAGGATACGATACGATCTCGAGGCTCCCTTAACGGAAAACCCGGCAAAACAAATGGCGATGAATCTCCAAGGCCGTATCCCCGTTATCTGGGGGGCAAGCACCACCACCGAGGCTGTCGCCCAGCGCTGGAAGGGTCAGATAAACGAAAACGCCAAGGCCCCCGCCTACTGGAACGTCCTGCCCGAACTCAATCACAACGAGATCGTCGGTTTCCAAGCCCCGACCGATATCCTTCACCGGATCTGGCTGGTCTTTCTTCGTGACCCTGACGATCATCCGCAGGTGCAAAAACGGTTCGCCGTCACCAGGGAGATTGTCGGCAAGGTGGTTGCCGGTGTTTCCGAGGTCGAGGCTTCGGGTAAGGGACTCCTGGCCCGGATGTTTTCCCTTATCTACCTGGGGGATTACGTAAGCCTGTACCTTGCGTGCCGCTACGGGATCAATCCCGGGCCGGTGGAAGTGATCGACCGTTTAAAGAGTACGCTGGCCAAAGGAGAATAATTGGCACCCTTGGCGCACTTGGCAGTCGGTACTAGAGCGACTTGCCCAGCACTCAGCCAATCGGTCTATGTTAACCCTTTCTTAAACAATGTCCAGCAGGGTCAGTAAAGCAATCAGCCAGGAAACTGTTGATTCGGCTCCCTGGTTGGCGTTAACCCCCTGCGGCGTCAGCCCGTCACAGCAGCCACCCGTCGTGAAGTCATAAAGCGGCATGTTCAGGTCGTTATGACCGAGAAACCAGTTCAGGCATCGCTTAGCATGCTCGATCCATTTGAAGTCTCCGGTGCCGCGGAAAGCTTCAACACATGCGTCCGTCAGGGCCATGGCCTCGAGGGGCTGCTGGTCAAACTTTGCCTTCAGTCCGTCGCGGTTCATCCATCCCATGTTGCCGATCAGGGAAAGGTGACCCTCCGGTGCTGTTTGCTGGGCCAAAAGCCATTGGAGGACGGACAACCCGGCGGCCAGCATTTCGTCATTACCCTGAACCCGCCCCGCAATCAGTAAAGCGTGCGGCAGCTTGGCGTTGTCATAGGTCAGAATGTCCTCACACCACGGCCAGTCCAAAGAGACGTTTTCCCGGAACCGCCTGTGGAGTCGTTCGGATAATGTCCTGGTCAGCCTTCGGACCTCGGCGTCACCGGAGTAAACCTCGAGGTAAGTACACAGACCAACAATGGCCAAGGCCCACGCCCTGGGAGAGGAGAAACCATCCAGGACGCTCAAACCCTCGTTGAAGATTCTCGTAGCGATCGCCCTGATGGAGTCTGAGGGAGCAGAACGCACAGTCACACCAAGTCCCCAGAGCGCTCGGCCATGGGAATCCTCGCTGCCCACCGTTTCCAGCCAATGCCGGTCGTAGGACATGAAATTGCGGAAGCGGCGCGTCTCCGGGTTGAAGGCGTGGAGGAGAAACGCCAGGTACTTTCGGATCAAGGGAACCATTTCCCGGGAATGGTAGAGCGAGTAATACATGCAGGCTACAATCAGCGCCCGGGCATTATCGTCAAGGCAGTACCCGTGGTCACGGTTGGGAATGGTATAAGCACAGTGCTGGAGGATACCGGTATCGTCGGTCAACGCCTGCAGGTGATCGAGGTTGGGCGTCGGCAGCTTGTCCACCATCCTGGTCGTAGAAACCCCGCCGTAAGACGGCTTGGGTTTGCACATCCGCCTTTCAAGGACAAGCGAAAACAGTTCAAGGTACGAACGCGCCACTTCCTTCCAGGCCATCTTCCGTCCGAACTGGTAGGCCCGCTTCCGCATCGCATTTGTTTCGCCTTCATTCTCGATAAGGCTGTTGATCTCCCGGGCCATGGCCCCGATGTCATCGAAGGGGACGAACCTACCCCGCCCTTTGTCCAGCAGCTCCTCGGCATGCCAGTACGGAGTAGAGATAATCGCTTTGCCGGCTCCGAGGGCGTAGGAAAGCGTTCCGGAAGTGATCTGAGATGCCGACTTGTAAGGTGTCACAAAAATGTCGGCCGCCATGATATACTGGCAGAGCTCGTCGCGATCAACGTATTTATTGTCGAAGCGCACGTGATTTTCAAGCCCGAGGCGTTCGACCAGCTGATGAAGGCTGTGCCGGTAAGCGTCACCGGTATGCTTTAGAACATGCGGGTGGGTGGTACCAAGGATAATGTAAAAAACCTCGGGATGTACGGCGACGACCTCGGGAAGGGCCTTGATCACAAGTTCAAAACCTTTGCCCGGATGCATCAGGCCAAAAGAAAGGATGACCTTGCGTCCCTCAACGTCAAAGGCATCTTTATAGAAATTAGGGTCAACAAAGGCAAAATCGGGAATGCCATGGGGAATGTAAGAGATCTTGCTACCCGGAATGCCATAAATGTCCTGCAGCATTCTTACGCCTCGCTGGTTCATGACCACCAGATGCTCCGAGTAGGCGGCAAGCTCGGTGAGAACGGCGCGTTGTTGTTCCGATGGCTCGCTCAGCACCGTGTGCAGGGTGGTGACAACGGGAAGGTGAAGGTTCTTGACGAGATGCAGGATGTGTGCTCCGCTTTTGCCTCCGAATATGCCGTACTCATGCTGGACGAGAACGATATCCGGCTGCTTTACGTTGAGAAACTCGGCAGCGCGCAGGTAGTCAGACAGGCTTGAGTCCCGGATCTGGAAACGAACCTTTGGATGATAGGGATATCCTCCGTCGATGTCATCCATCGCCACCACGAATACCTGATTTCCGTTACCCAGCTCGTCATCCATGGCCAGACAAAGGTCTTCGGCAAAGGTAGCCAGCCCGCATTTCCGGGGTACGTAGGTCCCGATCATGGCGATGGATCGCACCCTGGTTTTGCCAATGAACGTGCCCATTTTCCCCCTCCCTTATCTCCCTTGTCTCTCTTTTGTCTTGGTCCTTATAACAGGCACCTGTTTATCAAATCCTTGACCGGAATTGAGGCGAGCCCGGATTCCCAGTCAGACATAGCATAGGTGATAATCAGCTCATCGCGGTGGATAACCGCCCCGCAGGTATAGACCACGTTCGGCACGTACCCCTCACGTTCGTACTCATTGGGGGCGAGAATAGGTTCCTGCGTCCGCCCGATAAGCCTGGACGGGTCATTCAGATCCAAGAGATCAACCCCCAGACAATACTTACGCATCGGCCCGACCCCGTGGGTCAGGACCAGCCAGCCGGCCTCGGTCTCGATGGGCGAACCCCCGTTACCGATCTGGACGAACTCCCAGGGGCTGAGCGGGCCCCGGATTAACTGGGCTTCTTCCCAGCAATAGATATTGTCCGTATAGGCGATGTAGTTACTTTCGTTATCCATGCGCGCCAGGGCTGCGTACCTTCCATTGATGCGCCGGGGGAACAGTGCCAGGCCCTTGTTCCGCGCCGCCCTGCCGACGAGAGTGGTCGACTTGAACTTAAGAAAGTCGTCGGTTTCAAGAATCTTGGAGGCAATTGTGAAACCGTTATATCCCGTGTACGTTCCGTAATAAGTAACCGTTCCGTCATCGTCGGTAAAACGGACAAACCGCGCGTCCTCTATGCCCCGGCACTCGTTTTCGGCCGCAGGGAAAAGAACGCGCCCTGAAATGCGGGTGTCACTGCGGAATTGTACCGTATACACGTTCTTGCTTAACCAGCCGAGGACTTCCCGGATCGCCGATTGAAAGCGTTTAGGGAAGGTCCTTTGCACTTCTGCTTCTTCGATCACCTTATCGAGTTGTTTTAAAGTAAAGTCTTCCGGCAGCCGGTCGACAATTACCCGTAAAAACTTGCCTGCCATTCCCCGGCTTTTGAGCTGGGCCTCAAAAAGTGCCCGGTTATAGGTTTCGGTGGGAATCCATTCCGGAGTCTCGATATGACAACTGAGAGGCCGGGTCATAATGCGGTACTTGTCGTCAAGCACGCACGACCTGAATTCAAGGGACGATATATGCCCCTCGCCAACACACCGGAAGGTGATAAGATACCTTGCATGATCGACCGGGAGGTTCTCCTGGTCGGGGTGGGGCACAATCGACGGATTAAGGACACCAGCCGACTGAATAGAATACTCGTTGGTAAAATAAGCCCCCAGCAGGAGTCTCCGGCTCTCGGAAACCTTGGCGTCCTCCGGCACGTACCCAGCAATAAGCTCATAATTCCTTTGCAGGCTCTCAATAAAGCGCCGGTGCCGGTAGGCAAATTCCTCCATTACCTGATTGAGAAGAGATGTAACCTCATCTTCGGAAAGAGTCATCACCCGCTTGATGATGCTGCGTACCCGTTCTTCACCCCCGGGGATAAACGGCCTGACGATGACCCGGTGGCAATCGGCCTGTCTGATCTTGCCTCTGCGTGTCGCCAGAATGCACGCTGCGCCGTTTCGTGGCATCTTTTCTACCGCCCTTTTAAGTGTCTTGCTGTATTTATTTGTATAGCAGAATCATGGTTTTGGTGTATACCGTTAACGGTCAGTCACTATCCAGTTCGGCAAGAAGCTCCGTTGTCCTTTGTTCCAGAAGCTCTCGATCACCCCGCGTTTCCACATTTAGCCGGACAACAGGCTCGGTATTCGACATCCGGAGATTAAACCGCCACCGTTCAAACTCCAGGCTTATCCCGTCGGTTTCATCCACGCGCAGCGCCTCTTTCTCGTACTTCGCCCGAATGCGGTTGATGGCAGCCAGCGGATCGGGAACCCTTCGGTTAATTTCCCCGCTGATCGGATAAAGCTTCATCCGTTCGCCCACAAGCTCCGAAAGCTTCTTCCCTGTCTGGCTCATGATTTCAAGAACCATGAGCCACGGGATCATTCCGCTGTCGCAGTAAGCAAAGTCGCGGAAATAATGGTGCGCGGACATCTCTCCGCCATAGACGGCATCTTCCGCCCGCATTCGTTCCTTGATGAACGCGTGCCCGGTTTTACTCTGTACGGGGATCCCGCCGGCCGTTTTCACGATTTCAATGGTGTTCCAGGTCAGGCGGGGGTCATGAATGATCTTGGCGCCGGGGTAGCGTTTGAGAAACTGACCTGCCAGCAGCCCCACGATATAGTAACCCTCTATGAAAGAACCGTTTTCATCGAAAAGGAAACACCGGTCGTAATCTCCGTCCCAGGCGATCCCTACGTCAGCCCCGGCCTTACGGACGGCCTCGGCTGTAACCCGACGGTTCTCGGGCAAAAGCGGGTTCGGAACCCCATTGGGAAACGTCCCGTCGGGTTCGAAATACATCTTTTCAAAACGGAAGGGCAGGTGTCTTTCCAGCCTGTCGATGACCATCCCGGCTCCGCCGTTGCCCGCATTGCATAAAACCTTAAAGGGTTTGAGACCGGACAGGGCAACGTATTTCAGCAGGTGCGCCACATACCTGTCGTAGATGTCCACTTTCCTGGTTTTCCCCGGGACAGATACCGCCGGTGAACAAGCGCCCGGGTTGCCGGCTCCGACCATTGCCTCAATGTCCCTGAGCCCGGAATCCCCGCTGATCGGTTTGGCCTTTTCCCGGACGAACTTCATACCGTTATAGTCCGACGGGTTGTGGCTGGCCGTGACCATGATGCCGCCGTCCACATCCAGATCGAAGGTGGCGAAGTAAACCACCTCCGTCCCGCAAAGGCCGATATCGATTACCGTAACCCCGCTCTTCGTCAGCCCGTTGACCAAGGCTTCGGTTAAAGACGGGCTGGACAGGCGGACATCGTGTCCGACAACCACCCTCCTCGGCCTGAGGAGTGCCGCGTAGGCACGGCCGATGGAGAAAGCCAGTTCCTCGTTCAACTCGTCGGGAACCCTGCCGCGGATGTCATAGGCTTTAAAACACGGGACCCCGGCACATTGTTTACTCTGATACGCTCCTACGCCTTGTCTTCCTTTTTCCGTTTCACTAAGCAAGTCCTCCACCAGCTTCTTTAATTCCTCAGCATGTGCTTTGTTCATGACCAGGGTTTTATCCCCGGAACGGACGACCACGGTCTCAGTGACACCAACCAGGGCCACTGTCTCCTCCCTGTCTTCAGAGAACACGATGTTGTTCCGGGCGTTCAGCGTCCTGACCCGCCCCCGGACGGCGTTGTTCCAATCATCCTTTCCCAACAGGCTCTCCAGAGCCGTCCATCCGCCGATGTCGCTCCACGAGAAGGGGGCAATCACTGTACGTACGTTGGCGGCCCTTTCCATTATTCCATAGTCGACTGATATGGCAGGAAGCTCGGTGAAGACCCGCCGGAGGGCGGCGCGCCATTCAGGCGAACGGTCGCCGGCAACAATGGGTTTCAAATACTGCAGGTGTTCCGGCAGGTGTTGTTCCAGTGCGGCGATAAAGGTTTCCGCGGTCCAGACAAACATCCCGCTGTTCCAAAGATACCGGCCGCTTCGAATGTAGCGCTCGGCTGTCGCCGCATCAGGTTTTTCCTTAAAACTCTTCAATAAGAAATGGCTTATGCCGGCATCCTCGGCGACCTGGTCACCCAGTTCCAGATAGCCGTAGCCGGTCGCCGGATAAGCGGGTTTGATGCCGAAGGTGTACAGCGCCCCATCCCTGGCCGCATACCTTGCTGCCGACAAAAGCGCCCGGACAAATTGTTCGGACCCGTCAATCCTGTGGTCGGCAGGCAAGACAACCATTGTAGGATTGCCAAAACGTTTTCGGCACAACAGCGCGGCCAGCGCGACCGCTGCCGCCGTATCGCGGCGGACGGGCTCGCCGATGATGTTCTCCGCCGGTATGTCGGGGAGCTGCTCGCGAACCAGCCCGACAAAACCCTCGTTGGTCAGCACAAGAATACGCTCCGGCGGGACGAGCGACGCTACACGGTCGTAGGTTCCCTGCAGCAGGGAGCGCTCGCCAAACAGCCGGACAAACTGCTTGGGCCTGTTCGCCGTACTCAAGGGCCAGAAACGCGTTCCAACGCCTCCTGCTATGATTACCGCCACCAGGTTGCCGTCATCCATGGTTCTCATACCCTCACCGTCCCTTGTCTAAAACGGGGCACGGGAATGGTTCAGGCACAGGTCGACCAGTTCACCGATCCTCGCCGTCCCCACGCACATTACGGTATCCGCGCCCCCCCAGTAAAGCTTGACGGAGCCGTCATCCTCCGGTACCGCGCCGCAGGTGAACACGACATTGTGCACGTATCCGGTGATTTCCCAGGGATCTTCGGGCTGCAAGATCCAATCATCCGCCACCCCCAGTATTTTTGACGGGTCCTTGAGGTCGTGCAGGGCAACGCCAAGCCTGTATACCGAACCATCCATCGTCGGGAACACCCCGTGGTAGATATGCAGCCACCCCCAGTCTGTCCTGATGGGAGTCGCCCCCGGTCCTATCTTCATTTCATCCCAGTGATATTGAACGGGTTTCATAACTACACGCGAATCCCCCCAGTGAATCAAATCCGGGGAATAGGATATCCAGATCGACCAGGGGGAGATTTCGGAGTGCGGGCGGTCCAGCCGGGCATAGCGGCCTTCAAAACGCTGCGGGAAGAGAACCACGTTCCGGTAGTCGGCCTGGGTGATCAACGCTATCCGTTCCACGCTCTGGAAGTCTCTGGTCCGGGCCAGCGCGATACGAACTCCATGGCGTGAATAGACGCTGTATGTCAGCAGGTACTCATCATCAATAGGGCATATGCGCAAATCCTCAACGCCGTATTCTTCATACTCGGCAAAAACACCTTCCGTAGCGGGAACAAGAAAGGGCTCGGGATGCACCTTGAAGGAAAAGCCGTCGTCGCTTTCGGCCAGGCCGATAATCGAACGGCCGTTGTACCGGTGGGACCGGAAAAGCATTACATAGCGGCCGTTGCGCTTCACGACGCCGGCGTTGTGAACGGTCGCTACCGGGTACGGAACATCGTCCCTGGTCAGGATGGGATTGCGTTCGTAACGCGTTACGATGGCTGGGTGCAACACAGTTCACTCCTACATAACAGATTGCCTGGTTATATCCAGGATTCGTTGATACACCCGGATATAGTCATCCGCCATCCGGGCTGAAGTAAACCGTTCTTCGACGGTCTTACGGCACATTGCGCGGTTAATGGCCGGAATCTTTTCCACCGCTGTTACCGCTTCTTCCACATCTCTTACCAGAAAACCGTTGACACCGTCACAGATCAGCTCGGGCATGCTTCCCCGGTTAAAGGCGATGACAGGCGTGCCGCAGGCCATGGCCTCGACCACGGAAAGCCCAAAAGGTTCGTTGAAGTTAATCGGGTGAAGAAGAGCATAGGCGCTTCCCAGCAGGTTGTCACGCTCCGCCGGCCCGATACTGCCTATATAGCAGACGTTTTTACCGTCGAGATGCGGCTTCACCTCGCGGATGAAATAGTCTCGGTCCTGGATGATCCCCGCCATAACCAGCCGGCGGCCGCAACGCCGGGCGATCTCTATCGCTTCGCGCGCTCCCTTGTCGTGATGGATCCGGCCGAAAAAGAGCAGGTCGGCTCCGCCCTCCGGATCAAAAGTAAACCTGTCCATGTCTATGCCATGGTAGACCGTAGCCACATAATTGAGTTCCGGGGAACGGTCCGCATTACTGATCGAGACGTAGAAGCTGCTGCCGTTGTATTTCTTATATACCGGCAGGATCTTCGGCGACGAAAAACCGTGTATCGTGGTCAACACAGGGGTTTTGACCAGGCGACTGTAACTTAACGGTAAAAAGTCGAAGTGGTTGTGAATAAGGTCGAATTCGCCGGCGGACTCGAATACCTCCGAAATGTGCAGGCACTCCCAAACCTTCGGGTCAAGCCCGGGGTCCTCCTCATACCCGGTGGGGCATACGGCCCGAAGTTCCGCCGCAGTCAAGGAGTCCGCAGTGGCAAAAAGAGTGACATCAACGCCCCTGGCAACGAGTTCTTCCGTCAACAACGAGACAACCCTTTCCCAGGGGCCGTAATGCCGGGGCGGGGTTCTCCAGGCAACAGGCGCGAGCATGGCGATACGCATAAATCTGCCCTCCCTTCGATACTAACTTTTCAAACGCTGGGATTAAATACCTTTTCTATTTAATTGAGCTTTTAAGCCCCGGGTCCGATGCAGATAAAAAAGGCCTTTATACCTCACCGAGCGAGTGCAGTTTAAAGGCCGCTTCTTTCTGTGATGAAAATTCCGATGGTAGTACTACTAGTAATGCTACGCGCTTTCGACCATTCTCATTTCTTCCTTGTTTGTCGTGTAGACGTCCACCAGGAAGGTAAACACCTGCCCGTCACGGATGATATTCAAAAACAGCGCGTCGGTATGAAAGCCTTCCGCCTCCATATTGGCCGTTGTGAAGCGGTCACGCTGCCACTCCAGTTCGATCCTGTCCCCCTCTTGCAACAACCTGGCAATGGTTGCACACCTGCGGTTTTGCCGGGCGAGCATAAAAAACGCTGCGGCACGGACCAGTTTGCCGTCCTGGTCCGCCTCGTTTACAAAGCGGGTTTCGGTGGCAATGCGGTACGGGTGGTCCAGATCCTCCTCCCTTGTCATTTCGATATAGCCCTTCCCGTCCTGGTAGATGAAAGCCATCGTATAGGCCGATCGCAGTTCTTCGACGTCCATTTTAGTCAGCCCCATCGCGAAACACCCTTTCAACAGTCTTCTATACCTTATCTTACCACAAAATATGAGGTTAACGTCAGGGTACCGCATAGTAAGGGATGCCGCTTCGCCGCGCTTCCCGGGTGGTGATAACCCCTTACCATTTAATAATCAAGTGAATTTGAGAGCTTGGATGAGAATGGTTGACTTCTTCTTGGCACAAGAGTAGTATGGTAATTGCCCCCTGCGGGCAAATAGGTACTTGAAAGGAGGGTGTTTACCATGACAACCTCTAAAACCGGCCACGACGACTTTGTCCAGGAGTGTCTGGACGACCCATACTGCTGTTCGGAACTGCCGCGGGCCGAGATGCTCATGGGCAGAGCGTCCTTTGGCTTCGTTCTATTGCCGGTCATTGGCTTCCTGGCTGTAGTCTGCTCAATGGTCTTCGTTCCCTCTCTGCTCTAACTTTTCTTAACTCGCGAACGACGCAACCGAACAAAGAGCCGGGCCTCGTCAAAGGCCCGGCTCTTCCTTGTTTTCCAACGTCCCGCTCTCAGCCGCTGACAGCGCCGGCCCGTCTTTCCGCCGCCTTGCGCCCGGCCACTATCTCCAGGAAAGTCTCTACACGCGTACGGATCTGGCCTGCGTCATGCTGGCCGTAGTCGGTCTCGATTTTCAGGGAAGGGATACCGGTACGTTTCAGAGCCTTCTCAACTTGATAGGCCTCAACAGCATAGGGATCACAAAAAGAAAGGATGTAACTGATGACTCCGTCGGCACGGTGCGCGCGGGCCATATCAACAAGCTTTTCGAGACGCCGGGAATTGGGCGTAAAGCAGGCGCAGTCGGGCTCCAGGTGCCGGGCCGCCACCCCGGCCAGCATCTCGTCCAGGTCCGCTCCTTCTCGCTCCTCGGTGAGGGTCTCGAAATAACGGGACCCCGTGCACATCTCCTCACCGACGATGACCGCCCCCGCCGACTCGACGATGAAGGGCACCTTCCAGTTGGGTATGGCCATCGGGGTGCCGCTTACAACCACGCGAGGCGTCCCCTCCGGGGCTATCCCAACGCCTTTGCCGACCCGCTCTTCGAGTTCGTCGCAAAGGGCGTTGACCTGGGCCGTGAAACGGTCGACGTCGTCGTAAAACGCGATCTGGTTGATCAGCAGGGCATCGCGGCCCGAAATCGGTGCCGGGTCGGCCTGCCTCAACCTGTTAAGGCGCTGCAGAGCCCGGCGTTTGGCATTGACGCGGCGGATGCTCTCGGCAAGGGAGTCACTGGTGATGCGCTTCCCGGTCAATTCCTCCAGCTTAAGGGCCAGCAACCGGATTTCCTCCATCCAGAGCATGCGCCCCACAGGACCTTTCCTCTGAGGGGTCTCCATGACGTAAACCGGGGCGAAGTCAGCCAGCACTTCGAAGGCCTTCTTCTTGCCGTCGCAGGTCGTTTCCCCGACCAGGAGGTCGCACGACTCCATGTAGGGACAGACGCGGGCCAGCTTAAAGCCCATGAACGACTTGATCAAGGGGCAGATATTGCGCGGGAGCACGGCTTCGGCCTCCGCGGCGCCGATATCGAGGCCGGAACAAAGGCCAACGTAGACCGCTCCCGCGGCCAGGACCAATTCCTCGGGCACGAAGATGCAGAAAGTCCCGACCACCTTGCCGCCGCTCTTCTTAAACTCCTGCAACTCCTGTACGCGCAAGCCGTGAATCTCGCTGACCACGAAGTCGAAATACTCCATCCCCTTGGGGCGGTTCTCTTGCCGCATATATACCTCCCCGTACGTCGGAGGCAACGCCTGAAGCAACTGGTCGTGCGCCTCGAGATCCAGACCCAGCTCGTCCCACATCTTGGTGTAATCGGCCAAAACAACCTCACTCCCTGACAGGTGGCTTTTGCCTAGATCATATATGCTGTTAAGTTATTAGTCCAATTCCCTTTTGTTATGACAGAAAGATAAATAAGTCGGCATGCAATTGGCTCTTTCCTTGCCCAAAGCAATGTAGTATCGTTCTTACAACAATCCAATTTTGGGAGAGGATCGTATGCCTTACGCCTTCGCGGAAAGAGTCGGCCGGATGCAAAGCTCAGCCATCCGAGAAATCCTGAAAATAACCGAAAGCCCTGGCGTCATTTCCTTTGCCGGCGGCTTGCCGGCACCCGAAATGTTCCCGCTTGATGCATTACGCAAGGCCGTCAACGACGCGCTTGACGAAGGCGGAGCAGCGGCGTTACAGTACAGCACCACCGAGGGCTACCTGCCGCTCCGGGAGAAGATCGCCGGGACCATGCGGGAGAAAGGCGTCGACGCCGAGCCGGAAAACGTCTTCCTTACCAACGGCTCCCAGCAGGCCCTGGACCTGCTGGCCAAGCTCTTTATCGACCCCGGCGACGCTGTAATCGTGGAAAACCCGAGCTACCTTGGCGCCATCCAGGTCTTTCGCAGTTACCAGGCCCGTTTCGTGGCTGTCCCGACGGATGAAGGCGGCATTGTGACCGAAGCGCTGGAAAAGGCCATCCGCGAGCAGCGCCCGAAGTTTATCTACCTTACACCCACCTTCAAGAACCCGACCGGGATCACCATGCCCCGTGAAAGGAGGGAAGCCGTGGCCGCTCTCCTGGAAAAGTACCGGATACCGCTGATAGAAGACGATCCGTACAGCGAACTGCGCTACGCCGGGGAGGCCGTCCCCCCGCTGAAGAGCTTTGACCGGACGGCCCGGACGATTTACCTGAGCACCTTTTCCAAGACGATCGCCCCGGGGCTGAGACTGGGATGGGTCGTGGCCGAAAAGGATCTGGTATCGAAGCTGATCCTGGCCAAGCAGGGCACCGACCTGCACACCAGCACGCTGGTCCAGCGGGCGGTCTACCGCTACCTCACCGCCGCCGACGCCTCCGGACACATCAAAACAATCCGGCGCGAGTACGGGCGGCGGCGGGAGACGATGATCAGGGCGATGCGCGAACAGTTTCCTCCCGGTGTCGCCTGGACCGAGCCCGAGGGCGGAATGTTTCTCTGGGTCACTCTCCCGCCGGGACTGGACAGCGGCACGCTGCTTGAGGAGGCTGTCGCTGAAAAAGTGGCCTACGTCCCCGGCGCCCCGTTCTTCGCCACGGGCGGGGGCGAAAACTGCCTGCGGCTGAATTTCTCGAACACCCCGCCCGCCAGCATCAAAGACGGCATCGGCCGGCTGGCCCGCCTGCTGGGCCGGCGCATGGCAAACCAAGGCGGGACTCGGGGGTAACGGATGGCTACGGAGGAAGGGCTACGTTCCCCGAACGCCGGGGCTCTTTTGCTTAAATCCATAAGGGCCTCCAGGTAAGTTTGCATGGCGTGGTTTCCCTGCAGGCTGCCGGTTTGAACGGCCAGCGGAAAAACGCCGGGAACAGGCTCGTAGCACCAGATCTTGTTCGTCAAGAATGGTTTGATCCTCCTGGGCGGCAGCAGGGGAACAATGTCGTGAACGTTGACGAGGCGCGCGCTCCCCGCCACCATCGCGCCGTACGCATAAGGCGAACTGCAGGTCGCCGACGCGGGGAGCGCCGAAATTATACATTACAGGCATCCAACTTCCGGCGTCAGACTTCTTTTTTAGCCAGGCGCAGTTTTTCAACAGCCTCATAGCAGGTCGGTAAGACCGAGCAGGGGCGGCGGCGGGCACCGTAGAATTCCTTTCCATGTCACATATATGCTTAAAAAAGCATTGTCACTCATGAGCAAGGTGACCCCGGAAAGGACTGGTGCCCTATTCACTGTTCATCCCGACTTAAAATCCTGATCACGCTCTGCCTCGGTTTCGGAATTTTGTCCGCTGCTTTCCTTCCCATGCAGGCCGCAGCAGGCGGCGGCATCGGTATCGTCATCGACGGCAAAACGGTAACCGTCCCGCTGGATGATCAAGCCCCTTTGATCCTTGACGGGAGGACCTACGTTCCCCTGCGGATCATCGGCGAAGGCTTAGGCGCGAAAGTGGAGTGGCGTTCGGCAACCAGGCAGGTCATCATCACCACGTTTAGCAGTGGTTCAGGGGCCGTACCCTCTCGCCCGCCAGGTCGGCAAAACGACGTGCAGATCGTCATTGACGGCAGGGTTCTCGCCATTCCGCCGGACTACGGGCAGCCCCTCGTAACGCGGCTGGGACGGACGGTAGTGCCGCTCCGGGCGGTGGGCGAGGCCTTGGGCTGCGAGGTCAACTGGCGCAAGGAGAGCCGCACGGTCGACGTAAAGTCGCGGCTGACCTTCCCTGTGCCCAGCCGCGGTGCGGAACCGTCAACCCCGTCCAGCACGTTGTTCCAGGAGCTGGCCGCATACCGGACCAACTTAAAGCTGCTCGACGGTTCGGTCATCAGTTCCGCGGAACTGCTGCACAAAAGCGAGGCGGACTTCAGCACTCAACAAATAGAGCAGTTCAAGACCTATCTCAGTCAACTAAGCAAGTATCCCTCGACCGTCAAATTGCCCGACGGGACGGTCATAGCCATGGCCGACCTGACCATTCAGGGACCTGCCGTAGCCACCGCCGGCCAGTTGAAAGCATGGCTGGCGGCCGAAACGCCGCGCATCCGGGCCAAAATGGCGCAGCAATACGGCCGGGAATTCGTCCCCATTCCCGACCTTGCCGAGCTCTACCTGCGCATCGGAGCCGAATACGGCATCCGGGGAGACCTGGCCTTCTGCCAGGCCGCCAAGGAAACTCACTACTGGCAGTTTACCGGCAGCGTCCAGCCCTTCCAAAATAACTACTGCGGCCTGTGGGCCACCGGCAGCCCCTGTACCGGCCAGGAACCGTTAAACGGGGCCGACCCCCAGCTGGTCCGGTTCGAGCCGGGGATTCACGGGGCGATTTTCGCTTCCCCGGAGGCGGGCGTCGAGGCCCACATCCAACACCTTTACGCCTATGCCTGCCGCAACCCGCTGCCCCCCGGCAAGGTTTTGGTGGACCCGCGCTACAACCTGGTCGCCCGGGGCTCTGCCCCCACCTGGCAGAAACTGAACGCCCGCTGGGCCGTGCCCGGCACGACCTACGGCCAGAGCATCATCTACGATTACTGGCTGAAAGCCCTGACTTTTTGATTATTGACATTCAAATTAAGGAGAAAAAACCTCCTATAGTCTCATCCTTTCTAGGACTTTGATCTCTGGTTCGGCGACCGCCCGGTGAATTATACTTGAAACAGCAGCACGGTTTTCCCAACCTTTCGCAGCCCAGTTTTGACGACGGTGCGAAGCAAAAACTGTCATCAACCTGCTTCAGCAGCTAGCTGAACTGCAGAAGATAAAAGTTTAACAGGCCACCTCCTCCTAACCCCTATTCGGGGTATTTTTTTGTCATTTTTTTCTGTAGATCTGCCTTATAACATCAGAAAAGACTCGTTAAAACTCGTTGAATTTTTGGCAAGGAGGTATCTGCAATGTTTCACCGTTATCGGCGGGGCTTGGCCATCGCCGTCACGGCCGTCAGTCTCCTGGTCCCTGCCGCCATCCCCGCCCCGGCGCCGGCAGGGGAGGGAGTGGCCGCTGCCGCAGCCGGCGTGCTGCAAAACAAAGTCAGCCTTGAAGAAGCCATAAAGATCGGCAGGAACATTTATCCCGACACCGCTAAGTTTGAACAGTTCACTTCGGACTACACAGAGTACAAAGGCCGCGGAGTCTGGCACTTGAGATGGAGCAACAGCCGCGAACCGGGCGGTCAGTGCATGATCACCGTCAGCGCCGCCAGCGGCGAGGTCCTGAACATCGACATCTACAGGGGCTGCCGCTCCGGTCGCTTCGACGGGCTTCCCGCCTACACTCGGACCGAAGCCCTGGAAAAGGCCAAGCAGGTGGCCAAGCAACTGGTTCCGGACAAATTTACCCAGTGCATACCGGCGCCCCAAGACCCTATGGAGAATGCTAGAGTCTTTCCGCTGCGCAACCGAACCTACCCCGTAATGTACAACTACGTGTTCCTGCGCACGGTGAACGGCATCCCCGTCAACGGCAACACCATTACTGTCGGCATCAACGCCGAGACCGGGGAAATGCAGAACTTCAACCTGTCCTGGGAGGAAAACCTCAACCTTCCCGATCCTGCGGGACGTCTCTCCCCGGATCGCGCCGCCGCCATCTTCACCGAAACCGGGCTGGAACTGGCCTACATGTACTTCGGCCCGCGCGACCGGGACACCGACGTCGAGCCAAGGCTCGTCTACCAGCTGCGCGACGGCAGATTCCTCCTCGACGCGCTGACCGGGAAACGCCACGACTCTCTCAACGGCCCCTATTACTTCGACGTGACGGGAGATTTCTTCGGCGGGGGCGGCGGGGAACCAATGACGGCCAGAGCCCAGAAAATGCCCTTAACGGTCGTGGAACAAGAGGCCGTCGACAAACTGGGCAAGCTCCTGACCGCCGACCAGGCCCGGATGAAGGCGGAAGCGGCCTATTCTCTGCCGCCCGAAATGCAGCTGACAAGCAAGGAACTGATGGCTAACTGGTCCGTACCGGGATCGAAAATCTGGAGCTTCAACTATACCGACAAGGAAAAGCGCCTCTCTCTCAATGTCAGCGTGGACGCCCGGAACGGCGAACTTCTGGGTTTCGCTCGCTACGATAACGAGCCTGATTATCGCAACGCTCCGGAAGTCAAGTTGAGCCAGGCGCAGGCCCAGGAAATCGCTCAGAACTTCATCAAAAAGCAGCAGCCCTCGCGCGCGGGACAGGTTGTACTTCGGCGGAGCGAGAAGGAGCTGGGTCCCTGGAGCAAGGCGGGCGATGAAAGACCTCGCTCCTATGTCTTCGAGTTTGCCCGTATGGTCAACGGCATCCCCTACCCCGAAAACGGTTTCAGCGTGACCGTCAGCTCGGTGACAGGCGAAATTACCAACTACCAGATGCGCTGGTGGGACACTACTTTCCCCGCGGCTGCCGGCGTCATCAGCCAGGCCGCGGCCAGCGCGCGCTTCCTGGAGAAACACCCGCTGATGCTGGAGTATGCCCGGGCTTACGCGAAGTGGCCGGCGGAACAGACTGACCGTGCTGCATATTTCCTGCTGTATCACCCGACAAACCTGTGGCCGGCGGCGATGCTCGACGCCAATACGGGACAGGAAATAGACTATGAAGGGAAACCGGTGGCCGACCGCCGACCCGCCTTCACCGACATTACCGGGCATCCCGCGGCCAAGGACATTGATCTCCTCGCTGAGCAGGGCATCGTCACCGCCAAGGACGGACGCTTCCGGCCCAACGACGTCATTACCGGCAAGGAACTCCTGGAGATGCTGGCCAGGGCAGCCGGCGAGTCGGGCGGATACCAGCCTTTGAACGAAGAAGACGATCAACAGCTGCTTGACCGGGTGCTGTCCTTAAGGATCATTGAGGATGCCGCGGGCTTCGATCCCGCGCGCCAGGTAACCAGGATCCAAGCGGCCAGGTGGCTCGTCAACAGCCAGGGTTTCGGGCCGCTGGCGCGCCACGGCGAGGCTTTCAAACTTGCGGTGAAGGATGCGGGCCTCATTAATCCCGCCGACCGCGGATACGCGGCGGCCGCCCTGGCAATGGGTTACCTTACGCCCCAGGACGGCGGAACGTTGGCGCCCAACCGCCCGGTTACCCGCGGGGAGGCGGCCGGCATGCTGGTACGCGCTCTGCTGGCTCACTAGCTTCACTCTATCCTTCCCATCTAGAGGCCAGGGTTTGCAACCCTGGCCTTCTCTTTTGGATTAGAACCTTGAAGAAAAGGTATTCTAATCTCAGATACGGATATGCATCAAAATCGGAGGGGATAAACCGATGGAAACAGGAATGCGTGAAGCTGTCGAACCCGAACCCTGCATGAGAGCCGACACAAGAACTGTAACCTACCCTTCCTCCGAGGACGAGGAAGGTGAAGGCGAGCAAACCGCTAAAAAACGGTTGCGGGACGAGGACCAGCCCGAGGGGGTCAACCTGGAACGATGCAACCCCGTAAAGGATTATACCGCTGGCCCTGTATACGACCTGTAAAGATTAGTACATGCAGGACGCCAAAATAACGCCACGACCGGCTACGAGCGGATCATCACCAGCATCATCTTGAACGGCGACAGCGCCCGCAGGGCATGGGGCTCGTTCGCCGGCATGATGATCATTTCGCCGGCTTTTAACTGGTGCGGCCGTCCGGAAATCGTGATTTCCACCTCGCCGTCGACAACAATGACCAGGGCGTCGAAGGGCGCCGTGTGCTCGCTCAGACCCTGGCCGGCATCAAAGGCGAAAAGAGTAACCGTGCCCGTCTTCCTGTCCAGGATCGTCCTGCTCACCACGGCACCGGGCTGGTATTCGACCAGCGTTACCAGTGTCTGGGTTTGTCCCCGCAGATCCTGCTCCATTCTCGAACCTCCTTGGCTGTTTTTTTTACAGTTTATCCCCGCAAGAAAAAACCCTTCCGGTTCCCAAGAAAAACCTCATTAGCAGAGACCTGACCGCCGCCGTGCAGTAAGCGGACGGACACGGGAAGAAAAGCCAAGGGGCTGCGGTGTCCTCTTCCAAAACTCCGGTGGAATTCGCGCAGCGAATTCCTTCGAGTCTGACGACTGACGACCGACGACTGTAATTCCTGTACAAGGTTGTGAACGCTTGTGTGGCCGGGTGCCGGGGCAGAGTTGTGGAAAAAGGTTTAAACGGGAAAGCAAACAGACGGGAAAGCAGCTGGTAAGAACTTCACGGGATTACAAAGCGGGGGGCTGCCTAGCCTTCCGCACATCGACATCGAGTCCCAGAAGCTCGCGCAGGATGTCCTTCCACGTTACGATGCCCTCTACTTCTCCGCCCGGAGAGAGAACCGGCAGGCAGGAGATATTGTTTGTCAGAAGCAGTCTCGCAGCGTCTTCAATGGTGGTCTCCCTGGTCACAGTCAGAGGTTTTCTGGTCATAATCTGGTAGGCTTTCTTCTTGAGGGTCAGCGCGTCGCGGCTGTTTTCCGAAATGGTACCCACGAAGGGGCTCAGGTGCTTGTAGAGGTCACGGTCCGAAATGATGCCCATGAACTCCTTGGTTCGGGTATCGATAACCGGGATGTGGTGAAAACCTGTATTCTCGAAAAGCCGCATGATATGCTCCAGGGTGGCGTCCAATCCTACGCTGACCACCCGTCTCGTCATAAAATCCCCGATGACCATCGTTACACCCGCGCCCCCTATTTAATTTGGAAACGATGAATGCTTTTTCCACATCTTTCGACATAAACCCTTTTTTAGTGATAAATGTGCCGCCATCCAGTTTCACACCTCGATGCCGGCAAAGTAATTATCTGTTTCCACTTCTAAATCAGGAGCGGCCAAGCATAAGATATCCCCCTATGCTTCCCTGTACGTAATTGTCCCGTCTATGAATTCAGTTTCGGCGGGCGGAGGATGAACGAGCTTGCACTGCCCAGAGCCGCCACGGCTGCGGCCAAGAAAAAGGCAGTGCTGAAAGAGCCGGTCTGGTCGGCCAGGTAGCCGGCAACCGAAGGGGCCGCCGCCTGCCCGACGGCGAAGAAGAAGGTCACCATCCCCAGGGCGGCCGGAGCCAGCAGCGGCCCGACGTAGTCGCCGCAAGCGGCGGCCACGATACCAGGAATGCTGAAAGCGGTAAGACCGTAGAGTAAGGCCGAGGCGTAGAGGGGACCCGGGCTGTCGGCTATGCCAAACAGGAAGTAGCAGACGGCCTGAAGGCCGAAGACAACAGCCAGGGCGTATTTACGGCCCAGATGATCGGAGACTGTCCCCCACATGACGCCGCTGAAAACAGCGACGGCACCCATCGCCGACCACACTGCCCCCGCCTGTGCCTGGGTAAACCCTTTATCGGCCGTCATCGCTGCCGCAAAGAAAGTACCATAGATTATATAGGAAAAACCGAATAACAGATAGACCACGCCCAGATACCACAACGCCGGAGAGGTATAAACGCTGCCCCACGAAAGGCGGTTACCGCCGCTTGCCGCCTGTACCGGCCGCTTGCTTGTTACGGCCTGAGCTTCAGACTCAAGGCCGATAGGTTTAAATCCCTTTTCGGAAGGCTTATTCCTCAAAAAGACACAGCTCAATAGGGCCAGCAAAACCACCGTGCCGCCCAGGAGAAACCAGCTCAGGCGCCAGCCGTTTTCCGGCCAGGCTGCGATCACTCTTGGCACTAGAAAGCCCGTAATAAAAAAGCCCAATCCCGAGCCGCCGACCAAAAACCCGGCAGCCATGCCGCGCCTTTTAGGAGCAAACCATGCTGATACAAGCCCCATTACGGGAACGTTGCTGCCAGCACTGCCCAGACCGGTTAAAAAGCGATAGATCACCGCCTGGCCGAATCCCCCGGCGGCACCGGTAAGGAACATGGTCACCCCGGTGAGCAACATCGAGCCGCCAATGATAAGCCTCGGGCCGAACCTCGCGGCAAGGAACCCCCCGATCAGGGAGAAAGCCGTGTAGCCGATAAGGTTACCGGTTGCGATGATCCCCATCTGGGTGTTGTTTAGCAAAAGGCCGGCCTTCATAGACGGTAAAATGGTGGCGTAGCCGAACCGGGCAAAGCCCAGGGCTCCCATGACAGTAAGAATACCGACCATTAAGATAACGTAGCCGTAGTGTAAACCCTGCCGGCTGGCGGTCTGGTGCCCGGTTTCCGCCGGGGATCGACGCAAATCCGTTCCCCCCTGTTAATTACATTGACCGCGACGCAAGCTTCACGAAATCCCGGGGATGTCCTCCCCGATAACTGAAACGCTTGCTTTTCTAACAGCTATTTTTAAGGATAGATTAAATTTAACACGCCGTGATTCCGGTTCCTTAATCCGAAATGTTCAGGCCCTGGCTTTCTTCCCACAACATCTCCATGATCTCTTTCTTGATGGAAGCGAACTCCGGAGACACCGTGACGCGATGGTCCCGCGGACGCGGAATCTCCACTTTCAGCCTGGTCCTGATGCGTCCGGGCCGGCGGGACATGACGTAAACGGTATCGGCCAGCAGCACCGCTTCGTCGATGTCGTGGGTGATGAATAGCACCGTCGTCTTCTCCTTCTCCCAGACCGACAGCAGCAGGTCCTGCATCGCCACTCTGGTTTGGGCGTCCAGGGCACCGAAAGGCTCGTCCATCAGCAGTATTTCCGGTCGGTTGGCCAGCACCCGGGCGATAGCCACCCGCTGTTTCATCCCTCCCGAGAGCGTTTTGGGGAGAGCGTTTTCGAACCCGGCAAGACCTACAAGTTTGATATAGCGCAGGGCTGTTTCCCGTCGTTCTCCGGGAGGGGTGCCTTTAATCCTCAGGCCGAATTCCACATTCTTCTGCACCGTCAGCCATGGGAAAAGCGTATAGGACTGGAACACCATCCCCCGGTCGGCTCCCGGTCCGGTGATCTCGATACCGTTCATCAGCACCGAACCGCTGCTGGCCCTGTCCAGCCCGGCGACAATATTAAGCAGCGTAGATTTGCCGCAACCGCTAGGCCCGACAATTACCGCCAGCTCGTTCTCGGCAACTTCCAGGTCGATTTCCGCCAGAGCGTGCACCGGATGGCGGAGATCCCCAAACACTTTGCCAACTTTCCGCAAAACCAGCTTACTCATGGCCGGTCACCCACTTTTTCGCTCCAGGGCACAGCCACCCTGGTCAGCCACTTAAAAAAGTAGTCCGTCGCCAGGCCTAACAGCCCGATGATCACCAGGCCGGCAAAAATGCGGTCGATGGCCAGAAAGCGCTGCGCCCGCAAAATCATGTAGCCCAGGCCCGAGTTGGCGGCCACCAACTCGGCCACCACCAGGTAGGTCCAGGCCCAGCCGATGGTGATGCGCAGGCTGTCCATAATCCCCGGCAGCGAGGCCGGCAGCAGCACCATCAGGTAAGTCTGCCTCTTGGATGCTCCCAGGGTGGCTGCCGCCCGCAACAAATCGCGGGGCACCTTGTTGACCACGTCACTGACCATAAGTACAAGCTGGAAGAAGGTCCCCAGAAAGATGATCACAAACTTCTGCACGTCCCCGATACCGAAGTAGAGGATGGTGAGGGGCACAAGGGCCACCACCGGCAGGTAACGGGCGAAGTCGATGACCGGCTCGCACAAGGCCTCAACATGCCTTGAGGTGCTGATCATCAACCCCAACGGGACAGCCACCGCAACCGCAAGCGCCCAGCCCACCACGACACGGTACGTGCTGGCCAGCGTATAGGGGATGAGAATCCCTTCCGCTTGCATCGATCCGAAAGCGCGAAAAACTTCGCCCGGCGTGGGCAGAAAAACACCACCCACGACCCCGCCGTAAGACAGGGCACACCAGGCCAGTACCAGCAAGAAAAAAGAAAGTAGGGTAAGAGCCCCACTTATCTTCATTTTGCAGACCAATGTCGTCTATCTCCCGTACTACCTATTTTGTCGCCTTTTTGACGGAACTGTCGTCGATCAATGCTGCGAAGTCAACGCCCTTGTCGATGATTCCTTTTTCAGTCCAGAAGTGCACGGCCCGCTCGGCTACCTTATAAATGCTGTCCTCGGAAGCCTGATCGAAGAAGGCCAGGTTTTCATCCTTACCCAGGAACTGCACGCCCCGGGCCATTTCGGCAACTTCTTCGGTCCCCAGCCCAAGGGCTTTCGCCATGATCTCGTTACCCTCGTCGACATGCTCCCGGTAGTAATCGATGGCTTCGAACCAGGCCTTGGTGAGGCCCAGGGCCGCCTCCGGATGCTCCTTGACGAAATCCTCGCGCATCACGAGCACATCGATGATCGTCTTCGGGAAGTCCTTACTGCTGACCAAGACGTGGCCGCCCTCACGCTGGCTGGCGTTGGTCAGCCAAGGCTCCCAGGTCACAGCGGCGTCCAGTTTTCCGGCTACAAACGCGGCCCCGGCATCGCCGGCACTCATCTCCTGAATGGTCACGTCCTCTTCCTTCAGGCCGTACTTGTCAAGCACGCTGAGGAAGAAGAAGTACGAAGTGGACGACTTATCAAGGCCGACAGTGGCGCCCTTGAGGTCTTCGACCTTGGCGATTTCCTTCTTGGCAATAATACCGTCGCCGCCGGCCGATTCGTCCATCGCAAAGATGAGTTTCTCCGGTGTCCCTTTGGCAAAATGGATGACTTCCCGGTCCAGGACGTTGCCCAGGGCCTGGATCTGGCCTGAGGCCAGAGCTCCCGCATACTGGGACTCGTCCTCGATAATAACCAATTCCGGCGCAATGTTATACTTGGCGAAGAAGCCCTTTTCCTGCGCGATATAAAGCGGTGCATAGCCTACCCACGTGCAGTGCGCAAGCTTGAACTTCACCGGCTCCGCTTTGGACGGTTCTTTCCCGCCGCCGCAGCCGGTCAGGAGCAGCAAGAATGCAGACAGTAAGACTAAGAAAGCAAGAGACCTTCTGGACACTTTCTCCTCTCCCTCGCAAAATATGGATGCCCTTATTATTCTTGCTGTCGTATGAAATACCTGCTCAATACGCAAAAATGGGCGACTGCGGCCAAGCTCTGTAATGCCGGCAACAGCCTTTCTCTTCAGCCGGTTTCTCTTCAGCCGGTTTGGTCGCTATTGCAGGTTTCCAGGAAGGATGCAGACTGATCGCCGCCGAATGGTTAAGCAGCAAATCCCTAATAAGGAAGACGATAATGGGGAACGGCGTGTACACTTTCAACGGCAAAATCATTCGCCGCGATGACAGCGAGTATATTTCTGCCGACAAAACCAGATTACTGCAGCTGATTGATGCCATCCTGAGCCAACCGGATATTGCCGGTCTCAAGACCAGGACAGCGAATCTTAAAAGAATCGTCGAGGCGTTGGACGATGAACTGGTAAACACTAACGGGGAAGGCATACTTTTGAAGCTTAAGCCCCTTCTTGAAGAACTCCAGCAGATCCTGGATGCCTATACATACGAGCGGGCTTACTACTATGCCCAACGCTTAAAAAAGAGCCTGACCGAAGCTAAGACCGGCAGAATCAATGACATCAATCTCCGCCGCTGGAAGGACTATGAGGAGATTATTACGGACAGCCTGTGGAACATCGACCGCCGCGACCAATCCGGAGCTCACCTGGGATGGTACTGGGGCAATTATATTCCCCAGATCCCCCACCAGCTCATGCTGCGTTACACAAGGAAGGGAGACTTGGTCGTCGACCCCTTTGCGGGCAGCGGCACCACGCTGATCGAGTGCCGGCAGCTGGGCCGTCACGGCGCCGGTGTCGAGATCAACCCGGCTACCGTTGAGAAAGCCCGCGAGCTGATCACCGCCGAAGAGAACCCTCACAACGTCACCACCCGGGTCGAAGCGGGAGACAGCAGGTACTTTGACTTTAAAACGCTGATTCATGATATGGGGTTTGATGCTGTCGACCTCTACCTTATGCACCCCCCGTATCACGACATTATTCAATTTACGTCGGACCCAAACGATCTTTCCAATGCCCAATCAACAGAAGATTTTCTGCAGATGTTCGGGGCCGTGCTCGACAACACCCTGCCACTTTTGCGTAAAGGACGTTACGTGGGCATCGTCATCGGGGACAAGTACAGCAAAGGAGAGTGGATCCCACTGGGTTTTTACTGCATGCAGGAAGCGATGAGCCGGGGCTTAAAGCTGAAAAGCATCGTCGTGAAGAACTTTGAACAAACCAAAGGCAAGCGCAGCCAGAAAGAACTCTGGCGCTACCGCGCCCTGTTGGGCGGCTTCTACGTCTTTAAGCACGAATACATCCTGATCCTGGAGAAAACCAGGTAAAAATAAGGGGCGATAAGGTGCATCTTTTTATCGTTTCCGAAAGTACATTGCCGATACATCTTGCGTATGGGTTTGCAGGAGTAAGGAAAGAGAACGATTTTTCGTGGAGTAACGTCGACGGGATACACGCCAGCAACGAGCGTGCCCAAGCTGCGCTGTATGCCGACGTCTGTCGAGTTCATGCCGGAGACGAGATCCTCTTTTATCTGGAACGGCCTTCGGCCGACATCAGCCGGGAAGGCGGACGTTTTTTCGGCATCTTCGAGGTTCTTAGTCCCTATCCATTCTACGAACCAAAAGGTGCCTATCTCCTGGCCGAGCTAGGGATGCCCCTCCCTTACAGACTGTTAATTAAGCCCAAGGTAGTATATCGTGAAGGACTGACCGAATGGCAGCTGATGGACGAGATGACCGACTTCCAAAGCGTCTTCGAGATCCCTTGGACATTGATTTATCGGAAGATGACAGCTAAAAGAGGCTGCACTCCACTCCTCCCGCACGAGTCGGAGATAATCAAAAGAATGCTTGACCTGCGCAACGCAGGCCAGGTTCTTGGAGCGAGCAAGGTTGGCTTCGCTCACGAAACAATCAGCCTGTCCCCGTCAACGCAGCAAAGGCCTTATCTGGGAGATACCCTTTTGTTTGACAGGGTCGACCGGCGCCTTATGGACCTCATGAACCATACTGACCGGTCTTTTGAGCTCCACCTCCAGGCCTACTTTATGCAAGAGCTTAAGCGCAACACTAAGCTTACCTCGCTGCTATTTCCTGGAGTAGAAATCACTTGGATCGGCAACGAGATCTATTGCGGTGCGGGAATGCAAAGTATTGATATCTTGATCTACACAAAGAACAAGTATAATACCTTTATCCACCTGTGGGAACTAAAGTCTCAAGAAGCAGACGAGCAGGCCGCTGCCCAGCTAAACCGCTATATTAAGTGGCTAAAGGCCCATGTGCCAGGTATTTCGGTCCACCAGATTATTCCGACCATCGTGGCGCCAGAAGTGAGAGACAGTTTTCGCGCCGACCTGCAGATTTTTCTCAAAGGCCATGGTATCGCCCATTACCGTGAAGTTCGCTTCGACTGTTGCCTGAATTTCGTCCAGCAGATGCGTTCCGTTTATTGAATCGTCTTTGTTAATGCCCTCCAGGTGGTTTTTGTCGGCGAGAACAGAATGGCTCCTTCGTCTGATATTTCACGTACTTCTGGCTGACTTAAGGAACATAATCTGATAGTCAATATGCTAAACGTTACGTCAATTTAGTGTTCGGCCCGTGTCAATGCGAAACCCGTTCCGCCCGCCTGGCTGCTTTCGGAGGCATCCGGTAGCGGGCCCGGAAAACCCCGGCCACCCCGAGCAGGACCAGAACCATCCCGCCGATGGTCGTCGCCGTGATCTCCTCATCCAGGATGAGCCAGCCCAGGATCACCGCAATGACCGGATTAACATAGGGGTAGGTCATGACGATGTTCATCGGGAGGAGGCGGATGGCCATAATGAATGAAGTAAAGGCGATGAGAGAGCCGAAGACAAGCAGATATCCCCAGGCCAGCCAGGCTTCCGGCGTGGGGTTTGGAACCGGCTCACCCGTGGCAATCACCAACACCAAAAATCCGAGGCCTCCGAAAAGGTGCTGGTACCCGGAACACACGGGAACCGTAAGCTCAACAGGGCGGCGCTGCTGGATGATCGACCCCAGGCCCCAGCAGATCGGAGCAAGGATCAGCGCCAGTACTGACAGAATATCCGATCTTGTCCCTGTAGACAGTACCGGAAGGGTCAGCAAGCCCACGCCGGCAAATCCGACCAGAAGCGAGAATACAAAGAGCAAGGACGGCAGTCGCCGGTCAAGGATAGCCTCGATTAAGGCTACCCAGATCGGCAGCGACCCGACAAGCAGGGCGGCGTAACCCGAATCGGCGCGCTGCTCGGCCCAGTTAACCATGCCGTTTCCTCCTGTCCAGAGCAGGAGCCCCGTGGCCGCCAGCACGGCCAACTCCTTCGGGGTTGGCCGCCAACGGTTCCGCGTCAGTACCGCCCACAGGATGAGCAGCCCCCCGGCAAGGAGAACACGCGAGGCACCCAACGCAAACGGCGGAAACCCCGCGCCCTCACGGACCGCCACCCGGATCGCCAGGTAAGTGCTCCCCCAAACCACGTAGACGACAAAAAGGTGGACAAGTCCAGCCCACGGGATGGTGGAACCCGCCGGCGCACTGCTGGAAGATGAAGATAGCGATTTTCCCACTGTATCCTCTGCTCCGTTTCGTTCTGTTTTTTAGTACGGCAAGGACCACATGGCTGCTGGGACGAAGTCTTTGCCATTAAAGCCTATTCGACGGTTCCGGATCAACTCCTTGAATCCCAAGGCTAAAGCCTTCCCCTTGTTTCACCCCGCCCGTGTAATCTATCAGCCAACCTGGAACCCGTTCATTGAGGATGACTTCCGCAAACTGGGGCAATTGCTTAAAGATGCCGGATTGCGTACCGGCAGTTGATCTCCCTTTTAGGCTGACCTCACCCTACCATCCATCGAAGATAACAGTCACCAGTTTATAAGCTCTTTCTGCAAATTTCTTCCCCGCGGCCATGGCCCCTTCCATCCAGACCCTTAAGGAGGAGACAGTATGAGTTACGTTGAGGTTGTCAGGGTTTCAAAGAGGTTTGGCGGGCTTACTGTCCTAGACGAGATATGCCTCACCATCCGCAGTAAGATAAGCCCGTCGCCCGACACCATCTTTATATTTACTTTGTAGGTATTTCTCCCCCCGCGTTGAATACTTATATTAATCCCGGTTAACGCTTACCGTTGCCAGACTAAGGGAGGTGAAGCCGTGTCAGTTCGCGACGAACAGGTTGAAGCCGCTGCCGAACTGGTCAAAGCCTGCATTGAAAGGCTGTCCCTCAACCAGCTGTCCGCAGACTATGATCCGCTTGAAATGGCCGCCACGGTTGGTGAAATGTACAAGATAATCTATAGGGCGGTGGTTGAAGCGGACGACGAACTGGAGTACCTGGAATACGAAGAAGACGAGTTGGATGACGAGGACGAGGAAGAAGAAGAAGAAGAAGAAGAAGAATACGAGGACGAAAGCGCAGAAATCGATTACGACGAAGAAGACGAAGAAGAAGAAGGAAACGATAAGAAGTAGTGCTAGGGGCTCGTTAGGCGAGCCCTCTTCTTTTGACCCCCGGAAAGGCTCTAACCCCACGGTTACATAAGGCTGCTGCGGTAATGCAGGAGGCGCTGCTCCAGGCGGAAAAGGTCGGTGTGCTCCTCTTTAAGCGTTACGGTTACGCTTGATGACGCGGCCGTCGCCCTGATGAGGAGAGGGAAGCTGCAGTCGTTGCGGATTTTGAGGTCCATCGTGTCCCACCAGATGGCGGTATCCGTTTCCGCCAAAGTGTACTCCACGCGGTAGGAGTGACTGTGGTGCTCTACGATCGGCAGTTTTGCGCCCAGGGCCGCCTGGTATAAGGCACTGGCGGTGCGGCAGATGCCGGAGCCCACGTCGGCGTAGACGAACTTCCCGTTGATCATGGCCTTTCCCGGGATAAAACCGTTGGCAACAGTGCGCGGTCCGACGGCGGCGTTGAAGGAGAAGACCTGCCCGGGGAAGATGACCTGGCAGTTGACCAGTCTGGCGGCCCGGGCGGCGTTCCGGACATTCGCCGGGTAAGTGGAGGGCTCGTGCACGACCGTCCCCGAATATGCGGTCCGGGCGTAACCTGGGACAACGAGAACCAGGAGCGTTAAAAAACACATCACAAGGGTTACCGGCCTCATCAGGGCACCGCCCCTGCAAGAATTTAAGGGAGACTCCAAGCAGTATAACTATTACCTGCAAACCACCCATACTCCTTCAGCAAGGCTGCCCCTAAATAATAGTGCTAGTGCCCTGCAGAGCGCCTACCGCTTATGATCATCTTCTTATGATCATCTTCATAGAAAGACCAGGAAGAAACAAAGCCGGGCATGAAGCCCGGCTGAAAAAGCAACCCTCACTGGAACTCGCCTCTGTTCAACTCAAGCTTATATTTCTCTTCGAGCTTAGATTGTCGGTACGCTTTTCAGAAGAGCGCCACTCATCCTCGCAGCCTGCGTTTATTCCTTTTGCGCCCGCTTGAGATAAGGCGCGCACTCTTGGAGTTGCTGTAAATAGTGGCGCAGCACGGTCCCTGAAGCCCGGGGGTCAAGGCGGAGGTTTGGATTCGGAATGTAATAGATGTTGCTGCACAGCGCCCCGTGCAAAAGGACCAGGGGGTGGACCGTAACGGCATTTACCAGCATCACTGAGGGAAAACGCAGCAGGTCATAGGCACAGGCTACGGCAGACCGGCTATTCCTGCAATAAGCGTTCAACTTCTTTTCGTAATCCATTATCCGCTCCAGGGTTACCCCGGAGCTGAGCATCCAGGTCATTTCCACAGCCACCTGCAGGCTGTCGTAACCTTGCTTCAGGACCCGGGACTCTTGTTCACCAAGTATGGTAACGATGGTGTCCGGCTCAAAGCGCCTCCCCCCGGGAAAAAACTCTTCCCGGGTAACCAAGGTTAACCGGCCGGGATATAGGTGTTTGACGTCCTTGAGTAACCGAAACAGTTCCGGGATCTGATAGAACATCGCATAGTCATCGGCAACGTTGTCAACGCCGACTTACTTTTGACCCACTGGCGCCGGTTGGGAATTGACCCACCCGGCCGACAAACTACGGTTTGGACTGCTCGGCGTTAACCACCTCCGGTCTGGGGTGTGGTCCAAACAGACCGGCCCGTTTCTTCTCCCGCAGGCGGTAACTCTCCCCGCGGATGTTCAGGACGTGGCTGTGGTGCAGGAGCCGGTCCAGGATCGCCGTGGCAATCACCGCATCACCCAACACCTCGCCCCATTCGGCAAAACCCTTGTTCGACGTCAGAATGATGCTGCCACGCTCGTATCTGGCCGAGATCAGGGCAAAGAGCGCCGTGGCCGCCTGGCGGTCGTAGGGCCAGACCCCGAACTCGTCAATAATCAGGACCTTCGGGGCCAGGTAGACCCGCATTCTCCTGTCCAGCCGGTGTTCCGCCTGGGCGCGGCGCAGGTCTTCCAGCAGGTCGTGGGCCCGGACAAAGTAGACGCCGTAGCCCTGTTCAATCGCCCTGATCCCCAGGGCCACCGCCAGGTGGGTTTTGCCCACCCCCGGCGGGCCCAGAAGCAGGATGTTCGCCGCGTCGGCGACGAAGGTCAAGGTAGCGAGTTCCCTTACCAGACGTTCATCCACCGATGGCTGGAAGCCAAAATCGAACTGCTCTAAGGTCCGGTGGTAGGGCAGGTGGGCCAGCCGGGTCCGGGTCTTCAGATAACGCTCCCGCCTGGCTGCCGCCTCGATCCCCAGCAGGTCGGCCAGGAAGTCGGCATAGGACAACTGCTTTTGCACGGCCGCTTCCAGTCGGCTGTCCAGGATCGCCGCCGCCTGTCCTAAACCCAGGTGCTCCAGGTAGTGGCGCGCTTTCTCCAGGGCGATCACCGTTCGCTCACCACCAACGCTTCGTAGTCCAGCAAAGACCGAATCTGGACTTCCACCGTCTGGACCTGAAAAGCTGTTGGGGTTTGGCGCCGCCGGTGGTCACCCATCGGCAGCCCGTCCCACTGGCCGGGCAGGGTAAGCCGCTGCCCCGGGGTTACGGCCCGCGGATGGACGGCCAGCCTTTCGTTCCCCGCCCAGATCTGGACCGTGGTCTCGTCCGGCTGGACCTCTACTTTTCGGCCGGCCCATTGCCAGGGGACGCCATACCAGGAGCCGTTCCATTGGAGGTAACCATCCCGGCCCACCTTGCGCTCCTCACGCAGGAAAGGTAAAAGCTTATCGGGGCCGGGCAGGGGCATCAGATGGGCCTGCTCGATGATCAGGCGGTCAATCGGTCGTTCCCGGGTCGTCCCGTGGATACGGACGTTGGCCACGGTGTCAAGCCAGACTTGGGCCCGGCGGTTGAGGTCAGTAAGATCAGTAAACCGGGCACCAGGCCAGAAGTTGCCTTCGACGTACCCGACGCCGCGCTCGACCTTGCCTTTGGTTCTGGCCCAGTAGGGCCGGCAAAGCTGGATGTCAAAGCCCAGCCGCAGGGCGAAGTCCAGGAAACGCTTGTTCCAGATAGGCTGCCCGGCCTCGTCCCGGTCAAGAACGACCAGCTTGGCGTTGTCGTACAGGCACTTGCGCGGAATGCCGCCCAGCCGCGCAAAACCGTTGATGTGGCAGCGGATGAAGCCGGCCACGTCGGCGCGCTGGATGAACTCTACGTACATGGCCCGCGCCCAGGCCAACACCAGGACGAAAGCCCAGACATAACGTGGTGTCCCGTCCGGCGTCAGGTAGCGGTAACGGCCGAAGTCGACTTGCGCTTGTTCGCCGGGCTTGGTTTCAAAGCGCACGGTGACTTCAGGCTTCCGCCGCCATCGGCGGAACGGGTGAACGTACTCCTTGAGGATGGAGTAGCCGCCTGTGTAGCCCAACTCCCGGATCTCCCGGAGCAGAACGACGCAATTGTCCACTCCCTCGCTAAGCCGCTTCTGGATATAATCTTTGTAGGGGTCGAGCTTGGACCCCCGCTTCGCCCGGGGCTTCGGTTTGGGTATCCCCGGCTCCCGAAGGTATCTACGAACCGTGTTCCGGGATACGTCAAGAAGCCTTGTGATGGCACGGATGGATTCGCCCTTGCCGTGCAACTCGATGATCTGTTTCACTTTCCCACCCTCCAGCATCTTGTTGGACACCTCCGTCTTTTGCAGTCGAAGGTGTCTTTCGCCGGGGGGTGGGTCAATTCTTTTTCGGCGCTACTGGGTCATTTTAAACCCGGCGCTGACAACGTACAGGCATTTTGCCTTATTGGCCAAGCCGTGTTGAAGCAGCAATAGAAGCAGCGTAATCCGTTGCATTGCTCCTTCATGAAGAACACAAACGTGGTCACCGACCTGCAGGTGCAAGCCGTCCGTCGAAAGGGCAGGGCTTTTCACGTATACTCCTCCAAACCCCTAAGTTTAAAACAAGTGATGAGGCCGGAAGGGGCTCCGGCCCCATCTCCTACCAGACCATCAGCCATTTCGTGGGAGCCACCAGCCGGCCGGGCGGCGGCGTCACCGGTTCCTTCGGTTTAGGCCGCGGAGTCGTTCCGGACCCGGGCCACGCGACTGTTGCGATGCGCGGTATTTTCGCGCCGCACCGCGAGCAAACCCATACTGTTACCGTATCCGCCGAATACCAAACTTGACCGCAGCGGGAACAAGTTCTGACTTCCATACTGTCACCTCCAGGTATGTTAACGAAGTTTTTGTTTGACCTGCCGGTGGCAACCGGCGTGGGCGCCGCACTCATCCCATTTCCCCGGGCAGGGGGGGTCGTCCGGCCCGGGGACGGTGTAGCAAGTCAGAGGCAGGCACGGACAACACCGGCTGCCACCCAAACAGTGGACAATCCTGCGAGGCTGTTAACGTCGGGCCGTACAGCCTGCCACCGGACAGGTCGTTATCTGGTTTGCAATTAGTGAAGAAACGAGGGGACTTAAAGAAGGATAGACGTTACCCTGGAAGGGCGGATGGAGACATACCGGGTGAAGAGTACCGGTAACGCGCAGCATCCGGCAGCCAACCGGACGGCAGCGGCGGGACAGCAGCGAGGGCGTCCGCCAATACGGCCCAGCCCTTGCTTCCGCCGGCAGGACTCGAAGCCGCGGTTATACTGCCGGCAGCCGGGACGGCCGCTGTGCTCGGAACCGAGGGGCAAGGAACGTCCGGAAAACGATGGGCATTATCGTGGCCGGCGGGAACCGCCGTGGCCGGGTTTACTTTATTGCTTGCAAGAGGGGTGATATTTATCCGTAAACCAGCAAGGCAGGGATCCGGCAGTATTTCCGGCTTTTCCCCGGAGGGGGAACCGACACTGCCATTCCTATTACTATCCCTGTAACGATCCCTGGTTTGTTTCCCAGGGTTAACCTGGAAATACTCGTTGTCCGGCCGTTGGGATTTACTTGAGCCGTTATCTTCATTGTTACCGGTTTGGCCTTTGTGAGAAATCTGGCTGCCGTTATGGGTTTCACCGTAGTTACGGGTTTCGCCGGCGGTATCGGCCGACTCCGTTTCGTCATCCAGGCTTATACCGGAGCCGTCCTCGCCATCAATGCCAAGGTCCACACCGGCATCAAGGCCGTCGTCCAGCCCCCCGCCGCTAAGCCCTACGTCAAACCCGGCATCCAGGCCGGCATCTGCGGCAGTGCCCATAAGCGGAGTTTCGACCTCGGCAGCAAGGCTTGCGCCTGTGTCCAGACTAACATCCAGCCCACTGTCATCTAAACCAAGGTCAAAACCGGTATCCACTCCGGCATCCACTCCGAGTCCGGAAGCAAGCGGCAAGGCAGCTTGCAGTCCAACATCGGCGCTTGCGCCAATGCTGGCGTTAAAACCGTCATCACTTACACTGGCCCCGGCCTCCAGGCCGGTACTTAGGTTTGTATTAGGCAATCTCGATTCCAATATGGGAAGTCCAGCTACGTTTGCATCCAGACCGGCGCAGGCGTCCAGCAGAGAGGATGAGTCACTGTCTACGGCCGTCAAACCAACAGAAAGACCAGCACCCCCGGAATCCTGGCCGCCCGGTAAGCTGGTCTGTACATCTGTTTCAACATCCAGGATGGACGGGCCGCCAACGCCCAGCCCCACTGAAGCATCAGTATCCAAAAGAGGGAGAGCATCTCCCGTGTCGACATTCGCTGTCGCTGTGACTCCAAGAAGGCTGTCCTCTTCAGCCAAATCAACACCGATGTTCACAAGATTAGCAAGGCCCAGCTCCAGTGATGAAGCTTCGGCCGGATGCGCCTGACCCGTGACCAGGAAAAAAAACAAAGCAATAGCTAGCACCAGCAGCCGCTGTCTGCTTGTACCCAACCTTCTTTCCCGGCTTCTCCAAGCCATTACAGGCCTCCTATTCCGGCCACCTTTTCGTTTACTCTACTTTTCCATGGTAGTTAAGTCAAGCTTTGTAAGAAAAAAGTACTGCATACCTTTCGACTTGTTTCGACACCCAACAAAAGCAATATTTTTGCTCCGAGAGAAACACTTCACGGCGAGCATTTGGCGCAAATGGAGCGGAAGAGCGTGGTGCTCAGGTAGCGGTCGCCGCGGTCAGGCAGAATGACGACAACTGTACCGGCGCTCATCTGCCGCGCCGCCTTGATAGCCCCGGCCACCGCCGCGCCGCTGGACATGCCGACGAAAACCCCCTCGCGCGTGGCCAGCAGCCTGGTCATTGCAAAGGCCTCGTCATCTTCGACGATGATTTTTTCGTCGAGCAGGGCGGGGTCGTAAATCGCCGGCACGATGGCCTCCTCCATGTTCTTCAGGCCCTGGATGGCGTGGCCCTTCACGGGTTCCACGCCCACGATCCTGACCTGCGGTTTTTGCTCTTTCAGGTACCTGGCGACGCCCATCAGCGTCCCCGTCGTGCCCATGCCGGCCACAAAGACATCGATCTCCCCGCCGGTCTGGGCGAAGATTTCCGGACCGGTCGTCTCGTAATGGGCCAGAATGTTATTCTCGTTGACAAACTGGTTGGGCATGTAATACCTGTCCGGCTCGGCGCCGATGATTTCGTGCGCCTTGCGGATGGCGCCGTCCGTCCCCTCTTTCGCGGGCGTAAGCACGACCTCGGCTCCGAAGGCCTCCAGGATGCGCGACCTCTCCATGCTCACGCACCCGGGCATGACGAGTCTTACGGGGTATCCCTTGGCCGCCCCGATCATGGCCAAGGCGATGCCGGTATTCCCCGAGGTCGCCTCAAGGATCGTCTTCCCGGGAAGGAGTTCCCCCGCTTCCTCGGCCTTTTGCACCATGTAGTAAGCCGGGCGGTCCTTAACCGAGCCTCCGGGGTTGCATCCCTCCAGCTTGCCGAGGATTTTAACTCCGGGGTCCGGGCTTAGTTTTTGCAAGGCGATGAGCGGTGTATTGCCGATGGCCGACAGGATGTCCACGCCAAGGCACCTCCAGTTTGCTTAGCGGCATGTTGCCTGATTTTCGGATTAAATTCGGCGTCGGGGGCAGCAGATTCCTCTCCTTCGACAATAACTTCCCGTATTCTCCCCCACCGAGCAAAAGTCTGCGTGTTTTGTCGTAAAAAGTGTTAATTTCGTATTGTGTAGCGTTAAATGAGGTGGTAACATAGGGAAAATAATGGGTATTTTTAAAATGTTCATCCAGCAATAAAACCCGATTTAGGGCAAAACCACCGAAAGGTGGTGACGCAAAACTAAAGGGGCTAAAGCGGGATACCGCCATGTCAGCCAGTTACCGGGGCCGAGTCAGGTTTAACCCACCGCCAATCGCCCGGTGGGTATCTTTCTTAATGGCTGGGAATGTCGTTCAAGGAGTGGCAAGATGGACTGGAGACTGCTCGGCAAGTCAATGAAATGGGGTATTATCGCGTCGAGCGCGGGTCTTTTGGCAACTTACCTTGTTTCTTTCGCCGTCCCGACGCCCGCGCTGGAGTGGGCTTTGGCGGCCGTCGGCTTCACGTCTTTCTTTTCGGCGCTGCTGGCTTATGCAGCCGGGTCAAAAGGATCGCGGGCGGAGATTCGTTATCTCAGGCCCCGGTATCCGGGATTTCCTGAGTAAAGCAGGAACGTTAAAGGATCATACCTGGATTTGTCGTTAGTTCACCCTCTAGGGGGGTCGGGGGGTGTTAACCTGTACGTCTATTATTGCGTATTGGTTATCCTTTTTGTCCTCTTCCTACGGTTAAACGGCAAGGTACTAGACAGGACGGCAGCGTGGACCACGGGGCTCGGCGTGCTGGCGCTGGCTGCAGTGTTCCCCTTTCTCATCCTCGTGCTGGGGCTGTTCGGAACACTGGTTCTGTACCTTACCGCGGCGCCGCTTGTCGGGCTGAGTATCCTGGCGTACCGGCTCAAGCACCTCAACGGTCAATCCGAGGAAAGCCTTCCCCGCCCCGCGCTCCCCTCGCCACCCGCCGTCGCCGCCCTGGCCGCCGCCCCCGGCATTCCCGTTCTCAGCAAACCAGCCATCTTGAAACAGGCAAGCACGCCGTCCCGTCCGCCCATACCCCTGGGTCCGGCTGTCAGCGTTGCGGAGGACGCCGACAGCGACGGCGACAGCGCCGCGGCCCCTTCCCCGACAGCGGCGGAACCGGCCGAAGAAGCCAACGCCCACGCGGAAACGGCCAGCGACATTGCCGAAGCATCCCCCATCGCCGAAGAGGAACCACCCGATTCACTCTCGCCGCGGAACCTAGTGGACAAGGCTTTGGCCGCCGCCAGCCGGCTGGACTTCGTCGAGGCGGTAACGCTGCTGAACAGCGCCCTCAGCCAGCGCCCGGAGCCGGGGCTGCGGTGGTTCATCGTCGGGGAACTCAGCACAATCTACCAGCACCTCGGGCAGTACCGCCTGGCCGATGCGTTGATCGGCGCTTTTCTGCTCAACCCGCCAGACACCGAACACCCGCTCGTTCCCGTTCTCCGGCAAAAACAAGCTTTTTGCCGCAGCCTCGACCGCCTGCTGGCCCACCGCGGAACGCCGAACCTGGGTTACGAAGCTGTGCCGGATGAATTGCGTCGCCTGGCTTTTCTGGAAGCAACGGCCGGTTTCCGGTCTCATTAGCTAAAAAGCGAAAGGAGAAAAAACGAAATGCGCAGGAGTAGGGAGATTGTCGGTTTGCCTGTGATCAGCATTAATGAAGCGGCTGAAGTAGGCCAGGTCAAGGGACTGTTGGTCAACCCGGCGACGGGGAGCGCGGAGTTTATCGTCATCAACCGCGACGGGGGTTTCAGGGAGTGCCTGGTGGTGCGCTTCAAAGACATTGAAAGCATCGGGCCGGACGTGCTGACCGTCGCCAGGGCCGAGGTTCCGGTCACCCTCTCGTCCGTTCCGGAAGCCCTCAAGGTGCTGGACCAGCAGGTCGGGTTGATCGGCACTCCGGTCATGACGCGCAAGGGGAAGATCGCAGGGGTTATCAGGGAATTCGCCGTCGACGAGGAAAGCGGCCTGATTACAGGCCTGGAAATAGCCCTACCCGGCCAGGATAAGGCTGCGGGGGTTATCCCCACCATTAACGTCGCCGCCTACGGCCGGAAGTTCGTAGTCATCAACAACGACCTGCCCGCCGCCCTGGTCCCGGGCTTCGACCACCTTGAGCCCGCGTCGCAGAACGGGCAGCCCGCCGAGGCGAAAGCGGCCGAAGCGGCCGATCCCCTGAAGTATTTTGAGGAACAACAAAAACAATACCTGTTGGGGCGTACCGTGACCAAGCAGATAGTGGCGGACGACGGCACCGTCGTTGCCGAGGCCGGCGAGGTCGTAACCAAAGAAGTTATCGACCGGGCCATCCAGCACAATAAATACATCGAGCTAACCCTGAACACCGGTGCCTAGAACCTGCATCAACTCCAGGAGCCGGCCTTTCCTGGTGCGTTTTTTGTGCCTTATTTCCCTGCTTGTCGTCGCCCAGTCTTTTTTGAGCGTTGCGGCCGCCACGGCGGTGTTGCGATGGCGCTACGATGGGGTCATCCTGAGCGGAGTGAAGGTGGCCGGGATCGACGTCGGGGGACTGGATACCCGGCAAGCCTTGGCGGCCCTAAGGGCCGGCCTGCCCCAACCAAGCCCGGACAGCAAGCTGTTGCTGGCGACCCCCGAGGGACAGACCTGGTCCATACCGTACGGGAATCTCCGCTGGACTTACGACTACGAAGGAGCGATCGCCGAAGCGCAGCAGGTCGGCAAGGAACTGAAAAACCTGAAGCAATTAGAGTCATTCTTCAGGCTCATGCTGAGCGGCGTTAACATACCCGTCAGGCCTTGTTTTGCTGAAGACAATCTGCGCGAGTTCTTGGAAGGGATCGCCCCAAGCTGTTATCTGGAGCCGAAGCCCGCCCAGCTGGCCTTCGACCAGGCCGAGATCACCATCCTGCCCGAATCGAACGGCCGGGAGCTGGACATCGAGGGAAGCATCTACCTGGTCAGGAACCTGGAGCCCCGGCAGCACCGGGTGGTCCTGGCCTTCAAGCCGATAACCCCGGAACTCACGGCGGACAAGCTGAAGACGGTCAATGCGCGGATCGGCTATTTCATTACGGCTTTCAATCCCCTCGATAAGGACCGGACCCGCAACGTCGTTCTCGCGGCGAGCCTGCTCAACAACGTCGTGGTACCGCCCGGGGATGAATTCTCCCTGAACGAACGTCTCGGGCCCAGGGTCCCCGAGCGGGGGTTCCAAAAGGCGATACTCTTGACCGCCAACGGCCTGAAGCACGACTACGGAGGGGGAGTCTGTCAGGTCGCGTCCACGCTGTACAACGCCGTCCTGGGCGCCGGCCTGCCGGTCACCCAGCGCACCCCGCACCTGCGTCCGGTCCCTTACGTTCCCCCCGGGCGCGACGCGACGATTTACAAGGACGTTATTGATTTTCGTTTCCGCAACGATCGCGCCGAGCCGATCGTCATCCTTGCCGAGGTGCAGGACGATAAACTGCATGTCGGGATCTTCGGGCACGAAGAAAACGCAGGGAATATCGTCTATAAAACCGAGGTCGAAAGGACACTGCTTAAGGCAAAAACCATTTACCGGATCGATCCCGTCCTTACCTCCGGGAAGATACGCGTAGCCGACCCGGGACGCGACGGCTACGTGATTACCACCTATGAAGTCAAGTACATCAATAACCGTATCGTTCATCGCTACCCGATCGCCCTCCAGCAGGTCAACCCCCGGCCGGCCCTCGTTTACGTGGCCGAGGCCGACCGGCCGCGCTACACGATCGACAAGTAACGTCAACAGAAAGCAGGCCGCCCGTTTGGGCGGCCTGCTTTCTGTTGGGGAAGCCATGTTAATGAAGGGGCGTGGAATGATCCTGTTTTTGGTTTTTCCGGCGCTGGACCCGAAAAACGGCATAACCGGCCAGGAAAGTCAAAACCGTCCCGATAATCCCCGCCGCGGCCGTACCCACCGGGTGTTCGGCCAAACCGGGGAAAGTATAGTCTTCGAAGGGCGACGCGATAAGGGCGACGCCTCGCTCCAGGAAACCCTTGTCCTCGGCGACGCGTTCAAGTCCGTCCGGGGAAGGGGAAGCGAAGGGTGAGAGGAACCCCGCGACGATCAAGGAAACGGCCAGCATCACGATGACGCCGCGCTTGAGGGCCTGGTTGGCCACGGGCTTGGCTTCCTCGGCTAGACGCGGGAGTATGTCGCTGTGGGCCTTGATCAGGTAAAGGACTACGGCCGTGGTGATCAGGCCTTCGCCCAGGCCGATGATAATGTGCCAGAAGGCCATGGCCGGCAGTACCACGAGCAGCGGGATCCCCGACAGAGCGAGCTCGACGGCGCAGGCTGCGGCAGCAACAAACACCGAAAACCAGGAAGCGACAAAGACAGCGGGTGCCAGGCCGAAGGGCTTCATCGCCCGGAAAACAGCGTACCCGCCCAGGGGCGCGATGATCGCCATATTCAGGACATTGGCGCCCAGGGCGGTTACGCCGCCGTCGACAAAGATGAAACACTGGATGCCGAGGATGGTGGCCATGATAAGCGCGGCGACCCACGGCCCGAAGAGGACGGCCGAGAGAACGCCCCCGATCAGGTGTCCCGAAGTCCCGCCGGGGATGGGGAAGTTAATCATCTGCGCCGCGAAGACGAAGGCCGCCATCACGCCGATAAGAGGAATCTGTCGTTCATCAAGCTCCTCTTTGGTACGCTTGAGGGCCAAGCCGATGCCCCCGGCCGACAGGGCCGCACAGGTAATCCAGGTCTTGCTGTCCAGGAAGCCGTCAGGGATATGCACTAGAACACCTCCAAAACTAAATATTTATGATTTATGCCCGGGCTAAAAACAAAAACCACGAAGGGCCGGCCTCTTAGCCGGACTTGTACCTTCGTGGTACACGTTCCGCGTCGGGGTTACCGGGTTCCGGCAGCTCCGGCTGCCGATTTTGTGGTAATTATATACTCTATCCCCCTGGATGTAAACCCCCGAATTAGACTAAACTAAACTATTGCAGTTTCATCCTGCGGATTTCCTTAAGCAGTTCTTCGCCCTCGCGGATGTGTTCCTGCAGGTGGCTGATACGCTGCATCTCGGCGCCTTGGTTCTTGAGCTCCTCCAGCTCGGCGCGGTGCGCGGCCACCGAACCCTCAACGTCCTTGTAAATCTCTACCGCCCTCTCAAAGCTGATGCCCTTACGTTGCTCTTCCTCAAAACGGTGTTTCAGACTTGGACAGCTCACGGCGCATACCTCCTCGTTAGGCAATCTTGTTACCGGCGTTACCTAATATTCTGATTGTCCCTGGCAAGTTGTATACGTCGTGGTAAAACTTCGCGGTAGGATTTGGCGGCGGGTAATCACCGTGCCGACACCTTTTGCCTGCTCCTTGCCAGCCACTTCCGCACCTCATCCGGCAAGAGCGGTACGGGAGGAAAGCCCTACGCTAAAGCGTGGGCCAGGTCTGCGATCAGGTCGTCCGGGTGCTCCAGCCCAATGGACAGCCGGAGGAGGTTGTCCGGAGCCATCGTTCCGGGCCCTTCGTACGAGGCCCGGTGCTCAATCAGACTGATCGGGCCGCCGAGGCTCGTCGCCCGGACAAAGAGGCGCGCCTTCGCCGCCACCGCCAGAGCCTTCTTTTTTCCGCCCTTGAGCTGGAAGGAGATGATTCCGCCGAAAAAGTCCATCTGCCGGGCCGCCACCTCGTGCCCGGGGTGGTCCTTGAGACCCGGATAGTGCACCGATTCAACTTTGGGGTGACTGCTCAGGAATGCGGCCACATGCATGGCATTTTCCGCGTGAGCACGCATCCGGTAGGGCAAAGTACGTATTCCCCGCAGCACCAGCCAGCATTCAAACGGCGAGGGAACCGCGCCGCCGTCTTTCTGGATCTTCCTGATCTTCTGGAAGAAAGCGTCGTCCCTCTTCGCGATAACCGCTCCGCCCAGGACATCGCCGTGCCCCCCAAGATATTTAGTGGTGGAGTGGACAACAAGGTCGGCTCCGTGCGCAAACGGGCGCTGCAAGACGGGGCTGGGTAGGGTATTATCGCAGGCACAGAGGACTCCGGCACGGTGGGCGATATCCGCCACCCGCGTGATATCGGTTATCCTGAGCAGGGGGTTGGACGGCGTTTCGACCCAGACCAGTCTGGTGTTGGGCTGCACCGCCCGTTCCACGTTCTCGGTGTCGGTCATGTCCACGAATGATACCTGCAGCCCCCAGGGGACAAAAGTATCCCGCAGCAGGTGGGCGGTCCCGCAATAGACGTCTTCCGGAGCAATCACATGGTCGCCGGGGGAAAGAGCCTGCAACACACTCATCGCCGCCGCCGAACCCGAAGCGAAAGCGGCGGCCGCCGCGCCCCCCTCAAGCTCCGCAAGACAATTCTCCAAGGCCTCGCGATTCGGGTTGCCGCCCCGGCTGTAGACGTAGCCGCCCGGGTAGCTTCCGTCGCCATCCCGCTCAAAAGTGGTGGACATATGGATCGGGGTCGTCACGGCCCGCGTCCCCGGGTCGATGCGATGACCGGCACGTACCGCTATTGTCTCTATTTTCATGGTATTCCTCTCTCCCCTCAAACCCGTCCTACCATGGAGGGCATCAGCCAGATTAGCGGTTATTCTAATATTAACCGCTAACTGGAAAAACTGCGGGTTTATTTCTAGCTTTGATGCTGAGACCGACAATTCCGGCCAGGAGGGGCAGCCAGATTAGAGAGTGGACGGCGTAGACGATGCCCATATGCTCTGCTAGCAGCCCCACCAGGCTCACTCCCAGGCCGCCGATTCCGAGGCCGAATCCCAGCATCAGTCCTGACACCATAGCGGCATTCTTACTGATGACTTCCTGGGCGACCACAATGGTCACCGAAAATGATGCCAGCAGGCAAGCCCCGGCCAGGGCCAGGAGCAGGTAGCTTAAGGGACCGCTGGTGTTGAGGAACAGGTAAAACAGGGGACTGGCCGCGATCAGCGAACCGACTATGACGGCTTTTCCCCCGAAAAGGTCCGAGAGGTAACCGCCCACCAGCCCTCCCACGGCTCCTGAAAACAACATCAAGAAGAGCAGGCGGCTTCCGGTGAGCAGAGAGATGCTCCCATGCTGCAGGTAAAGGGGCAGAAATGATACCAGGCCGAAGTAAGTCATGGACCTGCTGGCGACCACCACCACAACTTTAGTTAGTTCAACCCACGCGGCGCACAGAGCGGGCCAGAGGGGAGGGGGAGCCTTCTTTGTCCTGGCCGGAATCCTGGGCGCGGTAAACCAGAGCAACACGGCCACAAGCACTCCAGGCATGACAAACATCGGGGTCAGCTCTAAGCCGTACTCCTGGACAAAGGGAACTACCATCAACGGGGTAAGTGCCCACCCGGCATTTCCTGCAGCCACGAAAAGCGCTTGGAAGAGACCCTTCCGCTTCCCGCTTACCGCGGTGACCATGGCCGAGGCCTGGGGGTGAAAAGCAGCCGTGCCCAGGCCGGCCAGGGTTACGGTAAGGACCAGGAGGGGGTAGCTTTTGAGCACACCAACCAGGCTTATTAGTACGGCCATCCACAGGGTGCCCACATGAACCATCCAGCGCTGGTTTTTTTGATCCACCAGGTAGCCGGAAACCGGCTGCAGCAGTGAGGAGGTAACGGTGAAGGCGGAGATCAGAAAGGCTCCTTTGCTCACTTCCAGCCCCGCAGCCACCATAAAGGGCAGCAGTGTCTGAATGAGATTCATGTACCAGTCGTTAAAAAGGTGGGCCAGGGAGACAGAGAGTATCTTGCCTATTCTGGGGGCTGCATTATCCAAAAGGTACTTCCCTTCCATGTCTTGGTTTAAGATGTGGCAATGCCGGCGGGGACTGGCCCTGTTGCACTGCCCGTTACAAAAGCTGTTCCAGGATTTCCGCCGCGTTTTGGACATATTTCGGACAGACAGTGGAGAACAGTCTCTTCTCCCTTGCAAGCTGAAGCCCTTCCGGAGTATTGATATCACAATCAAGTAGCTCTCTGCACGTAATGGAGCCATTAACGGACTTAAATCTATCTACAAATTCCCGGACCAGACTGTATGTTTTTTCTCTTGCCTGTTCGTCCTTAGCTTCACAATGTCCGTATTTAAGCCCTATAACCATAATCGCTCCGCTTACTGCTCCACATGTTTCACCCATGCGGGCCGTTCCTCCCCCAAAAGCTGCGGAAAGCCTAAGAGCAGTATCCCGATCCAAGCCCAATTCGGGACCGTAAATCGAAACCATTGCTTGGCTACAAAGAAAGCCTTCCTTAAAACAGGATACCGCTTTTTCGGTTTTGCTCACTTTGTAATCCCTCCAATTGTGTAATAAGGGGTAATGGACTTACCTGTTGACATTCTACCATTTAGCTTAAATCGTTACAGACAAAAAATCCGATAGTACTAATCTGGTTTTTCGATACCAGAGTATTCGATGTTGACGCGCCATTGAGACTCTGGTAAGTTGATGCCAACGCATTGTGACTGTCTCCGGGAGTAGAGCAAAATGGAGTTGAGGCAGCTAAAGGCATTTGTCACTGTAGCCAGAACGGGCAGTTTTACGCGGGCGGCCCGATTGCTGGATTATGCCCAGTCCAGCATCACTGCACAAGTAAGCTCTCTGGAAGACGAGCTGAACACAAAACTCTTTGAAAGACTGGGCCGAAAAATAACGTTAACAAGGGACGGGGAACAATTATTAGCATATGCCGAGAAAATCCTCAGATTATCCTCCGATGCAAAAGAGCTGATATCCGGTTCAGTGACTCCCAGGGGTACTCTATCTGTCGGCGCAACGGAGACTCTCAGCATATATCGCCTGCCTCTGCTACTTCAGGAGTACCGCAAGCGTTACCCGAATGTGAAGTTCATTGTCGTGACCGGCAAGCCAACGGATCTGATCCACTGGCTGAAAACCAACGAAATAGACGTTGCTTTTTTCTTCGCTCGTGGGACCACGGACTCTGATTTGGTGTCCGAAACTTTACTTCACGAACCCATGGTTATGTTTTCAGGTGTCGGTCATCCTCTTATCGAAAAAGCCCCCATTACACCCACACACATCCCTGGAGAGACGCTGATTCTGTGTGCCAGGGGCTGTTGTTACCGGGAAGCTTTGGAAGACATGTTGGACCGTAAGGGTTTGCAGGCAGGCTCGGTAATAGAGATCGATAACATAGAAGCAGTCAAGAAATGTGTTATCAGCGGCCTTGGCATCAGCTTACTGCCCCGTGTAACCGTAGAAGCAGAGTTGGCGCAGGGAAAATTTGTGGATCTTCGCTGGAGCGGTCCGGATTTCAAAATAGTGACACTGGTTGCCTACCATAAGAACAAGTGGATTTCACCTGCCCTTGACGCCTTGCTGAAATTGGCTCGTGAAATAGTCTAGCTGGCTACGGCCTCAACGATACCTACCTAGCGGACCAGTTTACAGATTCCTTTAGGCCGGCCCGGAGGGGATTCAGCAGGTCATTGAAAGACGTGAAAACCGGTCTGCAGATGTAACCACCCGGAAGTCCATCGGCACCCCGTTACAGCACCAGCCGTGCTCCCCAGACCACGCCGACCCCGGTCGCCAGCGCCAGCAGCAGGTTCCCGCTCCGCCAGGCGACCAGCGCCGTGGCCAGTCCCGCAACCCCTTCCGCGAACCCCCCGCTCAGGACGGCGGGAGCGACAATAGCCATAAGGACCGTTCCGGGAACATGCCGCAGCCAGGCCATCATACGCTTGGACAAGGTCACCCTGCTCATCATCCAGAGCCCGCCGGCCCGGGTGGCGTACGTTACCACGGCCATGCACGCTATCGTGAGCACAGCCTGATAATCAGTCATCATTTTGCATCGCTCCCGTCAGGCTCCCGGCCAGGCCGCCGAGCAGGATGTACCACTTGCCCGGCAGCAGCTCGGCGGCCACCGCTGCCACAACGGCGGCTACAACCCAAGGGAGAAGATCGGCCTTGCCCTTCCAAAAACCCACGAGCAGGGCGATGAACACAGCCGTGAAGGCAAAGTCCAACCCCCAGCGCGAGGGGTCCTGCAGGACATCGCCGACCATCCCCCCGGCCACGGTCGCACCCACCCAGGCCAGGAACAGGGCGATGCCGCTGCCCAGCAAGAAAGCTGCATCGCGGCACCCCCTGGCATGCTCGCCCATGGTCAGGGCCCAGGACTCGTCGACGATGAAGAACGAGGTCAGGTAAGCGGCGGCGGGACGCAGCCGTGAAAACCACGGGTACAGCACGGCGCCCATCAACAGGTGGCGGAGGTTGATGATGGCCGTGGTCAGGACGATGGTTCCGATGGGCAGCGGGCTGGCCCAGAGCCCGAGGACGGCGAACTGGCTGGCCCCGGCGAAGACGAGGCCGCTCATTAATACGGACTCCGCCAGGCTTAAACCTGCCTGCCGTGCCAAAACGCCGAAGACCAGGCCATAGGCGAAGACGCTCAAGGCAATGGGCACGCTTTTCCTGAAACCGGCCAGGGCGCCACTGAGACTGAAGGTGACAGGGTCTTTAAGTGATTGATCCTGAGAGCGTGCTGGTCTCAACATACCTCCAGCTTAGGGCATGCTGAACCGCTCAGTATTGTACGTTTTTGCTGTCTTTAAGGTATTGCCCCGGCGTGCAACCCGTGATGCGCTTGAAGTGCTTCGTGAGGTGGCTCTGGTCCGCAAAGCCGGTCCGGCAGGCGGTGTCCGCGATAGAGAAGCCCGAAGACAAAAGCTTTTTCGCGCGGGCCACGCGCACCTGATTCAGGTAGGCGTGGGGAGGAAGCCCCGTTTCGTTGCGGAATACGCGGATGAGGTAAAAAGGGCTGAGGTTTGCAGCGGCGGCGAGTTCCTTGATTGAGACATTTTCGCTGTAGCGTGTTTCCAGGTAGTCCCGCACCCGCCTTACGGCAAGCTTTTCCCGGCCTACGGGCTTTTGCACGGGACGGCTGTCGGCGTGCCTCCCGATGAGTTGGGCGAAGGCGAGGAGAAGACGCGACTCCCTCTCGATCTTGGAGGCCGGTTGTTCCAGCGCCTTGTGCAGTTCCAGGATGAGCTCGGCAAGATACCGGTCCTGTACAACCGGTTCCGGGAAGAAGGGTACGTCCGCAAAACGTCCCGCGACTTCGCCAGCGGCGTCCTGGAGCAGGGCGACGTCAGGGTAGAGCATCCGGTACGTCCAACCCTCGTCACTGCCCCTGCGGCCCGTATGCACCTCGCCCGGGTTGATGACGACGACGCTGCCGCTGACGGCGGCGTGCGTCGCGCGGCGGTACTCGAACACCTCGACTCCCCGCTCGATGACCCCGACGGCGTAGCCCTCGTGGATGTGCGGCGAGAAGGAGTGCGTAACGTAAGAGGCGCGCAGCAGTTCGAGATCGCCGAGATCCCGCGCGCGCCAGAACTTCACGTTTTCGCGCCTCGCTTTGGGGTTCAAAAATTCAGCCTCCGGGCCAGCCCTGATACGCAAGCCGTCTTATTAACCCTTTATAACCCATTACGCGCCGGCGTTACAACCCCTAAATCTTTATGATATCGCAAGCCCTTTCGACACCGTTTCAAACTCCACTGATCGCCAACGATCGCTGACGACCCCGGCAGAGGACACAAAGGGAAAGCACTTTAAGTACTATGGTTGAACGCGCCCCGAACCCCCGGTAAGGGAGACGGCTTGCCGAGGAAATACCCTTGACCGCAGTCCACTTTCAATTCCTGCAGGATCTTCATCACGTTTTCGTTCTCCACAGACTCCGCCACGGTCTTTTTGCCAAGGGTATGCGCGACGCTGTTCATAGCATGCACCAGGGCACGGTGCGTCGGGTCCGCGTCGAGATCGCGGACGTAGGAACCGTCGATCTTAAGGTAATCGATCGGTAGAATACGCAGGTAGGAGAAGGACGAAAAGCCGACGCCGAAGTCATCGAGAGCGAAACGGCAACCCAGACCTTTCAGCCTGCGGATCCAGCGCTCGGCCAGGATCATGTCTTTTACGGCCGCCGTTTCCGTGATCTCGAAGCCGATCCGGAAGGGATTGATTCCGCAGCCGCTGATGTTATCGGTAATAAAGTCCAGCATGGTTTCATCCCCCAGGCTCACCGCGGAAAGATTAATGAAAAGATTGAGATCGGCGCGGTTTTTCATCGTCCCGAGGGCGGTTTGAACAACCCAGCGGTCGATCTGGGGCATCAGGCCGAAGCGCTCGGCGACGGGGATGAACCGGTTGGGGTAGACTAGTTTTCCATTTTCGCCCCGCAATCTCACCAGGACCTCGTAATGCATGGTTTGGCCGTCGGCCAGCCCGACCACGGGCTGGAAATCCAGCACAAAATGGTTTTCCTTTAAACCCTGCCTTATCCGCTCCAACATCTGATTGGTCTCGGAAACCCTGGCTGTGGCTTCCTCATCCGGCTGAATGAATACAACCCTGTTGCGGCCTTCCTTCGCGGCGTACATGGCGGTATCGGCATAAGAAAGAAGCTTTTGCGCGTTTAAGGTCCCGTCGATCATGGCGATACCGATACTGGTGCTCAGGTTAAAACAGGACCGGTGAATGTTGAGGTCCTCCTCTTCCACCGCCCGGCGCAGTTTCTCGGCCGCGTTTCTGGCTCCTTCAGCGTCCGTATCCTCGAGCAGCACCGCGAACTCGTCGCCGCCCAGCCTGGCCAGGAAGTCCCCCTCGCGCAGGTTGTCCTTAAAGATCCCGGCCAGCTTCATCAGCAGCTCGTCGCCGGCGGCGTGACCGAGGGTGTCGTTAACAAGCTTGAAGTTGTCGAGGTCGATAAACAGGAGGGCGCTCGTCTTGTTCCGCTTGGCCCGTGCGACGGCCCGCTTCAGGTTTTCGCCGAGGGCATACCTGTTTGGGATGTTCGTCAGGGAGTCGTGGGTGGCCAGGTACTGGAGCCTTTCCTCGATCCGCTTGCGATCGGTGATGTCGCGGAAGGTCTGGATGGCGCCGACGATGTTCCCATTGCTGTCGTAGAGCGGCGACGCCGACGCCCAGAGGAAAGCGCCCTTACCCTGGAAGGCGGAGGGAACGTAGGTCTCGACGTAAAGCGTCGTGTCCTTCGCCACGATGTTCTCTTCCAGCAGGGCGGGGTCGCGGTCGGAAAAGACGGCGTCGATAAGGCTGGGGCGGGGACACCCGTAAAACGGTACCGCATAGGCGTAGTCACCCTTTCCGATGATGTCCTCCTTGGCTACCCCCGACATTTCGACCATCGCCCGGTTCCAGGCGATCACCTTCCGGTCGCGGTCGATCACAAAGGTCGGATCGGGAAGGAATTCGATAATGTCCAGGAGCTGCTGGTGCGCGGTCCGCAGGTCATCCTCTGCGCGTACCCGGTCGGTGATGTCCTCGCCGATTCTGGCCGACCCGATGATGTTCCCGTCGACGTCGCGCAAGAAGGTGTTGTTCCAGAAGATCAGCCGCCGTTGACCGCTGCGCGTTTGAATTTCTTTGGGACCGTGTATGCTGACGACGGTCTCCAGGTTCTTCTTAGCTTTTTCGCGCTTGTCCTCCGGGACGAAGATGTCAAACCAGTTCCGCCCGAGCACTTCCTCCCGCTCCCACCCGGTAAGCTTCAAGAGGAAATCGTTACAAAAGGTGATGTTGCCGTCCTTGTCCAGGATCACGGCAATGAGCTTGACTTCCTCGAGCATCTCGCGGAACCGCCGCTCGGACTCCCGCAACAGCTCGTTGGCCCTGTGCAGGTCTCCGTACTGCTGTCGCAATTCACCGCGCATTCGTTCGAAGGAACGAGCCAGGTAGCCGACTTCGTCGCGGGTTTGCACCGCTATCTCCGTGTCCAGGTCGCCGTGCGCCAAGCGGTTGGCCGCCACGACCAGCTCGTTGATCGGGCGGGTCAGGGAATTGGTCAGCCACCAGATGATGCCAATGATCACCAGCCAAATCGAGCCGAAAGTAAAGAAAACGTTCTGCACGGCGTTGCCGACCATCTTGTCGACGAAGAGCTTGTTGGCCCCCACATACCAAATGCCGATGATTTTACCGCTCTCGTCCCTGATCGGTTTGTAGGCCGTCTGGTACTTGACCCCCACCACGTTGGCCTCGCCGGAGAAGACCCGGCCCTCTTGCAGGACGACCCGGGCCACCTCGTCCGATACCTTTGTGCCCACGGCGCGCTTCCCGTCTCTTATGACATTGGTGGCCACCCGCGTATCTCCCTGAAAGATCGTGCACGTATCACCCGTCAGCCGGGCGATTTCGTCAACAATGTCGAAATTGCCGTTCATCAGGGTCTCGCCTTTGTAGAGCTGACCGTCGCGGATCGCCCAGGGGCCGGGGAAGCGGCTGTCCAGAAGAGTCTCTCCAAGCTGCAGGTCGCTTTTGGCCTTCTCCACCGCGGCCTGCTCGGCTTCATTGCGAATATGCTTCGTTGTCCCGAAGACTGTAGCGATAAGGCCGATCACGACGGCCAGAGTGATCAGAACGATAAATCGCCAGCGGATGGACCGGAATCCAAAAGATTTCAGACTTTGAGGACCGTCTTCCACCATCTCATCTCCCGGGGGGCTTTAAGATCCACCTAAAATCCATCGGGTTACATGTATTTATCGGGTAGACAAAGACGTTTTTTGACTCTTCATTTTTTCCTTTTTGTTTTAAATGCTCAAAACAAAGTTCCTGCTGCGACACCAAATTTTAGGACCTGACATCTTCAAGTATGGGCTTAGCTTTTTACCGGTCGACGGACTGCTCTTGTCAGTTGTTTTCCCATACGGAGTCAGGCTTGACGACACTTGCCCGTTACCGAAACGAAACCCCGCCTGGCTGCAGGCGGGGTTTCGTTTCGGTATACTTTCGCGCGCCGATCAACTACTGTTTGATATAGAACTCGGCGTTCACTACCGCGGTGATAGTTTTTTCAAGAGACGAGGTGTCGTTAATGCCGTAGTCCGAGACCTCCACCGAATTGATCGGCTTGATTTGAAATACTCCCATCTTGGCCGAACGGATGGGGCCGATCCTGCCGCCTCCGTGCTCGGCAATTTGTTCCGCGCGCTTCCTGGCGTTGGCGGTGGCCTCGGCCAGCATTTCAACCTTCAGCTCGTTGAGCTTGGTGTAAAAATACTGCGGCGGATTCGACTGGAAGTCGATGCCTTTGTTGATCAGCTCGCTTGCCTCCCTGGACAGGGCGGCAATCTCGTCAACCTTGGTCGATCTCACTTCCACCGACTGCCACAAGCCGTATCCCCTAACTTCGTTCGTCTCGCGGCCGTGCTGGTCAACGGCGTAGAACGTGGTCATCGAAATCGGCATAATGGTAATCTCACTCTCTTGCACACCCTTGGCCTTGAGATAATCCTTGACCTCTTTCAGGTCGTTCTGCAGCGCCGCATAGGCTTCGGACAACTGGGCCGAGCGCCTGCTGAAGCTCGCGGTCCAAACGATGAGATCCGATTTCAGCTGCTTTTCCGCCGCGCCGGTCACCGTTATCGTCGAGGTCGACCTGACCTCGACGAAGGCGTTGGTGAAGATCAGGGTACAGATAATGAAGCTGATGCCCAGGATAGCCGCCAAAACGATGATCTGGGGGACCCTGCTCCCGTCGGGTTGGTTCACCGGCTATCTACCTCCTCTCAACCAATATATTCCAATCATAACCATCATACCGCCTCTCGTCCCGGCTTGTAAATGAGGTCAGGTCTTAAAAGCATAACACGATGTCTATTAATCGTCTCGCTTCCTGCAAGAGTGGCGTCTTCACTCAATTTCACTAAGTTTGTACCCCTGCAGCTCTGGCTATGTCAGACGTCTTCAAATATCGCTTTCTCACTTATCTTTTCTTCAAGCACTCTTTATTACTTTAAGGGTCGTTAGAGAATGGGGTCAAACCTTAAAAGTTTAAAATTTAAAATTATTTAATGAGTACGACTTTCCCCTGCGTTATCCTCACCAAATCGTCGGGGGTAAGTTTAAACACGGCGTGAGGGGTACCGGCCGCCGACCAGATTTCCGGGTACTTCATCAAATCCTCATCAATAAAAGGTCGCATATCGCTTACGTGTCCCACGGGCGGAACGCCGCCGACGGCAAATCCCGTGTGCTCGAGAACGAACGCGGCGTCTGCTTTTTCGATTTTCTCCCCCACATATGCCGCAAGCTTTTTCTCATTGACACGGTTGGCGCCGCTCGCAATTACACAAACAGGCTTACCGGTGTTTTTGCCTCGGAAAATCAGCGATTTGGCTATTTGACCGACCTCACAGCCGATTGCCTCCGCTGCTTCTTTCGAAGTCCGCGTTGATTCCGCAAATTCGATGACGGTTAACTCCAGCCCGTACCGGTCTAATACGGCCTGCATCTTTTGCGCGCTCTTGCTTAGGGTGTTCATTGCGGTTATCTCCTCCTGCCGAAAGGCTTGCTTCGGTCAGCAGTCTCTCGCACGGGTTTTACCCGGGTTAGGCACGGTCTTTCCACTCCGCATACGGTACAGACCGTGCCGGTTATCCTTCCTCTGCCAACTACTATCCACTTTAACCTGTCATTAGCCGTATTTCTACACTATTTAGCTGACAGGTAAAACAACATCGTTTACCTGCGCAAACCTGTATCCCGCCAGCCGCAGCGTAATCCAGTTCATCTGCCGCCTGATCTCCACAGCAGACCGGCGCAGTCAAGCATCCTGAGCCAGCCGCTCGATGAGTTCCCCGGAGACGTATCATGAACGCACGAAGTCTCCGGGGACTTCAGGACGGTCGCAGCAGCTTTTCCATGGCCATCACATCTACAAGGCGGCCGTCAAGCTTGCCCTGGGCCCTGAAGACGCCGACTTCTCTAAAACCCCGTTTTCTGTACAATCGCTGCCCCGCTTCATTGAACGGAAAAGTAAACAGGATGATTTTATTGAAGCCGTTGCTCCCCGCTTCCGCCTCAAGCGCTTCCAAGAGCGCCGTTCCCACGCCCCGCCCCCGGTAATCCCGCCTGACATAGACGGAGAGGTCAGCGACCCCGGCGTAGGCTCACCGGTGAGCATAGGGGTTCAGGGCAGCCCACCCTACGACCTCGCCGGCCGTTTCGGCCACCAGGACGGCGTACCGGCTTTCCCGCGCCAGCCATGCGCCGACCTCTTCCGCGGTCTTGGGTTCGGTCTCCAGCGTGGCGATGCGGTCCTCGATGCCCTGGTTGTAAATCACGCTGATGGCTTCCGCGTCACGCGGTACGGCCCTGCGGACCCGGAAACCGGGGCCGGTCCGTGCGTTATCAGTCATCCTTACTCCTCCTTTTCGCCGATCAACCAACGAGCCAGTTATCTTCATCCTCCATAGACGGTGCTAACGAAGAACGGATATCCGCCCATCACAGAGTACAGCAGCCGAGCGAGGAACTAGCAGATAGCGTACTTTGGCGCATCGCCTTAGAAAGAAGCCCGATGCTTCGGACAACCTCATCCCTTTTGTCCTGAGGGATGAACTCCAGGATTTCACGGATAAACCCGGCCATCTGGACAGCGATCCGACTCTGCAGCTCCCGGCCCTTTTCCGTTAGCACCAGATTCAGGTAGCGGCGGTCCTCTTCGGAAGGCCTGCCCTCAACCAGCCCTTCTCCTGTCAGGGCCTGAACGTGGCGGCTGGTGGTGCTCTTATCCAAACCCAGTACGGCCGCCAGTTCATTTACGGTAATGCCGGGACTCTTGTTGATCTCATAGAGGATGTGACTGTGCGCCAGAGAGATCCCGCAGCACTGCGCGCCTTCCCTTTGCAGCAGGCCGAACCGCCTGACGATCATTTGAAACATCTCCCTTATGTTCTCAAGATCTCTATTATCCAAGCGCTACACCCCCTTCGCCATAGTTGCATGATACAACTATTATCCAACACCTGCCGCCAAAATGCAAGTGCCTTTCGTCGTGGGAACTCAGGATGGACGGACGCAACCCGGGGGCCCCGGCGCCGGTTCACGCAAGCTCCCCCAATGCCGCCGGCAGGCGAATCAAGGGCAACAAGCCGGAACCATCTGCCGAACGAAGCACCTGAGTCCGGCCGTGCGTCTTGATCTTATCACTACTATATAAGAATACTTCGACCGTCCGGCAAGCGCCGGCATCGCGAAAACTACCGGATCGCCCGGCTCCTACCGGGCGCCGTTCCCTAAGGAAAAAGTTCCGTCTGTCTCCAGCTTTGAAGCATAAGGGCGGCCGTTGTGCTAGAATCTTAGTAGCCCCGGCCGCCATTCCCCTGACGGGAGGAGGCAAAAAATGCGGAAAGCGCACCGGACAAGCTGCATACGCTGCGGCACCTGCTGCCGCAAAGGCGGTCCCGTCCTGCACCACGAGGATAAGCAGATCCTTCTGCACGGATACGCTGGACACCGGCACCTAATGACGATCCGGAAGGGAGAGCTGGTATTCGACCCTGCCGTCGGCATGTTAAGACCCGCCGACCGGGAGCTCGTCAAGGTGCGGGGTAAAGGACCGGAGTGGTCCTGTTGCTTTTTTGATGAAAAAGCCTCGGTCTGCACGATTTACGAACACCGCTTCTTGGAATGCCGCCTCCTGAAATGCTGGGACACCCGCGCGCTTGAAGCCGTCATCGGCGAAAACACGATTGCGCGGACCGACATCATAAATCCCGGCGACCCGATCGTGAAGCTGATCGAAAGGCACGAGCAAGAATGTCCGCATCAGGAAGTGCAGGCGCTCCTCGCCGGCCTGTCCGGGGAAGCGGACCGGCCGCGAATCCTGAGGGAGCTGGCCGAATTCGTCGCGAAGGACGAGGCCGTACGTTCCTATGCGATATCTGAGCTGGGGCTGCGCAGGGAATTTGAACTGTTCATCTTCGGCCGCCCCTTGGCTGCCGTCCTCAGGTCCCACGGCATGGCAGTCCGCCGTTCATCTTCTTCTTCCACCGGGCAGGGCAGGGATTAAACCTGGCCATCCCCCATGCCCCTGTTACCCTAACTCAAGCATGTTCCACCAACAAGACCACCCTTCTCTCCGACCTCTGACCTCAGACCTCTGACTTCCTTATCGGTAGGGATTAAACCTTTTGAGCAGCAGCGAATTGCTTACCACCGAGACCGAACTGAACGCCATCGCCCCGGCGGCGATGATCGGGTTCAGCAGCCCCAGGGCCGCCAGGGGAATGCCCAGGGTGTTGTAGATCAGCGCCCAGAACAGGTTCTGCCTGATCTTGCGGATCGTCTGGCGGCTCAAGCGGATAGCGGCCACAATCCCGCGCAGGTCTCCCTGCATGAGGACGATGTCGCCCGTTTCCACCGCGACATCCGTTCCCGTGCCGATGGCGATGCCGACGTCGGCCGTGGCCAGCGCGGGGGCATCGTTGATGCCATCCCCGACCATGCCGACAACGGCCCCTTCGTCCCTCAGTTTCTGCACCTCACGGGCCTTGTCTTCCGGCAGGACCTCGGCCAGGACCCGGTCGATCCCGACCTGGTCGGCGATAGCCCGGGCGGTACGCCGGTTGTCGCCGGTGATCATGACAACCTGCAGGCCCATGGCCCGCAGGCGCTTGATGGCCTCGGCAGAATACTCCTTGACCGTATCGGCGATGGCGATAATACCGATGGCCCGGCCGTTTTGTGCGACAACCACGACCGTCTTCCCCTGGCCCTCAAGTTCCTCCAGCCTGTCCTCGACTTGAACCAGGTCAACCCCGCCGTCGCGCATGAGTTTGACATTCCCGACAAGAACCGCCTGGCCCTCGACGGCAGTCCTGATGCCGTAGCCGGGAATGGCTTCAAAGCTCTCCGGCTCAGGGACGGCCAGGCCCTCGTTCTCCGCCGCCTTCACGACGGCCTGGGCGAGGGGGTGCTCCGAGCGTCTTTCCGCCGCGGCGGCCAGCCGCAGGACGTGGGCCCGGCCGATGTCGGCGAGTGGAACGATATCGGTCACCGAAGGTTCGCCTTTGGTAATCGTTCCGGTCTTGTCCAGGACGATGGTATCCAGCTGGTGGGCCTTTTCCAGGTGCTCGCCCCCCTTTATCAGGACACCGTTTTCGGCCCCTCGCCCCGTACCAACCATAATCGCCGTCGGGGTGGCCAGCCCCAGCGCACAGGGGCAGGCGATCACCAGAACGGCGGTCATATTCAGCAGCGCGGCCTGAAACTCACCGGTCGCAAAAAACCAGCCCGCGAAAGTGACAACGGCGATCACCACCACGGCCGGGACAAAGTATGAGGAGACAACATCGGCCAGGCGCTGGATCGGGGCCTTCGATCCCTGCGCTTCCTCCACGATACGGATGATTTTGGCCAGCGCGGTGTCCTTGCCGACCCTGGTAGCTTCAAAGGTAAAGCTCCCGTGGCGGTTGATGGTTGCGCCAACCACCTCGTCACCGATGTTTTTGTCCCGGGGCAGGCTTTCCCCGGTCAACATGGACTCGTCCACCGTAGAGGACCCTTCGCGGATGATCCCGTCCACGGGAATACTTTCTCCCGGGCGGACGATGATGAGGTCGCCGACGGCCACTTCCTCGACCGGAATGTCCACCTCACGGCCATCGCGCAGTACGCGGGCGGTCTTGGGGCGTAAGGCGATCAGCTTCTTAATCGCCTCGGAAGTGCGCCCCTTGGCAAGCGCTTCGAGCAGGCGGCCCAGGATCACCAGGGTGATGATCACTGCCGCCGTTTCGTAGTATACGAAGCCGGTGAGAACAAAAGTATTGGCCACGCTGTACAAGTAGGCGGCCGAAGTGCCCAGTGCGATCAGCACGTCCATGTTTGCCGTGCCGTGGCGCAGGTTCAGGTAGGCCCGGCGGTAGAACTGGAAACCGGGGCCGAACTGGACGATGCTGCCGAAGACAAACTGGACGTTCTTGCTCATCAATATCCCTATGTGGGGCACCAGGCCGAGATCAGAGGCCATGACATAGAGGAGCGGGAGGGTGGCCAGAGCCGCCAGGAAGAATAAACTGCGCTGCCGGACGATTTCGGTGGCACGTTCCTCTTTCTCGACCCTGGTGTAAGATTCTTCGGCCAGGTCCTGCACACCGTAACCGAGGTCCACGATGGCCTGCTTAACCTCCACAGCGCTGACCGTTCCGGGCAGGAATTCGACGGCCGACCTCTCGGTGGCAAGGTTCACGACCGCATCCACGACGCCGTCCAGGGACCGCAGGCGCCTTTCCACCCGCGCCGCGCAGCTTGCGCAGGTCATGCCCGTTACGGCCACTTCCAGCCGCTGCGTCTTTACTTCATAGCCCAGGTCTTTGATGCGCTCGATAATCTCACCAAAGCGGACGTGTGCGGGATTATAGACTACTGTTGCCTTTTCGGTGGCGAAGTTGACGGCTGCCTCGTGGACGCCGTCGATGTTACTGAGAATCTTACCGATGCGCGCGGCGCAACTGGCGCAGGTCATGCCCTTGATACCGATGGTAACCTTGCGCCGGTTGTCCGGAGTCTCGCTGCTTGTCTGAAAAGTAATGCTTTTAGGTTTACCCCCGGCGGTGATCTGTTCAGCCATTGCCTACGCCCCTCTTGGACCAACTTGGTTCTTTTTTCTAAATTATTGTACAGCATCCACCAGTATCGAGTGCAACCTGGGTCCTTGCCTATTTCGTGGATAGTCGTCCTCGTTTCCGGCTTAGCCATCATGTTGACTATCGCTTTTCGGGACTTCGGATCCGATATGACCTTAGCCATCGCCACCGGTATCCGCATGTCTTGCATCATGCTCGCCATTACCTGCTGCGTGTCCTGAAACTCATAATGTTGATCATGTGCTGTTACACGCCAAGGGCTTTCATCAACTAGAGATGAGTACTCCTAGCATGTACAATCCGGGCCGTTTTTATGGACAAGATAGCGATTGTCAAACTATGATAGCATCAGCAATGTTTACCCTTGGTGCTACGGAACAGGTCCATTGGTTCCACACCACGAGTAGAGGATATTTGGTTGATTTAGTTACGGCCCAGGGCCAACATGCGATCCAAAGAGGTCCTTGCTCTCGACCGGATCTCCTCGCTTACGCTGACTTCCGGCGCGAGTGTCCGTAAGCTTTCAAGGACCTTTTCCAAGGTAGTCCGCTTCATGTTGGGACAAACCGCTTTTGCCGACGCCGCCACAAAGGTTTTGCGGGGGTTTTCTTTCCTCAAGCGATAAAGGATTCCCGTTTCGGTTCCGACAATCAGAACGCTGAAATCCCGTTCCCTGGCGTATCTGATGATACCACCGGTACCTAGGACTGCATCAGCCAGAGATCTTACCTCCCGGCTGCATTCGGGATGGACGACGACGTGCGCTCCTGGATATTCGGTTCTCGACTTCAGAATGTCCTCCGGTTTGATCCTGGCGTGCGTAGGGCAAAAACCCGGCCAAAGAAGAAGTTCCTTCCCGGTTACCTCGCTGACGTAAGCCCCAAGGTGCCGGTCGGGAACAAACAGAATCTTGCGGGCCTTTGTATTTTGAACGACCTTAACAGCGTTTGCCGACGTACAGCAGGCATCCGACTCTCCCTTAACCTCGGCACTGGTGTTGACATAACAGATAACAGCCATATCAGGCTGCTCGTTTTTCATCCTGCGCAGTTCCTCGACGTTAACCATGTCCGCCATAGGGCATCCCGCGTCAATATCCGGCAGAAGGACCTTCTTCTCGGGAGAGAGAATGGCCGCTGTCTCCGCCATGAAGTGAACACCACAAAATACAAGAACCTCAGCCTTCGTTTCAGCTGCCTTAACGCTCAATTCCAATGAATCACCAACAAAGTCGGCGATATCCTGAATCTCCGGGCGCTGATAGTTATGGGCCAAGATAAGGGCGTTTCTTTCCTTTCGTAATTCTAAAATCTCGTCGATCAGTTCTTTCAGAGGTTATACCCCCTTCTACTCCGAGCCCGCAGCTTCGAGGCCGCCGCGGTATTCCGGAGCAAGGCAATACGGGCATACCTGTATTAGGTCGCTGTGAACAAGAAAGACTGCTTCCCCGCAGCATTTGCATAGATCAATCCGCCCGCCATCCCCGACATCTCCGTCACCTCCCTACCTTCCTTTAGCGACCGTTAAACGGGTGAGATCACTCATCAATCACTTTCCGAACATCTGTCTCCTTATTTCTAGCGGTAAATATGACTATGACTATCAGATTACTGGAGATTATACTGGGTATGGCAGGCGCCGTCAAGGATCTGTAACTCTCCCCATTTTGTCTTGACGTTTAATGGCGAATTAATTATAATCCAACTAACTTTATCATTTTAGTAATATTAGCCAAGTATCTCGGCCCGTAACGGTTCAATGCAGAGCATCCGTAGTACTTGCGGGACAAACAGGGGGAATGCCCGGAATGCTTAAACTACCCGCTACAGGAAAGATCTCGCCGGATGTGTTCAATGAACTAATCTATCCGCGTCTGGGAGCCCCCGCCACAAATGTTCTTGTAGGGCCTCAGAGCGGTGTCGACACAGGGATTATCGAGATCGGCGACCGCGCGGTGTCTCTGACTACCGACCCGGTTTTTGTGGTGCCGGCTTTCGGATGGGGGAAGGCAGCCTGGTTTGCCGTGCACATTCTTGTATCGGATGCCGTAACCTGCGGGTTGAGGCCAAGCTTTCTGTCTATCGACCTCAACCTGCCGTTGGAGATCGGCGAAGATGAACTGGCCATTCTTTGGAACACCATCCACCGTGAATGCGTAAAGCTCGGCATTTCCATCATCGCCGGCCATACCGGCCGCTATGAAGGATGTCACTACCCGATGGTCGGCGGGGCAACCGTGATCGGTATCGGAGGCAAGGACGAGTACGTTACACCGAAGCTGGCGAGGGCCGGAGACCTGATTATCGTTACCAAGGGTCCGGCCATTGAGGCGGCAGGCATCCTAGGTACTGTCTTTCCCGAAATCGTAGCGGAGAAATGCGGCCGCGATTTAGAAGATGCAGCCTTGGATCTCTTCTTCAAGATGTCGGTGGTCGAGGATGCTCTCACCGCAGTATCGGTTGGAGTCCGAGACAACGGGGTCAGCGCTATGCATGATGCGACTGAATGTGGCGTTATAGGCGGTTTGTACGAACTAGCCCAGGCCGCAGGTTTGGGATTGCGGGTGGAGAAAGAACGTATCGTGGTTGAACCGGCGGCAATGGAGATCTGTGATTGTTTTGGCATCGATCCCTACGTGTCCATCAGCGAAGGCACATTGATCATCGCCTGCCGGGAACATGCGGCCCAGGCGATTGTCGATGCCTTAGCGCGCAAAGAGATCGCTTCCTCCGTGGTAGGTCAACTAACCGCGCCGGAGAAAGGGATGGTTATTATCGACAGAGGAAGGGAGGCAAGGTTAGAGCATCCCGTGGTCGATCCGTTCTGGCAGGCGTTCAATAAGGCCCGTGGGTATTAGTTGATCACACCCGTCCCCTCACAAATGAAAGATGGGTGCCAGACACCTGAATTACTAAGTTATTGGCTTTGGCGGCAGGATGCCAATCAGCGGCATTGATTGCGCCTACTCCTCGATAGCCCCGCCAAGATCGCGCAGGTATCTCCGAAACGTGTACGATGGGTCCGCCGCCCGCCTGGCCAGGTAGTCCCCGGCAAGTTCCTCGCTGTCCCGGTGGCACCCCCAGACAACCATCCCCGCCAACCCGCAAGCCATCGCTTCCAGGACCGTGAGGTCCCCCACGCATCCCTCGTCCAGCCTGCCGCCGTTGTCGATGACAAGAACGTCCCCTGGCGAGGCGTTCATCATGGCTTCCAGGAAGACATCCACACTGCCGTAGTGGCGCGCGGGCAGCACCCTCCCCGCCATACGGCTCCCGGGCAGCACGGGGCGGATACCGGGAGGGGCCGGCCTCAGGGGCAGCCCCAGACGCAGGCATGCGTCGGCGATCAAGGGCGTGGAAAGCCCGGCGAAGGACGCGGCGATCTCGGCGTTTTCCATCCTAAGTCTCTCCTTTGAGCCGGCCCGTCCAGACCCCAGGCCATAGGTTGGGAAGTCTGAGGCCGTTTACAGCGCCGGCCCGGTTTTCGTTTGGACAGTTGTGCCACACGCAAATACGTGTTACACTTAATCATGTGGAGGTGAAGAATGTGGAACAGCAAAACGTTACGCTGTCCCTCCCTAAAACCCTGCTGCGCCGGGCCAAGCACCTGGCCATAGAACGGGGCACCTCGCTGTCCGGACTCCTCACCCAGTTGCTCCGCGACGCCACCCGTCAAGAGGACAGGTACCGGAAGGCCAAAGAACGCCATCTTGCCCTGTTGGGCAGGCTCGACTTGGGCACCGGAGGACAGGCCGAATGGACCAGGGATGACTTGCATGAGCGGTAGCAAGACAAGACAGTTCATCGATACGAACGTCTTGGTTTATGCCCACGATGCCTCAGCCGGGGAAAAACACAAAAATGCCGCAGACTTGGTGCGACGGATGTGGGACTCCGGCAGCGGCTGTCTTAGCGTCCAGGTTTTGCAGGAGTTTTATGTTACGGTAACACAGAAGGTAATTCGACCCCTGGCGCCGCAGGTGACCTCGCGCATCATCGAAGATCTCGCCTGCTGGCACGTCCACATTCCCGAACCGGAGGATATTCTCGAAGCCATTGAGTTGCATCTGCAATACAAGGTTTCCTTTTGGGACGCGATGATCATCCGCAGCGCACAGGCCCTTGACTGCGGCGTAATTTGGTCGGAGGACTTGAACCCTGGGCAGCATTACGGCGGCGTGCGGGTGCTCAACCCCTTCACTGATCGGGTTTAACACCCAACCCCACGGCCACCGGTGCGACCGTTACAACCCGCATCTTGCCCCCGCCGGACGGTGTGCTTATCCTAACAGGCAAACAGCTCACTCACGTAGTCTCTGAACATCGGCTCGACAAAACGGTACTAACCTCTTGTTACTTTTTCAATAATACCTTTCTCAACCAGCCTGTCGAGGGTCCTGGCCACGCTGCTGGGATGGGTGCCGCTCTTGTAGGGTCGACTGTCGGCGGCGAGCCGGCAGATGACTTCCCGCATGTGGGCCGACCTACCCAGTTCATCGAGAATCTCCGTAAAGGGTGGCTCCAGAATCCTCAGCGCCTGGGCATAAGCCTGCCTCAGCAAGGTCAGTGTCAAGTCCCTGCCGCCCGTTTGCAGGAGAAGGTGGTAGGCTTCGTTGCACAGCAACATGGTATCGTAAGGATGGCCGCCGGTAAGCTCCAGCAGTTCGCCGACAACGTTCCTGTCGGCCTCTATCCCCCGGCCGGCGTATTTCCCGACGATATACGCCAACCAGGCTTCCGCCGGCACAGAGGGAACCGGGAGCGGCACGGCAAACCTGTAGAAAGCCTGGCGGCGGGATGAGAAAAGGCTGCGCATGATGCCTTCCTTGGATCCCAAGAACAGGTAGCTGACCCGGTTCTGCTTCTGAAAGGCGGCCCGCATGCGCTTGAAGACGTCTTCGCCGGCAACAACGGACGCCTCCTGGAATTCATCAAAGAGGACGACCACCCGTTTGCCATCCTTCTCCGCCAGCTTCTGGGGAAACTCCAGGGCCTGATCCAGCAATTCGTCAGGGCCGGCCTTTTGGTTCAAAAAAAGGCTGATCTCCAGGTCCAGATCCTGCACCTTGACGCTGACGGGAACGGGGGCAAAGTTACGTATCTTTTCCCGAATCGCGGCCAGGGTCCTGGGCAGCCCGGTACGGTTGGCAAGGCAACCCTCAACCATCTTTTCGGCCAGGTGTTTCTTGTCTCGAATGGCGAAACAGTCTATGGCCGCGGTGTAACATCCTTGAATTGCTGGCCGATCTTGCCGGCTTTCGGGGCCACTTCCGTCAACCAGATGACCGTCTCAACCGCTTCGACCTGGCAGAAAAACGGCTGGATGTTGCTGAACTTATGATATCGCCAGTGGTGAAGCAGGCGGGCGGTTTCAGGCGTAACTCGCCAATCGCCAGGAGGGCTGTTTCGCCACTGATCTACATGGCGTCGAATCTCATTGATAATGGACGTAGGATCATACTGCTGAGCTTTCGTCGAAAGCCCTTTGCCTTCATCGAAAACCAATTGCTGCTGGTCCGATGAACCCTTGCGTTTCCTGGGCTTCGGAATCGGCGTGATGAATTCGGCGCGACGGCGCCTTTCGATAATTCTTTGCGTAGGCTGGCCCTGCTCATCAAGTTCCCAGTGCCTCGCAGGGTATTCATAAGGAGAGTTAAGGATAGGTTTTTCGAAGAACTGATTATCCATATGCCCTCCAACGATATAAAGGCCCTTGAATCTGGCATGTTGGGATTATTATACCAGAACAAGGGCCCTTTGTTCGATTATTGTTATACCTTGTCGGCAGACTGTTCTCTCAGCCTACTCCACCGTAACGCTCTTGGCCAAGTTGCGTGGTTTGTCAACTTCGCAGCCGCGGGCGACGGCGGCGTAGTAAGCGAAAAGCTGCAGCGGGACCACGGCCAGGACGGGGGCGACGAGCGGGTGGGTCTGCGGCAGGCAGATGACCTCGTCGGCCACTTCCCGGATTTCGCAGTGGTCGTTGAGGGCCACGGCGATGACGTCGGCGCCCCGGGCCTTGACTTCCTTAATGTTACTCACGGTCTTATCGTAGAGTTCGGGCTGGGTCGCCAGGGCGAACACCGGAACGCCCGGTACAACCAGGGCCAGGGTGCCGTGCTTCAGCTCCCCGGCGGCGTAGGCCTCGGCGTGGATGTAGGAGATTTCCTTAAGCTTGAGGCCCCCCTCCATCGCGACGGCGTAGTCGAGGCCGCGCCCGATGAAGAAGACGTCCTCGCGGTCGGCGTACCGGCGCGCCAGTTGAGCAATGCACTCGGTGTTTTCAAGCGTCTGCGCGATCTGCTCGGGCAGATTGCCGAGTCCCCACAGGATGGCCTGCTGGTCGCCTTTCGCCAGCGTGCCGCGCGCTTCTCCCAGCCAAAGGGCCAAGAGGTAAAAAGCGGTAAGCTGGGTGACGTAAGCCTTGGTCGAGGCGACGGCGATCTCCGGCCCGGCCCAGGTGTAGATGACGTCGTCGGCCTCGCGGGCGATCGAACTTCCCACCACGTTCGTGATGGCGATAACGTGGGCTCCGCGGCTCTTGGCCTCGCGCAGCGCGGCCCTGGTATCGGCCGTCTCACCCGACTGGCTGACCAAAATGACCAGGTCGTTTCCGCCGATAATCGGCTCGCGGTAGCGGAACTCGGAAGCGATGTCGGCTTCCACCGGAATCCGGACGAGCTTCTCGATGACGTACTTGCCGACGACGCCGGCGTGATAGGCGGTACCGCAGGCGACAACGAAGATCTTGTTGAGATTGCGGACATAGTCGGCCTCCAGCGAAAGCTCATCGAAGACGACGCGGCGGCCGTCGGGGGAGATGCGCCCGCGCAGGGTTTCCCGGACGGCCTTGGGCTGCTCGCAGATCTCCTTGATCATGAAGTGGTCGTAGCCGCCCTTTTCGGCCTGTTCGGCCTCCCAGTTGACGTGGAAGACGTCTTTGGCGATCGACCTGCCGTTAAAGTCGAAGATGTTGACCCTGGAGTCGGTGACCTCGGCCATTTGGCCGTCGTCGAGCAGGTAGACCTTGCGGGTATAGGGCAGGATGGCCGGGATGTCGGAGGCGATGAAATTCTCGCCCTCGCCCAGGCCGATGACCAGCGGGCTGTCCTGGCGCACGGCGATCAGCCGGCCGGGCTCGTTGAGGGCGATGGCCAGGAAGGCGAAGCTGCCGTGCAGGCGGCTGACGGCGCGCTTCACGGCCTCGTAGAGGTCGCCGTCGAAGTTGTAGTAATGCTCGATGAGGTGCGGCAGGACCTCGGTGTCGGTTTCGGAGCGAAACATGTGCCCCTCGGCCTTCAGCCACTGCCGGAGGCTCGAGTAGTTCTCGATAATCCCGTTATGCACGCAGGCAAAGCGGCCGGTGCAGTCGATGTGGGGGTGAGCGTTGAGGTCGGTGGGGGCGCCGTGCGTGGCCCAGCGGGTGTGCCCGATGCCGCTTTTCCCGTTAAAAGACTGTCCGTTGATGGTGTTCACCAGGACCTCGAGTTCCCCGGCTTTCTTCTTTAAGTAAAGAGCGTTCTCCTCAAAAACAGCGATACCGGCGGAGTCGTAACCGCGGTACTCCAAACGGCGCAAGCCTTCAAGGAGCACCGGTACGGCGGTTTGGTAACCTGTATAGCCAACGATCCCACACATGTCGTCATCAATCCCTTTCGAAAGGTTTAGGTCAGACTCCTACAAGAATAGTGAAGTACACAAGAATAATGTAGCTAAAGGCAAAAAAATGCTGTGCCGAAGCACAGCATGCCGCATTTATTAGGTAATATCTCTTAGCCTGTCAAAGGCATAAAGAGACAAACACCCTTTTTGTGCTTTTCCGTCTGTCACCCGGGCACCTTTGTCCCGGCGGTTGCCCGCCGGATTTGTAGTGTCGCTAACGGCCGTGACCAGCCGGGAGGCATCCGCCGAATCCTTCGATAAACCTCCCCCTCGTCACCCGGCACTCAACCTCCAGTACCGGATTCGAACTACGAAATCTCTGGTACCGGGGGCAAAACCCTTTCTTAACTTGGGAAACCAAGCATCGGGTTGAGTGCTGGGTCTGGCGCTTCCTATTCAATTCAGTCGTTGGTCGTCCGTCGTCTGTCGTCGGACTCGATGGAATTCGTTCAGCGAATTCCTCACCTTCCAATTCAGTCGTCAGTCGCCGGGTGAACCACCTCCTATAAGAAGTTAATTATGGCCTCCACGGCTTTATTCAGGTTGATCACTCCATGAAACTAATTACCAAATAGTTGGACCAAAAGCAAGTATTTGTCACCGCTCGATCTCCCGGATTACTTTAACCAGCTCGTTGACGACCTGCATTAAAACATCCCGGTTCCTGCCCTCAACCATGACGCGGATCAGGGGTTCGGTGCCGGACGGCCTTACCAGGATCCGTCCCTGCCCGGCCAGCCGCGCTTCCTGTTCTTGGATGGCCGCCTCCAGCCGGGGATCATTCATTATCGTCTCTTTTTCGCGGACTCGGATGTTTTCCAAAATCTGCGGCAGGCGCTCCATCCAGCCGGCCAAACTCCCCAGGGATTGGCCCGTGCCGGTGACCGCGTTCAGTAGCTGCATCGAGGTTAGAATGCCGTCGCCCGTGGTGTTGTGATCCAGGAAGATGATGTGGCCGGACTGCTCCCCGCCCATGTTGGTCCCCGTCCGAAGCAGCTCTTCGAGAACGTAACGGTCCCCCACCTTGGTCTGCAGGACCTTGATGCCGGCCTCCTGCAAAGCCAGGTGCAGGCCGAGATTGCTCATCACGGTGGCTACCAGGGTATCGCCGGCCAGGCGGCCCTGTTCCTTCAGACGCTTCGCGCAGATGACCATGATCTGGTCGCCGTCAACGATATTGCCCTGCTCGTCGACAGCGATGACGCGGTCGGCATCACCGTCAAAAGCCAAGCCCAGGTCGGCCCTTTGCCTGACTACTTCCTGCTGAAGGCGGGCCGGGTTGGTAGAGCCGCACCCGACATTGATGTTCAAGCCGTCCGGTTCTACGGCAAGAGGAATGACCTCCGCGCCGAGTTCTTTGAAGATGCGGGGGCCGACGCGATAAGCCGCCCCGTTGGCGCAGTCGACGACGATGCGCAATCCCTTGAGGCTGGCGGGACCGGCCCCTTTGGCGAAGTTGATGTAAAGCCGGTCGGCGTCATTAACGTCAAAGACACGTCCCACCCGATCTCCCGTAGGCGACGACAGGCCGTTCTCGGCGACGAGGACAAACCTCTCGATCTCTTCTTCGACGGCGTCCGGCAGTTTGCAGCCGTTGGCCCCGAAAAACTTGATGCCGTTGTCCTCGTACGGGTTGTGGGATGCGGAAATGACGACGCCGCCTCCCGCGCTGAGGGCGCGGGTCAGGTAGGCGACAGCGGGGGTGGGGATGATACCGGCACGCAACACGTTGACGCCGACGGAACAGATCCCGGCAATCAGGGCGGCTTCGAGCATGTCCCCCGAAACGCGGGTGTCGCGCCCGATAACGATCGAACGGGTTTCTGTATCGTTAGTTAGCAGATACGCACCCACGCGTCCCAACTTGTAAGCAAGCTCGGGAGTGAGTTCGCGGTTGGCGACGCCGCGAACGCCGTCAGTGCCGAAAAGTTTGCCCATCTGGTGCCTATTCCCCCATCCCGATAAAAATATCACACATCATGCAGTCCTACAAGATCCTTATTTATGGTATGCAGGCGGCGGTGAAGTGTTAGGGAACAGGGGACCCCTAATGTTGGAAGGCAGGGAATCTATTTACTCGTCTTCCTCCTCGGGTTCCTCGGCCTTGACCAGGCCGTAGGCCAGGCTGTCGGTAAGCGCCTGCCAGCTCGCTTCGATGATGTTGGACGAAACCCCGACCGTCCCCCAGGAATGGCGCCCGTCGCCGGTCTCGATCAAAACCCGGACGACCGCTTCGGTCCCGGCCTTCTCGTTGAGCACGCGGACCTTGTAGTCGTTGAGCTTCATCCTGTTGATCTGCGGGTAGAAAGCCACCAGGGCCTTGCGCAGAGCGGCGTCCAGGGCGTTGACGGGACCGTTTCCTTCGGCCGCGGTGTGGATCACCTGGTCGCCGACGCGCAGCTTAATGGTCGCCTCCGACGAGATGTGTTTGTCTTCCCGGAGCTCGATGATCAGCCGCAAGCTCTCCAGGTTGAAGGGCTTCTTATAGCCCTGGTAGGCTTTGCGTACCAACAGTTCGAAGGAACCCTCCGCCCCCTCGAACTGAAAGCCCTGGAACTCCAGTTCTTTAAGCTCGTTCAGGAACCGGCGCGTCTCCTCGCTGTCCACGTCCCCCATTTTCAGTTCCCGGTATTTATATACTAAATTCGCGAGACCCGATAATTCTGACACTAAAACGTTCCTTTTGTTGCCCACGGCTTCGGGGGTGATGTGCTCATAGGTCTGCGGGTCTTTCAAGAGCGCGTTTACGTGCACGCCGCCCTTGTGCGCGAAGGCGCTGGCGCCTACGTAAGGTTGGCGGGGATCGGGGGTGACGTTGGCGATTTCGCTGACGAAGCGGGAGAGTTCGGTCAAGTAGACGAGATGGTCGTCGGGGATGGTGCGGATTTTTTTCTTCAGCGTCAGGTTGGGGATCAGCACGCAGAGGTCGGTGTTGCCGCAGCGCTCGCCGAAGCCGTTGACCGTCCCCTGGACCTGGACGACGCCGGCCTCTACGGCCATCAGGCTGTTGGCGACCGCCAGCCCCCCGTCGTTGTGAGCGTGGATGCCGAGCGGGACCTGCACCGCCTGCCGAACCCGCCTGACGATCGGCGGCACTTCCGAGGGCAGCACGCCGCCGTTGGTGTCGCAGAGCACGATCATCCGCGCCCCCGCCTCCTGGGCGGCGGCGAGCGTGGCCAGGGCGTACTCGGGATTGGCCTTAAAGCCGTCGAAGAAATGCTCGGCGTCGTAGAAAACTTCCAGCCCGCGCGAGCGCAGGAAGGCCACCGAATCCCGGATCATGGCCAGGTTCTCCTCCAGGGTGGTGTTCAGCGCCCGGTAAACATGGAAGTCCCAGCTCTTTCCGAACAAGGTCGCGATGCCGACACCCGACGCGACGGTGGCGGTCAGGTTGCCGTCCTGTTCGACCGGAATGCCGACCCTGCGGGTGCTGCAGAAGGCGCACAGGCGTGCGCGCCGGAACTTGTAATCGCGCATCCGCCGGAAAAACTCCACATCCTTGGGGTTGGAACCGGGCCAACCCCCCTCGATGTAGTGGACGCCGAGCTTATCCAGGCGCCGGGCGATCTTGACTTTGTCGTCAACTGAGAAGGAAATGCCCTCGCCCTGCGCGCCGTCGCGCAAAGTGGTATCGTAGATTTCTACCTGCTGCTGCACTACAGGTCCCTCCACAAAAAAGGCGCTAGGATCTTGCCCGGTTTTGAAGGCTCCTTAAGTCTAGAGTCCTGTTGGTTTGCTTTCCTTAAGTTTTTCTTTGACGTAGGCGATCAGGCCGCCCTTGGCGACGATCTCCTGCATAAAGGGCGGGATCGGCTGGGCCCTGTACTCCTTGCCGGTAGTCAGGTTGTAGATCCTGCCGGTATCGGCCTCGACGGCCACCCGGTCCCCCGTCTTGATGTCGTCGCAGGCCTCCGGGCATTCCAGGATGGGGAGCCCGATGTTGAAGGCGTTGCGGTAGAAGATGCGGGCGAACGTCTTGGCGATCACGCAGGAAACCCCGGCGTGCTTAATGGCGATCGGGGCATGCTCGCGCGACGACCCGCAGCCAAAATTCTGCCCCCCGACGATGATGTCCCCGGGCGCCACCTTGGACGGAAATTCCGGATCGGCGTCCTCCATGCAGTGCTCGGCCAGCTCGCGGGGATCGGAAGTGTTCAGGTAACGGGCGGGGATGATGGCGTCGGTGTCGACGTTATCCCCGAACTTCCATGCCCTTCCTTCCAGACGCATTTACTTCACCTCTTTCGGGTGGGCGATACGCCCGAGTACGGCCGAAGCGGCGGCCACCGCGGGACCGGCCAGGTAGACCTCGCTCTCGGGGTGGCCCATCCGCCCCACGAAGTTGCGGTTGGTGGTGGCCACGGCCCGTTCGCCCTTCGCCAGGATACCCATGTGCCCGCCGAGACAAGGGCCGCAGGTCGGCGTGCTCACGGCGGCGCCCGCCTTGACGAAGGTGGCGATCAGCCCTTCCTCCATGGCCTGCAGGTAGATCTCCTGGGTGCCGGGGATGACGATGCAGCGGACTCTGTCGTGCACCCTCCGGCCCTCCAGCACCTTGGCCGCCTCGCGCAGGTCCTCAATGCGCCCGTTGGTGCAGGACCCGATGACCACCTGGTCGATCTCGACGGTGTCAGCCTCGGTGACGAAGCGGGTGTTGTCCGGGCTGTGCGGGAAGCTGACGACCGGTTCGAGCTCGCTGACGTCGTAGTTCACCGTCCGGGCGTACTTGGCGTCGCCGTCGCTGTGGTAAAACTTATACGGCCGTTTGGCGCGGTTTTGGACGTAGGCCTCGGTGGTGCGGTCCGGGGGCACGATGCCGTTTTTGGCCCCGGCCTCGATCGCCATGTTGCACATCGTGAAGCGGCCGTCCATGGACAGATTCTCGATGACCGGCCCGGTAAACTCCATGGCCTGGTAGAGGGCTCCTTCCACCCCGATGTCGCCGATGGTGTGCAGGATGAGGTCCTTGCCCCCCACCCATTCGGGAAGCTCGCCCTCGTAGACGAACCTAATCGACTCCGGGACCTTGAACCAGGTTTCGCCGAGGGCCATCGCCGCGGCGAGGTCGGTGCTGCCCACCCCGGTGGCGAAGGCGCCCAGGGCCCCGTAGGTGCAGGTGTGCGAATCGGCCCCGATAACCACGTCTCCCGGCCCCACAAGGCCCTGTTCGGGCAGGAGGCAGTGCTCGATCCCCATCCGGCCGACCTCGAAGTAGTTGGTCAGACGCTGCCCGCGGGCGAAATCCCGGACCAGTTTGGCCTGCTCGGCCGACTTGATGTCCTTGTTGGGAATGAAATGATCGGGGACAAGGATCACCCTGTCGGGATCGAAGACGTGCTCCACCCCGGTCTTCTCGAACTCCTTGATAGCCAGGGGCGCGGTGATGTCGTTCCCCAAGACGGCGTCGACGGAGGCCGAAATCAGCTCCCCGGGCTCGACCCGGTCCTTCCCGGCGTGGGCGGCCAGAATTTTCTCAGTGATCGTCATACCAGCCATAGCGTTCATCAATCCTTACTCGAAAGTTACGTTAATTATCGGATACGGTCACTTAATCAGCATTGAGCGTTGAGCGTTGGGCATTTGAGCGCTCAGTGCCCAGTGCTCAGTGCGGACAGCCACTCAGTGGCTGTCCTTCAGGCGTTCGTCGTAGGCAATCTTGTTCAGGACGTTGATATAGGCGCGGGCGCTCGCCTCGATGACATCGGTGCTGATGCCCCGCCCGGTAAAGACCTTTTGTTGATCGTTGGCCAGTTTGAGGGTAACGTTGGCCAGGGCGTCGGTCCCGCCGGTGACGGCGTCGATGACGTAGCTGATCAGCATATACTTTTTGCCGGTGATCTTTTCGATGGCCTTGTAAACGGCGTCGACCGGGCCGTTGCCGCAGGCCGCTTCCTGGACCAGCTCTCCCTCGACGACCAGGGCGATGACGGCGGTGGGCTTCACCGTCGTGCCGCTGAAGATGTGCAGGTACTCAAGTTCATAAGTGGCCGGGACCTTGCGGATCTGCTCCTCGACGATAACCTCCAAGTCCTCGTCTTCGATGTTCTTCTTGGTGTCGGCCAGTTGTTTGAAGCGCACGAAAGCGGCGTTGAGTTCTTCCTCGGTCAGGCTGTAACCCAGTTCGGCAAGGCGCTGCCGGAAGGCGTGCCGTCCGGAGTGCTTGCCCAGGACGAGGTTGGTGCGGGTGATCCCCACCATCGACGGGTTCATAATCTCATAAGTGGTACGCTCCTTGAGGACGCCGTCCTGGTGGATGCCCGACTCGTGCAGGAAAGCGTTCTTGCCGACCACGGCCTTGTTGAACTGCACGGGCATGCCCGTCAGCAGGCTGACCAGCTTGGAAGTGCGGTAGATTTCCTCGGTATTGATCCTCAAATCAATGCCCATGCGGTCGCGCCGGGTGTAACAGATCATAATCAGCTCTTCCAGGGCGGCGTTCCCGGCCCGCTCGCCGATCCCGTTGATGGTCCCTTCGACCTGCCGCGCGCCGTTGATTACCGCCGCCAGGGAATTAGCCACGGCCAGCCCCAGGTCGTCGTGGCAGTGGACACTTAAGACCGCCTTTTCGATGCCGGGGGTCCCTTGCATAATCCCGGCGATGAAGGCGCCGAACTCATCCGGCGTGGCGTAGCCGACGGTGTCCGGGATGTTGATGACCGTGGCCCCGGCCTCGATCGCTGCAGCCACAACCCGGCAGAGAAACTCGAGGTCGGAACGCGAAGCGTCCTCGGCCGAGAACTCGACATCCGAAGTATAGGAACGCGCGCGCCTGACCGCCGCGGCCGCGGCCTCCAGGACCTGCTCGCGGCTCATGCGCAGCTTGTGTTTAAGGTGAATGTCAGAGGTGGCGATAAAAGTATGAATACGGGGCTGGTCGGCATAGCGCAGGGCCTCCCATGCCCGGTCGATGTCGGCGAAGTTCGCCCGCGCCAGACCGGCTATGGTCACGCCGCGGATCTCGCGGGCGATGGCCTGGACAGCCTCAAAGTCGCCCGGCGAGGCGAAGGGGAATCCCGCCTCGATGACGTCGACGCCGAGATTGGCAAGCTGCCGGGCTATCTGCAGTTTTTCGTTGATGTTCAGACTTACGCCGGGCGACTGCTCCCCGTCACGGAGCGTGGTATCAAAAATGTACAACCTGTCAGACACGATACCTCTCCTCTTTTTCCTTATTCCTTAAGACATATAATGGAGCGCGGGCCTGAAGGCCCACGCAATCCCGGTATACCTGTTCTACTTCAAGTCCTAACACCGAACACCCAATGCCCAAGGAGTAAGTCGTATTTGACGACTTACTCCTTGTTGAGCCAGGGCATCATCTTCCGCAGCTCTTCCCCGACTTCTTCGATCAGGTGCTCGCGGTTGCGCTTGCGCATGGCGTTGAAGAAGGGGCGGTTAGCCTGGTTTTCCAGGATCCACTCCCTGGCGAAGGTCCCGTCCTGGATGTCGGCCAGAACGGCGCGCATCTCCTCGCGCACGTCCTCGTTGACGATCCGGGGACCGACCAGGTAATCCCCGAACTCCGCCGTGTTGCTGACGCTCTGCCGCATCTTGGTGAGGCCGCCCTCGTAAATAAGGTCGACGATGAGCTTCAGTTCGTGCAGGCACTCGAAATAGGCCATCTCGGGGGCGTACCCGGCCTCGACCAGGGTCTCAAACCCGGCCTTGATGAGCTCGGAAACGCCGCCGCATAGGACGCACTGCTCGCCGAAAAGATCGGTCTCGGTTTCCTCGGCGAAGGTTGTCTCAAAGACGCCGGCCTTGGTGCAGCCGATCCCCTTGGCGTAAGCAAGAGCCAGTTTCTTGGCCTGGCCGGTGTAGTCCTGCGCCACGGCGATCAGCCCCGGCACGCCGCGCCCCTCGAGGTACAGGCGACGGACCATGCGCCCCGGGCTCTTGGGGGCTACCATGAAGACGTCGACGTCGCGCGGCGGGACGATCTGCCCGTAATGAATGTTAAAGCCGTGCGAGAACATCAGCGCCTTGCCCTCGGTGAGATGAGGGGCGATCGACTCGGCGTACATCCGGGGCTGGACTTCGTCGGGAACGAGGACCTGAATGATGGCGGCCGCTTTGGCGGCTTCCTCGACCGGCATGACGACGAGCCCGTCTTCCTGGACGCGGTTCCAGTTGGTGCTGCCCGGCCTCAGCCCGACAACCACGTCGACGCCGCTGTTGGCGAGGTTCTGGGCCTGGGCGTGACCCTGGCTCCCGTAGCCGATAACGGCGACTTTTTTCCCCTGCAAAAGGTCGAGACTGGCGTCTTCATCGTAGTAGACACGCATTTACTCTTCATCCTCCCCATCGTGTGTAACGGTTTTACTGCCGCGCAGCAGGGCGATCTTGCCGGTCCGGACGTATTCCCGGATGCCGAACGGCCGGAGCGCCTGCTCGATGGCGTTGATTTTTCCTTCGTCGCCGGTGGCCTCGATAATCAGCGTGTTGCGCCCTATGTCGACGATGTGGGCGCGGAAAATTTCGACGATCTGCATGATTTCCCCGCGTACCGAGGCGTCGGCATTGACCTTGATCAAGATAAGCTCGCGGTCGACATGGGGCTCCTGGGTGATGTCCTCGACCTTGATCACCTCGATCAGCTTGTTGAGCTGTTTGGCGACCTGGTCAAGCACCGCCTGCTCTCCCTCGCAGACGATGGTCATGCGGGAGACGCGCGGGTTGTCGGTGCGGCTGACGGCCAGGCTGTCGATGTTGTAGCCCCGCCGGGCGAAAAGGCCCGCCACCCGGGCCAAAACCCCCGGATTATTCTCAACCAGGACGGTAAACACACTACGCATATGTAAAATGCCTCCCCCATTCGGTCGTCAGTCAACAGGCAGCGGGCAGCAGGCGAAATGGAAGTGAAATCGGGGGGCATCGGCTAGGCCGATGCATCCTTGATTTACCGACACCTGACGACGGACGACGGACAACTGATTAGCCGAGCATCTTATTGATAGCCTCACCAGGAGGCACCATCGGCATTACGTTCTCTTCCTGTTCGACGCAGAAATCCATTACCACCGGCCGGGAGGACTTAACGGCCTGCTCGATGGCCGGACGAACCTCCAGTTCCTTGGTCACCTTGATGGCCTCGGCGCCAAAAGCTTCAGCCACGCGGCAAAAATCGGGGTTTTTCAGCTCGGTATGCGAGTAGCGGCGGTTGTAGAACAGCTCCTGCCACTGCCGGACCATGCCCAGGCAGGCGTTGTTGAGGATGGCAACATTGACCGGGAGCTCGTAGTTGACCGCCGTCGTCAGTTCCTGGATGTTCATCTGGATGCTGCCGTCCCCGGCAATGTCGAAGACGATCTCGCCGGGGCAGGCCACCTGCACGCCGATGGCCGCAGGAAGACCGAATCCCATCGTCCCCAGCCCGCCGGACGAGATAAAGCTGCGCGGGCGGGTGAAGGTATAGTGCTGGGCGGTCCACATCTGGTTCTGGCCGACCTCGGTGCAGATGCGGGCCCGCTCCCCGCAGATCTCGCTGATCCGGCGGATCACGTACTGGGGCTTGAGGCCTTTGCCTTGCGCGAAAGTCAGCGGGTATTCCCGCTTCCACTCCTTGATCTTTTCGGCCCATGCCGGGTTAGGATTGGCCATCAGCCCGTCGAGCAGCTGGCGCAGGACGTGCTTGACGTCCCCGGCGATGGCGATGTGGGCCGGGACGTTCTTCCCCATTTCCGCGGGGTCGATGTCGATATGGATGATGCGCGCTTCGGGTGCGAAGCTTTCGATCTTGCCGGTAACGCGGTCGTCGAAGCGCACGCCGATACCGATCAGCAGGTCACACTCGTAGACCGCGTAGTTCGCGTACTTGGCCCCGTGCATGCCCAGCATCCCCAAGGAGAGCGGGTGGTCCCCCGGGAAACAGCCGAGTCCCATCAGGGTCGTGGTCACGGGGGCCATGATCGCCTCGGCCAGCTGGCGCAGTTCTTCGGACGCGCCGGAGTTGATGACGCCGCCGCCGGCGTAAATCACGGGACGGCGCGCCTGGGCGATGGCCTGAATGGCCTCGGCCACCAGGCGGGGGTTGGCCGTCAGCTTGGGATTGTAACCCGGCAGGCGCACGGGATGTTCGTAAGAATGATAGTCAAAAGTACCTGCCGATATATCGCGCGGGATATCCACCAGGACCGGGCCCGGCCGGCCCGTGCTGGCGATGAAGAAGGCTTCCTTGACGATCCTTCCCAAGTCGGCGATGTCCCGGACCAGGTAATTGTGCTTGGTGATCGGCATGGTGATCCCGGTGATGTCGGCCTCCTGGAAGGAGTCACGACCCAGGAGAGTGGTCGGCACCTGTCCGGTAAAGGCCACCATGGGCACCGAATCCATGGCGGCATTGGCAATGCCCGTCACCAGGTTCGTGGCCCCGGGTCCGGAGGTGGCCAGGCAGACGCCAACCTTGCCGCTGGCCCGTGCATAACCGTCGGCGGCATGGGCGGCCGCCTGTTCGTGTCGCACAAGAATGTGCCGGATGTCGGAATCGTAGATGGCGTCATAGATAGGCAGTACCGCGCCCCCGGGGTAGCCGAAGATGGTCTCGACACCTTGTTCCTTTAAACATTCGAGAAGAATCTGTCCTCCGGTCAACAACACTTCGTACTTCCTCCCCCAGGGCTAGTCTTGAATGATGGCTCCTCCCGCCGCCGAACCCACGACCTTGGCGTAGCGGGCGAGGTAACCGCGCTTGATCCGCGGCTCGGGAGGCCGCCACTCGGACAGCCTGCCCGCAATCTCTTCCTGTGTCAGGTCAACGTTGAGCGACCTGTTGGGAATATCTATCTCGATCATGTCGCCGTCCCGGATGACGGCGATCGGGCCCCCTTCCATGGCCTCGGGCGAAACGTGCCCGATGCTGGCCCCCCGCGTGGCCCCCGAAAAACGGCCGTCGGTGAGCAGGGCCACGTCCTTGTCGAGGCCCATCCCGGCGATGGCCGAGGTCGGCGTCAGCATTTCGCGCATCCCCGGACCGCCCTTGGGCCCTTCGTAGCGGATGACCACAACGTCTCCCGGACTGATCCCGCCGCCCATGATGGCCTCGACGGCCTCTTCCTCGGCGTTGAAAACGCGGGCCGGGCCGCGGTGCTTCAACATTTCGGGCGCCACGGCCGAAGCCTTGACGATGGCGCCGTCCGGGGCCAGATTGCCCCGCAGCACGGCCAAGCCGCCGGTGGGCGAGTGCGGGTCGTCCAAAGCCCGGATAATCTCGTTGCGCAGGATTCGGGCGTCCTTCAGGTTCTCCCCGACCGTGCCGCCGGTCACCGTCAGCAGTTCCGTAATGATAAGGCCTTTCTTGGACAACTCGGCCATCACGGCCGGAATACCCCCGGCCTCGTCCAGGTCCTCCATAAAGGCCGGTCCGGCGGGGGCGAGGCGGCAGAGGTTAGGCGTACGGGCGCTGATCCGGTTGATGACGTCGAGGTCGATCTTGACCCCGGCCTCGTGGGCGACAGCCAAAAGATGCAAAACGGTATTGGTGGAACAGCCCAGGGCCATATCGACCGTCAGGGCGTTGTAAAAAGCCTCCCGCGTCAGGATGTAGGAAGGCCGTATACCCTTTTCGACGAGTTCAACCACCTGCATGCCGGCCATCTTGGCCAGGCGCCGGCGGGCCGCGCTCACCGCGGGAATGGTGCCGTTGCGCGGCAGGGCCATCCCCAGCGCTTCGGTGAGGCAGTTCATCGAGTTGGCTGTAAACATGCCGGCGCAGGAACCGCAGCCGGGGCAGGCGCATTCTTCAAGCTCGGCCAGGTCGGCCTCGGTCATCTTCCCGACCTTGACCGCGCCCACGGCTTCAAAGACATCGGTCAGCGACACTTTCTTCCCTTTATACGTTCCCGCCAGCATCGGTCCCCCGCTGACAAAGATGCAGGGGATATCCAGGCGGGCCGCCGCCATCAGCATGCCGGGGACGATCTTGTCGCAGGCGGTGACGAAGACCAACCCGTCGAAGGCGTGCGCCCGGGCCATGACCTCGACGCTGTCGGCGATCAGTTCCCTGCTGGCCAGGGAATACTTCATTCCCTCGTGGTTCATGGCGATGCCGTCGCAGACGGCGATGCTGCCGAAGGACACGGGGGTGCCGCCCGCCATCCGGATGCCGGCCTTGACGGCCTCCGCCAGGTCCCCGAGATGCATGTGCCCGGGAACGATTTCGTTCTCAGCGTTGACCACGCCGATCAGCGGGCGCTCCAGTTCGGCGTCGGTAAAGCCCAACGCCTTAAAAAGCGAGCGGTGCGGCGCCTTTTCCAGGCCCTTCAGGACCACATGACTCCTGCGCAACCTGAACACTCCCTAACAGTCGTAGCATGAGGTGCCCAGCACTCAACTAATGGAGTTGAGTTGCAGGCAAATTTAGCCTACTAGCATCTCGAAGACCGGCGGTAGCTCTAAACGTAACGGCTCTTCGAGTTGAGTGCCGGGTCAGCGATCTCTACTCGGGGAAGATTTCGGGCCCGTTTATCTTGGTCATCGCCCGAAAGTCTTCAAGCAGTTCCAGGGTTACCGGACCCGGGTTGCCGTCCCCGACAACCCGCCCGTCGATTTTGACCACGGGAATCAGCTCCGCCGCCGTTCCGGTCAGGAAGCACTCGTCGGCTACATAAAGGTCATGCCGCGTGAAAACCTGTTCCATAACCCTGATGCCTTTTATCGCCGCCAGCTCCATTACGGTGTTGCGGGTGATCCCTTCGAGAATGCCCAGGTAAGCAGGCGGGGTGATCAGAACGTTGTTTTTAACGATAAAGATGTTATCGCCCGTAGCCTCACTTACATAGCCTTCCGCATTCAGCATAATGGCCTCCAGGGTGCCGGCCAGGCTGCCCTCGATCTTGGCCATAATGTTGTTCAAATAGTTAAGGGATTTGACTCTCGGGTTTACAGCGTCCACAAGGTTGCGGCGCGTGGCCGCGGTGATCACTTCCAGACCCTTCCGGTAAAACTCTTCCGGATAGAGCTGGATAGACGCGGCGATGCATACGATAGTCGGGCGGGGGCATTTCCTGGGATCAAGCCCCAGGTCGCCCTTGCCGCGTGAGACGACGAGCCGGATATAGGCGTCGCGCAGGTTATTCCGCCGCAGGGTTTCCAGGACCACTTCCTGCATCTCGTCGATGCCGATGGGTATGGTGAGCATAATGGCCCGCGCGGACTCATAAAGCCGCACCAAGTGCTCGCGGAGCTTAAACACCCGCCCGTGGTAGGCCCGGATGCCCTCAAATACGCCGTCGCCATACAGGTAACCGTGGTCGAATACCGAAACAACCGCCTTCTCTTCCGGCACATACTCGCCGTCAAGGTAGATGATAAGCCCCATTGCCCCAATCCCTCCGTAGATAAACTATAGATAACAAAACCCCTCGCCTGACAGCCAAAAACGATTGCCAGGGACGAGGGGTCACTACCCACGCGGTACCACCCTGTTTGCCGCCACTATCAGACGGCCACCTCAAGCCCGCCAACAAGCAGGCAGTTTTGATAACGGGTCGCTAACCCGGAGAAAGCTACTGGGACGCTGTCCGCCCGTTCACTTTTCAGCTCCAGGGTGATCGCGGCTCCTGTACCCCGCACCGGTTTTCACCAACCCCGGCTCTCTGCAGCGGCCCGGTCACAAGGCCGAATATCCCCTTCACAGCCTTTGAGCTATAAATTATTGCAAGTATACCTAAGAACGGTTTGCAGTGTCAAGGATTATTCGGCACGTGGCGCAAAAATATTGCATTGGCCCTCAAGCCTGTCCATGACCGGCAAAAAACGGGTTTCCTGCCCCGCCGGCGTTCCTGTCACCTGAGCCGCAGGTATACGGTGACAAGGAAAACAATCACCCCGAAAATAAACATGGCCTGGATGGGCTTACCCCTGGGGTCGAGGCTGGCCGGGCGCCTTCTTTTAACAGGCTTAACAGACCGACGCCCGGAAAGAACCCCGTACAAAGGGGGTTTGGCTTTGGTTTTGCCCGACCCTGTCCGCTTGCGCTTCCTAAAATCCAGGTGGTAGACGTTGCCCTTCTTTTTCACACGCATATATTTTCTCCTCGATAGACAAGCATCCTGCTATTTATGCATACGAAAAGGCAGTCGACAATAGAAGAAACCGCGTTAAAACGACGGGGCAACTCACCGACAGATTATGATAAAATATAAATCGTTATGCATTAGCGGAGGGAACTGATGCAATCCCAAGTACCGGTTTTGTCGCCAAGAGAAGAATTCCGGCACGGGGTGGGCAAAGCCGTCCCCATCATGCTGGGCTACGTCGCGCTTGCCATAGCCTATGGCGTGCTGGCGCGCGAGGCCGGGCTGACGCTGTGGGAGACCATGGCTATGTCGACCTTCGTTTACGCCGGGGCCTCCCAGTTCATCGCCACAGGGATGTTCGCCGCGGCCATGGACCCGTGGACGATTATCGCCACCACCTTCCTGGTTAACCTGCGGCACATCCTGATGAGCGCCTCCCTGGTCCGCTACGTCCGAAGATTGCGGTTCTTTGACCTGGCCCTCCTGGGGACGGGCATCACCGACGAAACTTTTGCCCTCAACAGCACCGAATACGCCCAGCGGCAGCGCCATCACTTCTTTATGTACGGCACCAACCTGGCCTCATACCTCGCATGGAACACCGGCTCGTTAATCGGAGCGCTGAGCGGCACGATCGTTCCCGGCCTGGACAGGCTCCCTTTGGACTTCGCCCTACCGGCAATGTTTATTTCGCTCCTCGTCGTGCAGGTCAAGGACCGTCTCCTGCTTGGCACGGCCCTGATTGCCGGCGCCCTGTCCATCACCGGTGCCATGCTCGTCGAGGGCAACTGGAATATTATCCTGGCGACCATACTGGCCGCCAGCATTGCTACGGGGTGGGAAAGATGGAAAAGATCTGGGTCATCCTAGGAATGGCCGTCGTAACCTACATTCCGCGGATGCTGCCCCTGGCCGTACTCGCCAAGGTCGGCATACCCGCGGGGTTTGTGCGCTGGCTGAGTTTCGTTCCCGTGGCCGTGCTGGCCGCCCTGCTGGCTCCCGAACTGCTCCTTGAAAACGGGCGGCCTTTCTTGACCGCGGAAAACTATGCCCTACTGGCGGCGATCCCCTGCTTTGCCGTGGCCGCCAAGACCAGGAACCTCTTGCTCACCGTCGCCGTGGGGATAGCGGCTGCCATTCTGCTGCAAGCCCTGTGAAGCTGGCGCTTCTCCTTATTAATCTCAATGCCCAACGCTCAATATGTCGAAATGTTTGAGAAGGAACTTCCTGGAAGAGAATGGAATCTCTTCTCAGAATGATTCCAGGGAGCTGGTGAGATGCTGGACCTCGGGTTGAGATCGTTCGGCATACGGTTCTTTGACGCGGCGGACGGCGCTCTTGAAATCGACCGGTTCATCGTGCCCTCCTTTCCGGCGCAGCCCGTCTCTTTTCAAATGGTCACCAGGGTAACCGGTTTTCACGAGTCACGTACTTACAATCTCTTTTACATGCTGATCAAGCCAAACGGGGAACGCAAAGAAAGCCCGCATTTCCTGTGCGCCCCTCCCCACCCCCAGGTCCGCGAGCTGATCACTTTCTGCACCAACGTAGCCTTTGAAGAACCCGGCGTCTACCAGGTCGACCTGTGGTGCGGCCCCAGGGTCATCGACTCGGCAAAATTGCTGGTGAAGAAGCTGTAGAGATATGGTTAGGAGCAGCTTGTTTAAAACGCTGATCACCATCCTGGCGGTGCTCGCGGGATGCGCTTTCACCACGCCCGTTGCTTCAGGGACTAAGGACCAATGCCGGCAACTGGGGGACGAAGCGGAAGAGCTGCGGGCGCGATGCCGGAGCCTGGAGGCGGAAATCCAGAGACTGGAGGCCGAAAAGGAACAGCGCAACTTTGTCGACTGCCTGGCCCACAGGTTCGTTGACGCGATGGCCGGCAGGGATTTCGGGACGATGAGGCAGCTCACCTCTCGCACGGTCGCCATCGAAAAGGCCGGGCTGGTCTACACGTCGCACGGCGGGAAGGTCACCTGCCCTTACCCCGAAGGGGGCGTACACCGCCTAAGGCAGCGGGGATACGAGCTGTGCAGCGACGGGCGCTTTGTCACCTTCATGGAGTTCTACGACGACGAGGGCGGCATCGGCGTGGTCGAGATGGTCTTCGTCAAGGAAGACGGGACCTGGAAACTCAGCAGCATCGCCAACGATATCTGATAGGTGTTGGGTATTGGACAAGGGTGTGCTAAACAGTAGGCGCAACTTGCGGAACATAAAGCAAGGGACTCGGTTAATCGAGTCCCTGTCTTATTTCAAAATCCAACACCTAAAACCTAATACCCAATACCCATTCAAGTGCCGCAGATGGGGCAGGCCGGGTCACGGTCCAGCATGAACGAAGTGAAGGCCGCCGGCAGGGCCTCCCAGACCAGGAGCCTTCCGGCCAGCGGTTTCCCGAGGCCTATTATCAACTTGAGAACTTCGCCGGCCTGGATGCCGCCGACCGTGCCCACGAGGGCGTTCAGGACTCCTCGCGGATGCCGGGCCGTTTCCTCTTGCGCCACTGGGTACAGGCAGCGGAAACAGGCGGTCCGGCCCGGGATGAAGGTGGAAACCTGGCCGTGATACTCGGACACAGCCCCGTAAACCCAGGGAATGCCCTTGCGCCAACAGGCTTCGTTAAGGTCGTACCGCGTCCCCAGGTTGTCGGTACAGTCAACGGCGATCCCGTAATTCTCCAGGATTCCGGCCGCGTTGACCGCGCTGAAGCGGGTACAGTGCTCCACGGTGCGGACCTCCGGGTTCAGGTCGGCCAGCCGGCAGGCCGCCGCGACACACTTGGACCGGCCGACGTCGCCGGTGCCGTAAAGCACCTGGCGCTGCAGGTTCGACAGTTCGACCCGATCCCCGTCGACGATGCCGATCGTGCCCACCCCGGCGGCGGCCAAGTACATCAGCACGGTCGATCCCAGCCCCCCCGCGCCTACAACCAGGACCCTGGCGTTGCGCAGGGCATCCTGTCCCGCCTGGCCCCACCCCGGAAGGATGATGCTGCGCTCGTAACGAACCGAACCCATCCTCTCAGCCTCCGGCTACCGGGGGGAAAGCTCCGACGCGGTCGCCGTCACGCAGTCGCCACTTCAGGGTGGCCTGCTGGCCGTTGACCATGACGATCTTAACCTCGCTTACCGGGACACCG